>NZ_JABBJJ010000302.1 GCF_012933655.1 Pyxidicoccus fallax | reverse complement strand
TGTATAAGAGACAGGGGCAGGCGGGCGGCCGAGGGGATGTCAGACCCCTCCGGTAGTCTCCTTTCATCAACGAAGTCGGAAAGGAAAGAGGTCGCCATGACTGCCACCCGTGAGAACCCGCGCGTCTCCGTCAACAAGCTGGGCCAGTACCTGACCGCGACGCCCTCGCTGCGCAAGCGCATCATCCACGGCCAGAAGCACCCGGTGGACCCGCAGTACCTGCGCTACCCCGCCGCCGCGCAGGCCATCGTCGAGTTCCTCTGCGAGGGCCGCGACGAGGTCATCCTCCGCTACCACCAGCGTCGGCTTCTGAACGCCGCGCCCGAGTCGGACTTCGACGCGCACCGGCTGGCGCTGTGCGCCGAGGCGCTGCAGCACTGCCTGAAGTCCGTGGACGGGCTCGGGGCGCACGCGGTGGCCAGCCCGGTGCAGGAGGACCTGCCGCCGCTGGAGCTGTCGGGCGTGGCCATCAACGTGCGGCCGGAGGTGCTGCTGCGCAGCGTGGACGCGCAGGGCCAGATGCGCTCCGGCCTGCTGAAGCTCTACTTCTCCAAGCACACGCCGCTGGACGAGCGCGCCGGGCAGTACATCGCCACGGTGCTCCAGCGCTACGCGGAGGAGCGGCTGGAGCAGCGCGGCCCGGTGGACCCGCGCCTCGTCGGCGTCTTCGACGTGTTCGCTGGCCGGCTGCACTTCGCGCCGCGCGCCCAGCAGCGCCGGATGAATGACGTGAAGCTGGCGTGCGAGGAGATTGCCGCGCGCTGGAACGTGAACTGACGTCGGGCGCCCACGGGCCCGGGGCCGCCTGCCCCGTGTGCCCGTGGCCGGGGAGCCGGGCCCGGGTGTCCGTTTCCGGGACGCGACATCCCGCTTCCGTGCAGGGGGCGGGATGTGGCGGGGGGAGCTTGTCCCGCAAAGCCGGGGGGTTGCCTGAACACCGGGGCTGGCATGTCCTTCGCTCTGGGCATGGGGCATATGGACTCCCTCCGCCAGGACTTCCGCTACGCGCTGCGCACCCTGTCGCGCACGCCCGGCTTCACGCTGGCCGCTGGCATCACGCTCGCGCTGGCCATTGGCGCGAACACCGTCCTCTTCAGCGCCATCCACGCCATGCTGCTGCGGCCCCTGCCCTTCCCGGAGCCCGGGGCGCTGGTGCGCCTCTGGTGCCATCAGGAGCGCATCGAGACGGCGTCCGTGTCGCCGCCGGAGCTGCTGGGGTGGAGGGAGCACGGCCGGGGCTTCGCGCGGCTGTCGGGCTACGCGCGCACGGACCTCAACCGCACTGGCGTGGACGCGCCGGAGCGGGTGCGCGCGGCGCGCGTCACCCCGGACTTCTTCGGCACGCTGGGGGTGCGGCCCTCGCAGGGGCGCGACTTCACGGACGAGGACGCGCAGCCCGGGAACGCCGCGTCCGTGGTGGTGGTGAGCCACGGCTTCTGGAAGCGGACGCTCGGCGGCGCGGCGGACGGGGTGGGACGCACGGTGGTGCTCAACGGGCGCAGCCACACCGTGGTGGGCGTGCTGCCGGAGGACTTCACCTTCCCGGACTTCAGCGAGGACACGGAGGTCTGGGTCCCCCACTGGCTGGACGCGCAGGCGCACGGCCAGCACTACCTGAGCGTGCTGGGGCGGCTGGCGCCGGGGATGTCGCTGGAGGCCGCGCGGGAGGACCTGGGGCGGGTGGCCGTGGCCATCGACCGGGCGGAGCCGGGCCAGTCGACGCACCGGGTGATGGCGGTGCGGTGGCAGGAGCACCTCACCTCGAACACGCGGCCCATGCTGTGGACGCTGTGGGCGGCGGTGGCCTTCGTGCTGCTCATCGCCTGCGCCAACGTGGCCAACCTCATGCTGGTGCGGACGCTGGCGCGGCAGCGCGACGGGGCCATCCGCGCGGCGCTGGGGGCCAGCCGGGGCCGGCGCATGCAGCAGGCGCTGGCGGAGAGCGTGCTGCTGGCGCTGCTGGGCGGCGCGCTGGGGCTGCTGCTCGTGCTGTGGGGGCTGGAGCTGGTGCGCACCCTGCTGCCGGCCAGCATGCTGCGGCTGACGCCGGTGGAGCTGAGCGGCCCGGCGCTGGCCTTCAGCGTGGCGCTGTCGGTGGGCGCGGGGCTGCTCTTCGGGCTGGCGCCCGCGCTGCACACCTCGGGCATGGACGTGCTGCCCCTGCTGCGGCAGTCCGGCAGCGCCGTGGGCGCGCGCGCCCACCACCCGCTGCGCAACGGGCTCGTCATGGTGCAGCTGGCGCTGGCGCTGGTGCTGCTGGTGGGCACCGTCCTCCTGGTGCGCACGCTGCGCAACGTGCAGGCGGTGGACCTGGGCTTCGAGATGGACGGCCTCTTGGCCGCGCGGTTGACGCTGCCCGCGGAGAAGTACACGGACGCCCATGCCCAGCGGGCCTTCTTCTCGGAGCTGGAGGGCCGCATGGCGGGGCAGCCCGGCGTGGAGGCCGTGGGCTTCATCAACGACGCGCCCCTGGGCAGCTCCAACACGAATGGGGACTTCATCCTGGAGGGCGACACGGCCCAGCCCGGCGAGCAGCGCATGGCCGAGTACCGCGTGGCCAGCACCGACTACTTCCGCACCATGCGCATCGCCGTGCGGCAGGGCCGCGCCTTCGGGCCCCAGGATGGGGAGCGGGGCGCGCCCGTCGCCATCGTCAACGAGGCCTTCGTCCGCACCTACCTCGCTGGCGGCGAGGCCCTGGGCCGGCGGGTGAAGCTGGACTGGAACGGGGACTCGGCGTTCCACGAAATCGTCGGCGTGGTGGCGGACGTGCGGCATGACCAGCTCACCCTCCCCGCCCGGCCGGAGGTGTACCTGCCCATGGGGCAGGTGCCGGTGGGCACCATGACGTTGCTCCTGCACACGCGCGGCGCCGCCTCGGCCCTGACGGACGTGGTGCGCCGGGAGGTGCGGGCGGTGGACTCGGAGCAGCCCGTCTATGATTTGGGGCCCTTCGCGGACCGCGTGGACCGGCAGCTGCTGCGCCCCACGGCCACCGCGCGGCTGCTGGCCGCCTTCGCCCTGCTGGCGGTGGTGCTGGCCGGCGTGGGCGTCTACGGCGTCATGGCGTACAGCGTGGGCCAGCGCACGCGCGAGCTGGGCATCCGCCTGGCGCTGGGCGCGCACCCGCGCCAGGTGCTGAGCCTGGTGCTGGGCCAGGGCCTGCGCCTGACGCTGGTGGGCGTGGGCGTGGGGCTCGTGGCCGCCTTCGGCTGCACGCGGCTGCTCGCCTCGCTGCTGTATGGCGTGGACGCCAGCGAGCCCACCGTCTTCCTGGGTGTCGCCGCCGCCCTGGCCGCCGTGTCGCTGCTGGCGAGCTGGCTGCCCGCGCTGCGCGCCAGCCGCGTGTCCCCCGCGGTCTCCCTGCGCTCGGAGTAGCCGCGCCGCCCCGTCCAACACGCCGTGACGTCCAATTCCTCACGGGGCGGACGGGCAGTTGGTCGGTCCTCATACAAAGCCCGGAGTTCCAGCACTTATGGGCTCACGGATCTCTTGGACCCTGGGGCCTTTGACGGTTGCCGAGCGCCGGGTTTAAGAGTCCACATGCACTTTGAGTGGACCTTTCTCGTGAGGCTGAGCGCGCTGGTGTTGCCGGCGGTCATGCTCATGGCCCTCCACGGCGCGGCGTACGCGGCGCCGGCCTCCACGCCCACGGCGGGCGTGTCCCTGGAGAAGCTGTCCCAGCAGCGCATCTTCTTCGGCCATCAGTCGGTGGGTGGAAACATCCTCGATGGCGTCCGGCAGGTGGCCCCGGCCCTGCCCGTGGTGGAGGTGAAGTCCCCCACGGAGACGGTGGCACCGGGCACCCTCGCGCACGCACGGGTGGGCGAGAACATGAAGCCCGAGTCGAAGCTGGCCGACTTCGAGCGGCGGGTGGACGGCGGCATCGCGAAGGGGGCGGACGTGGCCTTCTTCAAGTTCTGCTACATCGACTTCAGCGGCACCACGGACGCGCGCGCCCTGTTCGAGAAGTACCGCGCGACGATGGACGGGCTGAAGGCGCGCCACCCGGGCACCACGTTCGCCCACGTCACCGTGCCGCTGACCACCGTGCAGCGCGGCGCCAAGGCGTGGATGAAGGAGCTGATGGGGCGGCCGGTGTGGGGCACCCTGGAGAACGTGCAGCGCGAGACGTTCAACCGGCTGCTGCGCCAGACGTACGGCGGCAAGGCGCCGCTGTTCGATCTGGCGGCGTTCGAGTCCACCGGGCCCGAGGGCCTGGCGGAGACGTACGAGCTGAACGGCGAGGAGTGGCCAGCCATGTCACCGGCGTACACGGATGACGGCAGCCACCTCAACGCCACGGGCCAGGTCCGAATCGCCCGCGAGTTCCTCGCCTTCCTGTCCACCCTGCCGGCGCCCGCCGTGCAGCCTCCCATTCCCGCGGTCCAAGCCACACCCTGACATGACCCCGACAATCCTTCCCGTGTCACGCGGGTGGAGTTCGCTCCTCTCGCGAATGAAGCTTCGGAAATGCCGGGTGGTGGGGGAAGCCCCCACGGTGCTCGGCCGCGTGTGGATTCACGGACCCGGAGAAATCCGCGTCGGCCACCGCGTGGTACTGGACGGACGGGTGGCTCCCATCGAGCTGCATGCGATGCGGGGCGGCAGCATCCTCCTCGGCGACGACGTGGTCATCGAGGGCGGCGCCTCGCTCGAGGCGCTCCAATCCATCACCATTGGCGCGGGCGCCCGGCTGGGCACCTTCTGCAAGGTGATGGACAACCAGCATCACCCGCTGCGGGGCAACCGGCACGAGCGGCCCGCCTCCGTCCCCCTCGTCGTCGAGGCGGGCGTGACGGTGGGCTCGCGGGCCATCCTGCTCCCCGGCACGCACGTGCAGCAGGGCGCCACCGTGGCCCCCGGCACCGTGATTTCCCGCCGCATTCCTCCCGCCGTGACGGTGGGCGGCTCGCCTCCGCGAGTGATTCGCCGGGAGGTGGCCGGATGAACGCGCGACTGCTTCCCGCTCCGCTGACGTCCGTCATGGCGCGCGTGCAGGACCTGCGCGAGTCGCTGACGCCCCGCGCCGAGCGCGCGGTGGCGCTGGCGCGCGCGCGCTGGCTGTTCCGCTCGTTCCAGACGGTGGGACAGAACGTGGCGGCCTACGGGCCCATGCTGGTGAGCAACGAGGGCGCGGTGGAGCTGGGGGACCGGCTCACCTTCGTGGGCGGGATGATGCCGAGTTCGCTCGTGTGTCACGAGGGCGCCCGGCTCGTCATCGGCTCCGACGTCCAGTTCAACTACGGCGTCTCGCTGGAGTCCTGGGTCTCCGTGCGGATTGGCGCCCGGTGCATGTTCGCGTCGTTCGTGCGCATCGCGGACCGGGACGGACGCACCACCGCGCCCATCGTCATCGAGGATGACGTCTGGGTGGCGCACGGGGCCATCCTCATGCCCGGGGTGCGCGTGGGCGCCCGCTCCGTCGTCGCCGCGGGCAGCATCGTCACGCACGACGTCCCCCCGGACACGCTCGCCATGGGCAACCCCGCTCGCAACATGAGCCTGGAGCTGGTCTCCCGCGAGTCCGGGGCCTGAGGCGTCACCCCAGGCAGGCATTCCCGTCCGGTCCGCCTCCCGCGCGGCCCGGGCCTCCACCCTTCTCACCCCCATACACAGACAGGACGGAATCCATGAGCACTCGTGAGCGCATTCGCGGCTTCATCGTCGACACCTTCTTCGTGGACGACTTCTCGGACGACGACTCCTTCCTCCGCAAGGGCCTCATCGACTCCACGGGGATGATGGAGCTGGTGGCCTTCCTGGAGCAGGACTTCGGCATCAAGCTGGAGGACCGCGAGCTGGTGCCGGAGAACCTGGACTCGCTGTCGCGCGTGGTGGCCTTCGTCGAGAAGAAGCAGCAGCTGTCGCGGGCCAGCTGAGAGGACAAGGGGGCCACGCCATGTGCGGCATCGCGGGTTTCACCTTTCCGGCGGGCGGGGACGCCGGGGCGGCGCGGCGGCTGCGCCGGATGACCGCCAGCATCAAGCACCGGGGTCCCGATGCGCAGCGGGCCCTGGTGCTGGACGGCGTGGGCCTGGGCCACACGCGGCTGTCCATCGTCGACCTGGAGGGCGGGCACCAGCCCATGCGGGACACCGCGACGGGGCTCACCGTCGTCTTCAACGGCGAAATCTTCAACCATGTGGAGCTGCGCGAGCAGCTCGCCGGGCACTACGCGTTCCGCACGCGCTCGGACACGGAGGTCATCCTCGCGGCGTTCCTCACGTGGGGCATCGACTGCGTGCGCCGCTTCGAGGGCCAGTGGGCCTTCGCCCTGTGGGACCCACGCGACAGGACGCTGTGGCTGTCGCGCGACAGGGTGGGCATCTGCCCGCTGTACTACGCGGAGCTGCCCGGAGGGCACCTGGCGTTCGGCTCGGAGGCCAAGGCGCTCTTCGCGGGCGGGTTGGTGACGCCTGCGCTGGACGCGCGAGGACTCAAGCAGACCTTCCAGCTCTGGTCTCCGGTGGCGCCGCGCACCTCGTTCGAGGGCGTGTGCCTGCTGCCACCCGCGCACTCGGCCCGCTTCCGGGACGGGAAGCTGGACGTGTTCCGGTACTGGGACCTGGACTTCGGCGTGACGCCGGACGCGGCGGACGCACCGAGGCTGCTGGAGGAGCTGGGCACGGTGCTGGAGCGCGCGGTGCGCCTGCGGCTGCGGGCGGACGTGCCGGTGGCGGCGTACCTGTCGGGCGGGCTGGACTCGAGTCTGCTGTGCGCGCTGGCGCAGGAGCAGCTCGGCGGCACGCTGCGCACCTTCTCCGTGGGCTTCGCGCACGCGCGCTTCGACGAGCGCCAGCATCAAGCCACCGTGGCGGAGGAGCTGCGCACGCGGCACCGCGTGGTGGAGATGCGTGACGGGGACATTGGCGGGCTGGTGCCCGGCGTCATCTTCCACGCCGAGCAGGCGATGATGCGCTCCGCGCCCGCGCCCTTCCTGCGGCTGAGTGGTTGGGTGCGGGACAACGGCATCCGGGTGGTCCTCACCGGAGAGGGTTCGGACGAGATGTTCCTCGGCTACGACCTCTTCAAGGAGACGAAGGTCCGTCAGTTCTGGGCGCGCCACCCGGCGTCGAAGTACCGCCCGCTGCTCCTGCGGCGGCTGTACCCCACCCTGTCGGTGAGCCAGCAGAACGTGGAGTTGTTGCGCGAGTTCTTCGGCATGGGGCTGGACGCGCCGGAGAGCCTGGGCTTCTCGCACCTGGTGCGGTGGGCCAACAGCGGTCGCATCCTGCGCTTCCTCGCGCCGGAGTTCGCCGCGCGCGTGGCGGACGAGGACCCGGTGGCGTCGGTGCTGCGGACGGTGCCGAAGCACGTGGCCCGGTGGCGGCCGCTGGCGCGCGCGCAGTACCTGGAGGCGAAGACGCTGCTGTCGGGCTACCTCCTGTCCGCGCAGGGCGACCGGATGCTGCTGGGCAACGCGGTGGAGGGCCGCTTCCCCTTCCTGGACACGGCGGTGATGGAGTTCGCCGCACGCGTGCCGGAGCGGCTGCGGTTGAAGGGGCTGGACGAGAAGCACCTGCTCAAGCGCTTCGCCCGTGGCAAGGTGCCCGCGTCCATCCTGGAGCGCGGCAAGTTCCCCTACCGCGCCCCCATCGCCGGAGCGCTGGTGGGCCCGGACGCGCCGGCCTGGGCGCGCGAGCTGCTCGCGCCCGAGGCGGTGGCGAAGGTGGGCGTCTTCGATGCTCGCAAGGCGGAGCGGCTGGTGGCCAAGCTGCGTGCACCCAACTCCACGGAGAGCGAGGCGGACACCATGGCCCTCTTCGCCATCGCGTCCACGCAGCTGCTCGCCCACCACTTTCTCCACCCGCGCCCTCCGCCCCAGGCGGACGTGGACGCGGTGGTGCTGGAGGCGGCATGAGCGCGGTGGACTTCTCCCCAGCGCGCGTGCGGCGACACGCGGAGCAGCCCTCGGTGGCGCGGGAGGCCGCATGAGCAGGGTGCACATCTCCTCAACGTGCGCGCCGCGACACACGGAGCCACCCACGGTGGCTCGGGAGGCCGCATGAGCAGGGTGGACTCCTCTCCCGCGTGGGTGCTGGCCCACGCCGCGCGGACGCCGGACGCGCCCGCGGTGGACTCGCCGTGGGTGCGGCTGAGCTACCGGCAGCTCGCGGACCGGATGCTGGCGCTGGCCGGCCACCTGCGCGCGGCGGGCGTGGGCCAGGGTGACAAGGTGCTCATCGCCCTGCCCCTCGGCCCGGCGGCGGTGGTGGCGGGGCTCGCGGTGCAGGCGCTGGGCGCGTGCGCGGTGGAGCTGGACCGCGAGGCCGGCGCCGCGTCGCTCGACGCCATCCTCGCGCAGACGGGCGCGCGACAGGCCTTCCTCTTCGGCCAGGACGCGCGCCGGTGGACCGGCAAGCCCGTCCTGAGTCACCTGTACGTCGTGCATGCCTCGCCTCCGCCGGAGCGCATGCTCCAGGTGCTCGCGCCCGCCGCGTGCACGTGGGTGCAGGAGGACGGCGCACTCGCCCCGGAAGCACAGCCCACGCCGCTCGACACGCTGCCCTCCACTCCGGCCGACGCGCACGCCGCCATCGTCTACACGTCCGGCAGCACGGGCACGCCCCGCGGCGTCATCCAGACCTTCGGCAACATCGCCGCCAACACGCGCTCCATCGTGGAGTACCTCGGCCTGACGCCCGCGGACCGCGCGCACCTCATCCTCCCGCTGCACTACTGCTACGGGAAGAGCGTCCTCCAGACGCACCTGCTCGTGGGCGGCTCGGTGTTCCTGGACCCTCGCTTCATGTACCCGCAGGTGGTGCTGGAGGCCATGGCGGCGGAGGGCAGCACCGGCTTCGCGGGCGTGCCCCTCACCTTCGAGTTGCTGAAGCGGCAGGCCAGCCCCGAAGCGCTGTCGAAGCTGAAGCTGCGCTACCTCACCCAGGCCGGCGGAGGCATGGCGCCGGACACGACTCAGTGGACGCGCGAGGCCTTCCACCCCGCCGAGCTGTACGTCATGTACGGCCAGACGGAGGCCACCGCGCGGCTGAGCTACCTGCCCCCGAGGCTCGCGAAGGAGAAGGCGGGCTCCATCGGCATCGGCATCCCCGGCGTGGAGCTGCGCGTGGTGGCGGAGGACGGCACGCCGCTGCCCGTGGGCGAGACGGGCCACCTCGTCGCGCGCGGGGCCAACGTCACGCCCGGCTACCTGGACGCGCCCGAGGAGACGGCGGCCGTGCTGCGCGACGGCTGGCTGTGGACGGGAGACCTGGCCTGGCGCGACGCGGACGGCTTCTTCTTCCTGGTGGGCCGCGCGAAGGAAATCCTCAAGGTGAACGGCCACCGGGTGAGCCCGGCGGAACTCGAGCACCACCTGGCGAGCCACCCGGCCGTGAAGGAAGTGGCCGTGGTGGGCGTGCCAGACGCGCTGGGCGGCGAGGCGGCCTGCGCGGTGGTGGTGCCGCACACGGGCGCCGAGGTGAAGGACGACGACCTGCGGCGCTTCTGCCGCGAGTCGCTGCCGGCGCACAAGGTGCCGAAGCACGTGGTGTTCACGGATGCGCTGCCCCGAGGCCCCGCCGGCAAGGTGCTCAAGGCGGAGCTGCGCACCCGGTATTCGTCAGTCGGTTCTTCGTGAAGCATCGAGAAGGGTGGACACGATGAAGTTCTCCAAGCAGGTGCTGGACATGGACTGCGAGGCCAAGGCGGCCGAGCTGTCCGAGAAGCTGCGCGAGGCGGTGCTCAAGAAGCTGAAGAAGCGCGGGCTGGTGGTGGCCATCTCCGGCGGCATCGACTCGGCGTGCGTGGCGGCGCTGGCGACGCGGGCCCTGGGGCCGGACCGGGTCTTCGGCATCCTCCTGCCGGAGCGCGACTCCAGCGGGTGGAGCTCGCAGCTGGGCCGCAAGCTCTGCGAGAAGCTGGGCATCAAGTACCAGCTCCACGACATCGCCCCCATCCTGGAGGCGGCGGGCTGCTACCGGCAGCGCGACGAGGCGGTGCGCTCGGTGTTCCCCGAGTTCACCCCGGACATGAAGTGGAAGATCGTCATGCACGGCGACCGGCTCAACACGGACGCGGTGAACTTCTTCTACGTGGTGGTGCAGGTGAACGGCGAGGAGCGCCGCTTCCGCCTCACGCCCCAGGCGTACACGCAGATTGTCGCCGCCACGAACTTCAAGCAGCGCACGCGGAAGATGATGGATTACTTCCACGCGGACCGGCTGAACTTCGCGGTGGCCGGCACGCCGAACCGCCTGGAGTACGACCAGGGCTTCTTCGTGAAGCTCGGTGACGGCGCGGCGGACGTGAAGCCCATCGCCGGTCTCTACAAGACGCAGGTCTACCGGCTGGCGAAGCACCTGGGCGTCATCGACGAAATCACCAGCGGCGAGCCCACCACGGACACCTTCAGCCTTCCGCAGTCCCAGGAGGACTTCTACTTCTCCGTGCACTACTCGCAGCTGGACCTGCTCATGTGGGCCAGGAACCACGGCGTGTCCACCGAGGAGGCCGCCGAGGTGATGGGCCTGACGCCCAGGCAGGTGCAGCGCGTCTACGACGACATCGACCAGAAGCGCCGCTCCACGGCCTACCTGCACTCGGCCCCGCTGCTGCTGGAGCCGGTGCCGGAGCTGGACACCTTCAAGATTGCCTGAGCCCGGGGTGCGGGCCGCGCGCTACTCGTGCGGCTCGCACTTCTCCTTCTTCACGGGGATGCCGCCCTTCTTGTCCTCGCGGACGTAGAGCTGCCCCTTCGCGAAGTACTGGGTGCGACCGCGAAGCTCGATGACGCTCCGCTTCGCGTCCACCACCTTCCACGCCAGCGTCTCGCGCTGGCCTCCGGAGAACTGGACGTCCACCGAGTACGCGCCCGCCGCGCCGGGCTTCAGGCCCTTCACCTCCACTTCCTCGTCCTCCTGGCCGTAGTCGATGTTCAGGACGCCCGGGGCCTTGATGTCGATGGAGGGGACGTTGGCGTCGCAGTACTCGTTGAGGATGAACCCCTTGCCCTTGCGGTCCACCGCCACCCAGCGGCCGGCGATGGGCTTCACGTCCACCGTGCTGGCCGAGGCGGCCGGAGCGCTGCCCTGCTGCGGCTGGCACTCGAGCTGCTCGCGCCGCAGCATGCCCACCGTCACGCGTTTGGCGGCGAAGCGCGCGGGGACGAAGTCCGGCTCAATCGCGGGCACGAAGGCCTGCACCGTGTCCCCCGCCACCACGAAGGCCTTGCGCTGGGTGTTCCGCGCGTCCGGGGCATGGAAGTACGCGCGGGGCGCCTTCACCTTGCAGGTCCGCGGCGGGACGGCGCCCTGCCGGGAGAAGGCCTCCTCCCCGGGCCAGCCCGCGCCACAGCACTCGGGGCTGCCGCCGGTGAGCGACAGCCGCCCGGGCTCCAGGCGCAGGGTCCACGTGTCCTCGGAGTCGGTGCTCTTCAGGCTCCAGCGCGTGGCGGAGTCCTTCTTCTGGAGCACCAGGGGGCACTCGCAGGTGCCCACGCTCTGGCCCTGGGGAAAGCCCGCCCCGTAGTAGAGCAACGTCTCGTTGTCGCCCTGGAGGACCGCCAATTCGGCGCCGTCCTTGCGGTAGACGCCCGTGAGCTGCTCCCCCGCCTGCTGGGCCGGGGCCACCGCCGCCCAGCCCGCCGCCAACAACCCCAGCACCGCGCTCTTGCCCTTCATCCGTTCTTCTCCCTGGTCCAACGAAACCGCGGAGCCCTGGAACCTACCCTCTCCGACATGAAACCCGGCCCCCCACGCAACATTTTGCGGGACCCGCGGATAATGGGATCAGGACTCACATCAGGTCGAGCGTCACAGGGCCTACAGGGCACCCGGCTGGGGAACGGACACATGACGAGCGTCAGCAACAACAGAAGCCACCACACGGTCAGCCGTAACGAGAATCTGTCGGGAATCGCCAAGGCCAACGGCACCACGGTCGCCGAGCTGGTGAAGCTGAACAAGATCAAGAACCCGGACCTCATCCACCCGGGTCAGGTCCTCCGCCTCCCCGGCAAGTCCGACGACTTCCAGGCGAAGCCCGGCACCGGCAGCAAGCCGCAGAAGCCGCAGAAGCCGGTGGACTCGTTCAAGCCCGAGACGAAGCCGACCCAGCCCACCACCGACACGTCCAAGCCCACCCAGGGCAGCCCCGCCTCCTCGAAGGACCTGGGCAGCCTGAGCCGCAAGTACGAGGCGCAGGGCCCCGGCACCGTGTCCACGGGCAAGGGCGACGCGGGCGGCGTGTCCTACGGCGCCTACCAGTTCGCCAGCAAGACGGGCTCCGCGAAGGAGTTCGTGGACGGGCTGAAGAACACCTACCCCGAGTACCACAAGGCCCTGGCCGGCAAGACGCCCGGCAGCGCGGAGTTCACCGCCGCCTGGAAGGGGCTGGCCAAGAAGGACCCGGAGGGCTTCTTCCAGGCGCAGCACGACGCCATCAAGAAGTCGCACTACGACCCGCAGGTGGCCAACATCAAGAAGGCCACCGGCCTGGACGTCACCACCCGCTCCAAGGCGCTGCAGGACGTGGCCTGGTCCACCTCCGTGCAGCACCGCAACAACTCGGACGACATCTTCAAGGCCGCCATGAAGGGCAAGGACCCTTCGAAGATGAGCGACGAGGACATCATCAAGGCCGTCTACGCCGAGCGCGGCCGCCGCAACGGCAGCGGCGAGCTGGTGCACTTCACGCGCAACTCGCGTGACGTGCAGGAGGGCGTGGCCAACCGCTTCAAGAACGAGGTGAAGGACGCGCTGGCCATGCTCAAGAAGGAGCAGGCGGGCGGCGGCTCCAAGCCGGAGGCGAAGCCGGAGACGAAGCCGGCCACCGAGAACAAGCCCCAGGGCAACAAGCCGGTGGAGGACACGGGCGCCACCGCGAAGCCGGACAAGGCCGCGTCGAAGAACGTCAAGGTGCCCTTCTACAGCCAGTACGAGGGGGGCCACGGCTTCACCCCCGGCGACACCGCGTGCTTCAAGGCCGCCGTCGCCATGGCGAAGGCCGCGGGCGCCACCGTGACGGGCCCGGACAACCGCATCCAGGTGGCCACGGGCGAGAACTCCAAGGGCCAGCTGTCCATCAACTCCAAGAAGGCCGCCGAGGGTCGCAACTACATCGACCAGCAGCTCAACGCGGGCAAGCCCGTCGTCGTGGGCGTGAGCCACAAGGACTCGGACTACAACGCGGACAAGCTGACGGACCACTTCGTGGTCATCACCGGCCGCGGCGTCGACGAGAAGGGCCGCACCTACTACACCTTCCACGACCCGGGCACGTCGCAGAAGGCCAAGGGCGCCGACACCAACCCGAACAACCGCTTCTACGTGGACGACAGCGGGAAGATGTACCGCCCGGGCAAGCTGGCCAACGGCTACCTCACCGAGCGCAACCTCGAGGTCGCCATGGTCCGCCGCAACGCCTGATTCCGGCTGACGGCTGAAGCACTGGAGCCGCGCGTCGAGCCCGTCCGGGCCACGCGCGGCTTCATGCGTTTCCAGGGGCCGACGCCCGCCCGCCGCAACCTCGGGTAGGACTGCCACGCACCCTGTGTGAGGGTGGAGCCCTCCGGCCGGGCGGGGTATGGAATACGCGGCCCCCGCCTCCGTCGGAGAAGACATGAACAAGCTCCTCGGTATCGCCTCCCTCGTCCTTGCTTCCGCCGCGCTCGGCGTGTCCCTCTGGGGCTCGGGAGAGAAGAGCGCCCCCGCCCCCGTCGTGCAGGAGGCCCCCGTGGGCGCCTCCCCGGCCGACGTGGAGGACCTGGAGCGCCGGGTGCGCGCGCTGGAGGACACCACGCTGGGCCTGTCCCGCCGGCTCATCGCGCTGGAGCAGCGTCCGGTGGTTTCCGCGGACGGCGGCGTGGTGGCCGGCGCTCCCGCGGCGCTCACCGCGGAGCTGGAGCAGCTTCGCGCCGAGGTCCGGAGCATGGTGGCCGGCGAGGCGCTGAACTCCGAGGGCGGGCGCGCCTACCTGAAGGACGCGGTGCGCGCCGTCCAGGACGAGATGCGCACCGAGCAGCGTGAGACGCGCCAGCAGGCGTGGATGCAGACCGAGGCCCAGGCCCAGACGCAGCGCAACGAGCGCGTGCGCAAGTTCGTGAGCGACGCGCGGCTCAACTACAACCAGGAGCAGACGCTGACGCGCCGCCTCCAGGCCGAGGACACGAAGCGCCAGGCGCTCCTGCAGGAGGTCAGCGCCGGCACGAAGAGCCCGCGCGACGTGCGCCAGGAGCTGCGCGCCGAGCGCGAGCAGACGGACCGGGAGATGAACGCGCTGCTCGACGAGGGCCAGAAGGCCCAGTACCAGGAGCTGCGGCGCGAGGAGCGCCCGATGCGTGGCGCCGGCTGGGGCCGGGGCGGTGGCGCGGGCGCGCAGCAGCAGCAGCAGCCGTAGCCCTCAGCCGAACGGAGGGCGCGCGTCATGGGAGATGACGAGCACCTCCTCCGGCCGGTGCTCCGCCCGGGCGTGGGCCAGCAGCGCCCCCAGGCCGTCGGTGCACGTCGCCCCGGCGGCTTCCAGCGGGACCTGCTCGCGGTACGGGTAGAAGAGGTCCTCCTCTCCCAGGCTCTGCTCCACCCAGCGCCGCCAGCCGGGCATCGTCCGGCCCGGCGCGGGCTGCAGGGCCACCACGTCGTAGCCGAGCGGCGTGAAGGCCCGGTGCAGCCCCACCACGGTGGCGCCCGTGCCGAAGCCGCACACGACGCTGCGCACGGTGGGAAACGCGTCGCGCACCCGCTCGCGCAGCCGCGTGGCCCAGGACTCCACGCACTCCACCAGAGCCCCATTGGCGAGCTGCCGGGGCCAGCACCAGCCCTGGTGCTCGTACCCCAGGGCCACCTCCCAGGCCTCGTTGAAGCCGCGCACGGTGCGCACCTCGCCACCGAAGCCCCGTGAGCGCAGGTACGCCGTGCCCTTGGCGTCCGTCACCGCCACCACCGGCAGCCCTCGCTCCCGGCCCAGCGCATCCAGCGCCAGCGCGGTGGAGGCGCCCGACAGCTCCACCAGGCCCCGGGCCTCCGGCGACACCGACTCCATGTAGCGCGCGAAGGTGAGGTACTTGAGGCTGCCGGCGGGGAGCGCTCCACCCCACAGCACCACCGGGCCCCCGGGCCCCGGACGCGACAGGGGAAAGTCGACGCGCATGCGTGCACCTCCAGCCACCCAACCTCCGCACCCGGACCCGCTCGCGCCATCGGCGCGTGCTCCCCGCTGTCAGCCCGTGGACCGGAAGTTCGCCTGTCCGCTCTCCTAGGGACACCATCCTCCGCCCCGAGGTGTAAGGGAAAGGTCTCTTGGGGCTGGCGGCTGTGAGATAGTGGGCGGAGGGGACTCCCATGCCGCGCCGCCTCCTTCCCACGCTCGTGGCCCTGGGCTGCGGCCTCCTGGCACTGGCCTGGGGGCTGGTCAGCCTGCAGCGCATCTTCCATCAGGAGCGCGAGGACGCCCGCGCCCAGATGCGCTCCCGCCGCGAGGCGCTGGCACACACCGCCGCGGAGGCCTTCCGGCAGAGCCTGGCCCGGCACCTGGAGGTGCACATCCCCGAGCTGCACTCCGCGGTGGGAGACCCGCTCGCCCCGGGCGAGGGCTTCTACCTCCTCTTCCGCGACCACCAGTTCCTCCCC
>NZ_JABBJJ010000301.1 GCF_012933655.1 Pyxidicoccus fallax | reverse complement strand
AGTCCACGAGGGAGACCGCGCCACAGAGCGTGGACGTCACCCATGCGTCCGAGCGCGGCCCGTCTCCCACCGCGTTCCGGGCTTGGATGGTGAATGTGTAGCGCGTCGCGCTCGCCAGCCCTTCGAGCGTGGCCGTCGTCGCGTTCCCCGCCACGCGCACCTGTACGTCGCCTGGCTGCGCGGTGACGACGTTGTCGGTCAGCGGGCTGCCTCCGTCGGACCCGGGAGTCCTCCAGGTGAGGGTGGCCCGCGTGGCCTCGACGGAGACGGTGAGGATTTCCACGGCGCCAGGGAGGTCCGGCGTGGTGATGGGCTGCGAGGGCACGGACAGCGGTCCCTCGCCCACCGGGTTGGAGGCCTGCACGGTGAAGGTATACATCGTGCCGTTGGCGAGGCCGGGCACGGTGGCCCGGGTGTCCTTGCCCGGCACCGTCACCGCGATGTCGCCGGGGCTCGCCCGCACCGTGTACGCGTGGACGGGGGCGCCACGCTTCGGCTCCGGCGCCGTCCACGCGACGCGCGCCTCGCGCACGCCCGCCTCGGCGGTGACATCGATGGGGAGGCCAGGAGGCTGCACGGCCTCGTCTTCGGAGGAGCCGCAGCCGGAGAAGAGCCACGCGAGTGCTGCGAGCAGGACACAGAGGGGGACCCGGGTTACCGGAGGCATGGGGGTGCTCTTGTCAAAGAGAGAAGACAGCACCTCGGGGCCGGCGCGGAATGCTCCGGCCCCGGTGCGGGGGGCGGCGCAATGCAGCCCACATGCCCGCTTTGGCGCGGCGCCCAGGCCCCACCCAGGTGGGCGAAACCATGCCTCCGTCCACGTGGCCCGTGCAGCGCGGTGCACACGCATGCGCACCGCGCACTGCACAGTCCTCGCTCCCGTCAGCTCAGCACGCTGTCATCGGACCAACGCACTGGAACACCGACCGGTTTGAACCCTAGAGATGCTGCAGAATGGCGCGCACCCCACCGGGGGCCGTCAGGGATGCCCGCACCCTCCTGCGGCCTCCATACCGAGAGCAGCTCCGAGCACTCAGTAAACGGGTTCACACGAGGGGCAAGCGCGACAAGTGAGCTCGTTCACACCAGGAGGGTGAAGCGCGCCACAGCTCAGCCAGGGTTCGGGTGGCAAGCTGGCTCCTATCTGGGTTGCAGCGGTTGCGCACCTGACAGTGCATCCCTTTCAGGCGAGTCAATCTGGGTACGGTACTCGGGCGCCGACCCGCCAACTCCATGCAATACCGCTCCGGAAAGTGACAAGAGGGAACCTTGACTACTCGACTCTACATGGTGCTCATAGAACAGGGTGACAAAGCCATCTGGGACAATCAGCAGAAGCTAATCCGGAAAACCCGGGTGGGAATACATGACAATTACGAATGCGAGGTCCACTTCAAGGGCGGATCTTGGGTTGAGACCATGGGGTTCCGGTACGACCTCGTCAAGCCTTACGTCGGCAAAGGTGACGACCTCTTCTGGCTCAGGAAGTACATGACGAGCCTGATGGCAGCCCATGACAGGAAGCTCATCACTCGCGGCCACGGCAGCTTGCATCTCTACGGCATCATGGGGCCCGCGTGTTTTGCAGATTTCCTGCTGGACATGGGGTTGAACCAGGACACCAAGATCGACATGACAGGCTGCTCGCTAGGGGTGGGCCCCAACGTCCAACCCAACGAGATCCCAAACAAGGCGGCCGAGGCCGTCGGCATGGGCTCCTATGCCCAGCGCTTCCAGCTGGCGCTGTACGAGAAGCGTGGGCTTCGCTGCACCGTCCACGCCCGCACATCCGCCACCACCGTGGATGATAATGGGCGCAAGACGACACGGGATCCCGTGACCGGGGAGCACGTCCACAAGGGCAGGCACAGCAAGATCATCTTCAACATCGACAACACCGGAGCGCAGTTCATGCTCTATGCCTACGCCCCATCGTCGGAGACTGGGTTGACCGAGTTGTTCGAGTCTCCTGGGTGAGGGCTCAAGAACCATCCCTGTACGGCGCGTGATGCCGCCTGAAGACGATCCTTTTCAAGGTGAATGAGAGGGTCGACGTGTCGTCCCGGGTGAGCAGCACCGCCCCATGCCAGGCGTGATGGGCGGGGTACATCGAGGTCAACGTGCTCGTGCCGTCGGGGGCCGTCGACCAGGCCTGGCGCTCCTCCAGGAGTCCGAGGAGCGCGCGTCCCGGGAAGCCCCACCGGACAGGCTTCCCTGGAGAGCCCGGGCGCCAACGACACGGATGAGGCCGTCTGCCCCGTCCACGGCCAGCGTTCCACCGCCAGAGCATGGGAAAGACGGTTCCAGACATCGCGAGACACCTGGATGGGACGTGTCCGCCAACACACATCGAGCGGGACGTATCACCCGAGTGACAGTGCCCCCTGGGATCCGGCTAGGCTGCCTGCCATGCGTGACATCGTGGCCTGGCTCCTCGGGCTTGCGCTGGAGGCCCTCGAGCGCTCCGAGGAGGAGGTGGCCCTCCGGCGGCTGCTGGAGGCCTGGGACGAGGGGCGGGCCGAGCGCATCGCCGTGCTCGCCGAGCGACTGACGAAGCTGGCCAACCGGCCATGGCCGAGCCATGGCCGGTGGTTCGGCCTGCCGCGCCAGCTCGAGTCCATCGTGGACAGGTCAGCCCAGCTCTCCGCGGAGGAGATGGTCCGGGAGCCCTGCTTCCTCGATATCTTGAGGGCGGACCCCCGCTTCACCCCCTCGCTGCTGGCCCTCGCGGCCCTGCCCAAGGCCCATGACGAGGTCCTCTTCCGCCAGCTCTGCAGGCTGCTCATCCTGGTGAAGGACCCGCGCTCCCTCGAGCCGCTCCGCGCGCTGCACGCGAGCCTGCCTCCCGACAGTGGGTATGCGCAGCAGCTCGGCAGCGCCATCACGCTCATCTCCCAGGTGGAGGTCCCCGTGCTGGGCGCGGAGGCCTCCGCCCTGTGTGACGCGCTGGAAAAAGCCCTCACCCGGCGTGAGGAAAGTGAGGCCCGGAGCGCGCCGCTGCGCGAGGAGCTCTTCGCCCGTATCGGCGCGAATCCGGACGATGACGGGGCCCGGCTGGTGCTGGCGGACCACCTGCTGGAGCACGAAGACCCGCTGGGGGAGCTCATCATGCTCCAGTGCCAGCCCCGGCCCGACGAGGCTCGGGTCGCGCAGCTGCTGGAGCTGCACGGCGCGAAGTGGGAGGCGCAGCTCGGCCCCTACGTCGAGCCGGGGAAGACCCGCTTCGAGCGAGGCTTGCCGGTGGCTGCCGTGGCTGCCCGTATGAAGTGGCCATCCGCGAAGAGCCCGTCCCCCGGGCCATTCTGGCTCACGGTGCGGGAGGTGGACCTGGACTGGCACTCCTCGCCAGCGCTGGCGGACTGGCTGCCGCACCCACACCTGAGTCGCGTGACGGTGCTGCGGCAGGTGAGTGCCGCCGTCGCGACGCGGCTGGGCCGGCATCCGCTGCCGGTGCGGCGTCTCGAGCTGAGAGTCGACGAGGCCCCGTTTTCCGAAAAGGACATGTTCGCTTCGCTGTCCTCCCTTCCGAACCTGACCTCGGTGACGGTGCGGCGCGCGACACCGTTCGAGGTGGGCGTGTACGCGAACTCGGTGCTGGGCCCGCGCCTGGAGCGCTTCGAGGCCTGCGGTGACGGCTGGTCCCTCGTGGTGACACTCTCGGAGGAGGTGCCCGTCGAGGCCACGCTGCTGCATGAGCGGTCCGGCGCGTCGGGGGAGCTGGCGCAGGCCATCCACTACGCGAAGGGCTTCAGCATCCGAGGGCTGCGCATCCGCACCCAGCGCCGCCTCGCTCCGGCCATCGTGCGCGGGCTGGAGGAAGCCACGTCCGGCTACATGCGTGTCGAGTGGGACCTGCCCCCGGCTCGAGATGACGATGCCGCGCAGGCCGGCCGTGAGCCCCTTGCCTGTCATGGCACGGCGGGAGTTGATGCAGGCGAAGCAGGTGGCCCGATGGGCCAGGCCTCCCAGGGGTTTCCTCCCGAGCATGCGGCCAGGGCGCTCGTCGAATTGGGACGCTCCTTCTTGGAGAAGAAACAGCACACGCAAGCCATTGCGGCCTTTGACGATGTACTCCGGCAATTCGACCGCGCCCCCTGGGACATGAGCCTGCGCCAGCAAGTGGCCGAGGCCCTCGTTCAAAGGGGTGTCGCCTTCGCACAGCAGGGCCGACCCCAGCAGGCATTCATTTCTTTCGAAGAGTTGATCCGCCGTTTCAACGCAGGCTACGGCTTGCCCGACGGATGGCCGCCGTCCAGCTTCAGGACGGGTAGGAATGAGAACCGCTCTTCCGTCCCCGACCTGCACCTGTGCCTGCTGGTGGCCGAGGCCTTCATTCAAAGGGCCGGTATCCTCGCGCGTCAGCGCCAGCCTCTGGCGGCGGTCGCCTCTTTCGACGAGCTCGTCCGCTACTTTGGCGACGCTGTCGAAGCTCCGCTGCGCGAGCAACTGGCACTCACTTCCACCCCTGTCGGCATGCTCTTTCGGCGGCATGGCCAGAGCACGAAGGAGGTCCAGGATTCCAGAGCGCCGCTGCGCCGGCCGGTCTCCGAAGCACTCCGTAAATCGGGCTTCTGCGAGCTCACTGAAGCCAAACGGAGAATCCAGCAGGGCGAGGAGGGAGCGGCTTCGATGCTCCTCTCGGCGAAGGACAGGTTCGAGGCGGCGGCAACGCTCGAGCCCGACAGGCTCACCGTGCTGCACCATGCTGGCTACGCCGCGTTCCTGCGGGGCAGCCGGGACGAGGCCCGCGCCATCTTCTCGAAGGTCCTGGGCCGCGGCGGCGAGGCGCTGCCCGAGCTCGCCGGTATGAACGCCTACCCCATCCCCCAGGATGAAGAATTCCGCTCGCTCCTCCGTGAGCTGAGCGAGGGGCGGGCGGCGGATTAGCCCCAGGGGCACATTCGGCCAACGCCGAGAGCCTCCGCTCGGCTCACCGCTGCTCGGAGAAGACGAGCTCGAGCCTCACCGGGTGGTGATCGCTCAAGGCGGTCCCTCCATCGGCCGGCGCCGCGAGCCCGGTGACGACGGACGGAGCCGAGGTGCCGATCTCCTCTTTCAGGCCCGGCGTCGACACCATGTGGTCGAGAACAATCCTCGCCGGAATGAACGTCACCTGGCCCGACTGCTCCAGCGCCCGGGAGAGGACGGTGTTCCCGGCATCGCCCTCGAAGATTCCGAAGAACTCCGCGGCGCGCCGGTCTCCGAAGGCTTCGTTGAAGTCCCCGAGCAGCAGCACCTCGTCCTCGCCAGCGTTCTCGATTGCGTCCAGCTGCTCCACGAGCACGCGAGCAGAATCAATCCGCTGCTGTTCGTCGGCCTGGGTCGTGCCCGCCTTGAGGTGGACGGTCATCACCGAAAAGCGTGCGCCCACGCCGGCCACGCCGAAGTCTGCCCTCAGCGCGGGACGGGGGAAGAGCGGGGACGCGGTGAACAGTTCCTCGCTCGTCCCGAGCGTGACGGCGGAGGTCCGCCACAGCAGGCCGACCCGGATGGGAGGGTTGACCGACTGCGGTGTCCCGAGCACGCCCTGGTACCCGGGCATCGCATTCACCAGCGTCTGGAACGCCGCGGGGTCTGCCACCTCCTGCACCGCGATGACATCCGCATCCAACGCCTGCATCGCCGCGGCGACGCGCGCGGGAGCCTCCGACGTCGCGGGGAAGTCCTTCAGGTTCCACGTGGCGACGTGAAGGGTCGCCTTCGCCGGCTCCGTGGGAGGGGAGCCGGCGTCCGGAGAGACGGGGGGGTCCGTGGGCTCGCTGCAGCCCCAGAGCGCCACCGGGGCAATCAGCGTGAGAGAAAGAACGAGTGGGAGATGTCGATGACCGTGAGTCGCCATAGAGGCCGCGATTCTACCCGGCTGGCAAGGGCCCCGGCGGGATTCCCCGCTGAAGAAGCACAGACTCCTGGCGGAATGGGGACTTGAGGGACCCGAAATGGCCGCGGTCTGGCGCCTGGCCCCGCATCGAGAATCGTGGGTCCTGGGCTACCGTAGGCACTTGCGCCTTCCCTGGAGACATCGTGATGAGGAGTTCGCTGCCCGTGGCCGTGTTCGCCGTGCTGACCCTGTCCCTGGGGTGTCCTGGACCTTCCGTTGAGGACGACGACCTGGCCGGAGACGCTGGGACCGAGACCGATGGCGGCACTCGGACCGATGCCGGCACCCCCCGCGACGCGGGCACGGGGGATGCCGGTACCCCTCGCGACGCGGGCACGGGAGATGCGGGCACCCACGGAGCAGACGCGGGCGTCTCGTGCCCGGCAGGAGAGGCGGACTGCGGCGACGGCGTCTGCACGAGCGTGAGGACGGCGGAGAACTGCGGCGTGTGCGGTAACGCGTGCGGCGACCTGGCCTGCACGCCGTCTGGCTGTGACGGTGTCTGGAAGCTGAGCGCCGCCGGGCTCCACACCTGCGCGCAGATGGACGACGGCACCGTGCGCTGCTGGGGGCGCAATCCCACCGGGCAGCTCGGGGACGGGACCACCACCTTCCGCACCCGGCCCGTCCAGGTGCTGGACCTGGCGGACGTCATCGACGTCACCGCGGCGCAGGACCACAGCTGTGCCCTCCTGCGCGACGGCGCGGTGCGCTGCTGGGGCAACAACGCCCGGGGGGAGCTGGGCGACGGGACCTCCACCCAGCGGCTGCGCCCCGTGACGGTGTCGGGGCTCAAGGCCCTGGGTCTCAGCCAGGGCGGGGCCGGCAACCTGCACACTTGCGCGATAGCCATCGACAGCACCGTGCGCTGCTGGGGCTACAACGCCACGGGCCAGCTCGGCGACGGGTCGACGACGAACCGGAACACCCCTGTCACCGTCTCCGGCCTGAGCGGAGTGGCCCAGTTGAGCACCGGCGCTGGCCACACCTGCGCGCTGCTCAACGATGGGACGGTGAGCTGCTGGGGCGCCAACCTGCACGGGCAGCTGGGCGATGGCACCCAGACGCAGCGGCTGACGCCCGTCGCGGTCTCGGGGCTGAGCGGCGCCGTGGCCATCGCCGCGGGCGCGCGGCACACCTGCGCCGCGCTCGCGGATGGGACGGCGCGCTGCTGGGGCCGCAACGAGTACGGCCAGCTGGGCGACGGCACCACCAGCACCCGCTTGACCCCCACCGCCGTGTCGGGCCTGACCGGCGTCGATTCGCTGAGCGCGCAGGACGGCTTCACCTGCGCGGCCCTCGTCAACCGCACCGGACGCTGCTGGGGCTACAACTCCTTCGGCCAACTGGGCGACGGCACCACGACCAACCGGCTCACGCCCACGGCGGTGTCGGGGCTGAGCTCCACCGGCCCCATCGTCGGGGGCGAGCGCCACGCGTGCGCGCGGCTGGCGGACGGCACCGTGCGCTGCTGGGGGAACAACGACCTGGGACAGGTGGGCGACGGCACCACCCAGCGCCGGCTCACGCCGGTGTCTCCGCGCTGGTAGCCGTGCTCAGGAAAAAGAGCGTACGTCTGGCACGGCCGGTAACGGACGCCCTGAACGCACATTGCCTGCGACAGAAGGGCCGGTTGCAGGGGAGTTCCGTGCCCTCAACCTTTTCTGGAGCGTGGAGGGGAATCCGGCATGGCGCGTAAGGGTGGCAAGGGGAAAAAGCCCGAGGAGCAGCTGGGCGGCGACGGGCCGTCGGCGGCGGCCGCCGGTGGAATGAAGACGTACCATGAAGGGGAGCGTTTCCCCGGCCGTATTGGCAGGACGTGGGAGGAGTCCGAGCCGGCCTTCCCCGTGCCTCCCGAAGCGCCGCGGGGAGCGCCGAACATCCTGTACATCGTCCTCGACGACGTCGGTTTCGGGGCGTGTGACACGTTCGGCGGTCTGGTCGAGACGCCGAACATCACGCGGCTTGCCGGCAACGGTCTCCGGTACACCAACTTCCACACGACGGCCCTCTGCTCACCGACGCGCGCGTGCCTCCTGACGGGACGCAACCACCACTCGGTAGGCATGGCCAACATCACCGAGCTCGCGACCGGCTTTCCTGGCTACGACGCGCGTCAGAAACCCGACAAGGCTGCCATTGGCGCGATGCTGCACCAGCACGGCTACGCGTCGTTCGCGCTCGGCAAGTGGCACAACACGCCATCGGAGGAGACCGGCCCCTCCGGCCCGTTCGACCGGTGGCCCGACGGGCCGCTCTTCGGGTTCGACCGCTTCTACGGCTTCATGGCGGGTGACAACAACCAGTGGTACCCGAAGCTCTACGCGGGGCGCGAGGCCATCGACCCACCGCGCCTGCCGCAAGAGGGCTACCACCTGTCAGAGGACCTCGCCGACAAGACGGTTGACTTCATCTCGAACCACGCGTCGTTGACGCCCGAGAAGCCGTGGCTCACCTACCTCGCGTTCGGCGCCTGCCACGCCCCCCACCACGTGTGGCCACAGTGGATCGAGAAGTACCGTGGCAAGTTCGACATGGGGTGGGACCGCTACCGCGAGCAGGTGCTGGCGCGGCAGAAGAAGCTGGGCGTCGTTCCGGCCAACGCCGAGCTGGCGCCCATGCTCGAAGGCGTCCCACGATGGGATGACCTGTCGGACGACCAGAAGCGGCTCTTCGCGCGGATGGCCGAGGTCTACGCCGCCTACCTGTCACACGCGGACGCGCAGATTGGGCGCGTCGTCGAGTACCTGGAGCGGACGGGCCAGCTCGACAACACGTTGCTCTTCGTGTTCATCGGCGACAACGGCTGCTCCGGCGAGGGCACGCTCTCGGGCCTCTTCAACGAGGGCGCGTTCGGCACGGAGCGCCCCGAGCGGGTCGAGACCCTGGAGCGGAACCTCCAGCGCATCGACAAGCTCGGGCAGCCGGGCTCGTACAACCACTTCCCGGTGGGGTGGGCGCTGGCGATGAACGCGCCGTTCAAGCTCTGCAAGCAGTACACGCACTTCGGCGGGACGCGGAATCCCCTCGTGGTGCACTGGCCGAAGGGCATCCAGGCCCGAGGCGAAATCCGGACCCAGTTCCATCACGTCATCGACATCGTCCCCACCATCCTGAAGGCCGCCGGGATTGAGGCGCCCGCCGTCGTCAACTCCGTCCCCCAGGCGCCGATGGAAGGCGTGCCGATGAACTACTCGTTCGACGACGCGGACGCGCCCACCCACCACCCGACGCAATACTTCGAGATGCTGGGCAACCGCGCCATCGTCGACGGGAAGTGGAAGGCCGTCACCTACCACGGCCGCAAGCCGTGGGAGAACCGTGCGGCCTGGTCCTTCGACGAGGACCGCTGGGAGGTCTACGACCTCGAGGCGGACCCGACCGAGTGCCACGACCTCATGGCGCGCAAGGACCTGTCGAAGCCGGACGACCCGGCCGTGAAGCGGATGATTCACCTGGTCGGCCTGTGGTGGGCCGAGGCAGGCCGCTACAACGTGCTCCCGCTCGATGACCGGTTCCAAGAGCGCCTGCTGGGCCGGGCCGGGCTGGCCCAGAAACGGACGCGGTTCGCGTTCGGGCCGGGGGCGGTGCGGATTCCCGAGGCCGCGGCGCCCGACACGAAGAACCGCTCGTGGGCCATGACCGCCGAGATTGAAATCCCCGAGCAGGGAGCCGAAGGGCCCATCGTCGTGATGGGCGGAGACACCGCCGGGTGGTCCCTCTACCTGCGAGGCGGCGTCCCCACGTTCTGCTACAACTTCGCCGCCGTCGAGTACACGTACATCCGCGCGCCGCAGAAGCTCGGTCCGGGCCGCCACACGCTCCGCTTCGAGTTCGAAATCCAGCCCGAGCATCGAACCGACACGGGCAAGCCCGTCATCTACGGCGCCGGAGGCATGGGCCGCCTCTCGGTGGACGGCAAGCAGGTCGCCGAGGGCAGGATTCCGCAGACGATGGCGTTCATGTACAGCCTCGACGAGACGTTCGACGTCGGCTGCGACAAGGGAGCGCCCGTGACCGACGAGTATGAGCCGCTCGCGGCCTTCACGGGCAAGGTCGTCGAAGTCACCGTGGACCTGCACCCGGAGGCGGCGCTGGAGCCCGCACGCCACACGGAGGCCCAGGTCACCCAGGCGATGGCCCGGCAGTGAGCCGGGGCACCCCAGAGGCGCAGACGCCTTCTCCAGCGAGGTTCGAGGCGGAAGACTGGGGAACGGCCTGGGACGGGGTGGAATGACGAACCCGAGCGAAAGCAAGGCGATAGCGGGGCACAGCGCGTCCTGCTTGGGGTTTCCTATCGCCTCGTCTGCGGCTTCGATTCCCGCACCACGCCCGATGGGCGGGGCACCCACTGTGGTTTGAATGCAGCCAGCGCAGATGTGAGAGTCCCCCACCGAAGCGGGTGACCCTCATTCCGCAATTGAGCGCATCGAGGCACCAGGCAGTCGGAACATCTGCGCTCTGACATTGCGTAAGGGTTTGGCCTGGTACCGCGGACGGACACGGCAGGCCAGACGGAGCGCTGCGCTTGCGCAGAGGCCAGTGTCCCTGGTTGTGTCTGGCGCTCGTGCTTCCGTGTTTCTATTGCCACTGCGTAAATTACACACAGAATGAAGGTGACCCTGTCCGAGCGCGCCTGTTCTGTCGGGTAGCGTGCAGAACCGAGGCGTGTGTCATTGGCGGGAACGAGGAGTTCGTGGGACGCAATTCATTGCACCCCAAAGGAGGACTGTTGTGAGCCCATCCAACCCCACCCCGATGAACAGACGATGGTTCCTTCGAACAGGCACACTGCTGGGCCTGGGAACCAGCAGCATCTTCACCGCGAGGGCCGCCGAGCTCGGCGTGGCTGCGAATGGCAACCTCTTCGGTGAGAGTCCCTCCCGCGAGGCCGTACTCTCTTCCAACCCACGGGGGGCGCTCTTCGAAGGCCAGGGGGTGAACGAATCCCCGGGACTCGTCCGAGCACTCCGAGCCAGCGACCCCTCCCAGCTGTCTCCAGGGCCCGTCGTCGGCACCGAAGCTGACCTGGCGACCTACCAGCTGCACTTCCGCAACAGCTACGGCCCTCGAATCCGGATCTGCATCTCGTTCTACGACCCGGCCAACTGCGCCGCCTGGGGCGTGTGGGGGACGCGGGGCTGGTGGAGCATCGACCACAACCAGTCGGTGTACCTCCTCAACACGACGCACTCGGTGGCCTACTACTTCGCCGAGGCCGACAACGGCGCATTCTGGGCCGGGGACTCCCAGTTCATCCACGCGCCACAGACCTCCCCGTTCAACTCCTGTCTGTGGAACCAGCGAATCGGTGACCGCTACCTCGGGATGCGCCAGGTGAATATGAGCGCGGGCACCTACACGGTGAACCTCATTGCCTGAACGACAGGGGCCGCGTCTGGCGCTGGCCTTGCCCCAGGGGCACGGCCAGCGTCCCTCCTCGTCGTCACGCACCCTCAGCGACTCACCTGGCTGTTGGGTTGCGCTCGAAGTACGCCCCCCCTGAAGCTTCGAGAGTGGGCGTTGAATCAAATCCGGCCCCTCCCGTCAGAAGGGTTGTACGCAGCAATGCAGCCCCCCACGGGAGTCGCCACCATGAAGACGCTGAAGGTTCTCTCGTCTGCCCTCGTCGCCTCGCTGCTGTTCGCCGGTTCCGCGCACGCCCAGTCCCACCGGGCCAGCACGCCGAACGGCCACGAAGTGCGCCAGGGCGTCACCCAGCGTTCGAATGACCGGATGGACGTGGCCGAGCTGGAGCGCGTGCTGGCCCGCTTCGATGCGGCGCGCGCCCGCAGGAACAACGCCGCCGAGCTGGCTTCCGTGGACCACCGGCTGCGCGAGCTGCTGCGCGCGGAGCTGGCCGAGAGCCGCGTGGAAACCGCCCAGGCCCGCGCCGAGGCGCGCAGGGAGTGGGGTGAGAGCCGCGCGGAGAACCGGGATGATGTCCGTGACGCCCGCGCCGAGGCGGCCTCGCTGGCGGCTCGCAGGAGCGCCGCGCGCGAGCTGAACTCCCTCATGGGTGTGCGCTCCCAGGCGCAGCTCAACCGCAAGCGCGCGCTCATCGTGGAGCTGGTACGGCTCGGCAAGCAGGAGCTGCGCGCGGACCGCCAGGAGCTGCGCGAGGACCGGAAGGACCGGCGCGACGGCTGGCGCTCCTGAGTTCCGCTGACGTCCTCGGCCTCCAGCAGTCGTCACTCCACGGTCTCCCAGGCTCCCATGCAGGTTTCTTCAACAGCCTGATAGGAATGGGGAGGAGCCCCAGGGTTCCGGTGGCTGCGGGAGGAAGTGGATGCGTCGGTGGGTCATCGGGTGGTGGGCACTGCTCTCGCTGTTCTCGACGGGGTGCTTCATCACGCCACGCGAGGGGGACATCTCCGTGGAGCTGGGCGCCGAGCGCGTGGACGTCGTCGTCCAGCTGCGCGACGTGCGCCTGGTGCCGCACGACGTCCTCGACGGGCTGCGCGTCTTCGTTCCCTACGCGGACCTCGAGTCCGCGCGCGGCCTCTTCGCCAAGAGCCCGATGGCGAAGTGGGGTGGGACGCTCACGAGCGTGACGTGGCGTGCCCGCGACCGGACGCTGGACGTGGAGGTGCGCGGCACGCTGCCCCGGAGCGCCTTCGAGACCTGCGCCCGGGCGGCGTGTGGTGGAGGGCCGGCGCCCACGGAGGACCGGTGCGAGGGCTTCCCCATCCGGCGGTGCGGGGCCGGCGGCATCCTCACGCCCGACGCCCCCCGACTGGACACGCATGAGGTCCGCGCGCCGGAGCAGTGGCCGGCGGAGGCGAAGCGGCTCGAGGCGCGGCTTGTCTACGTGAAGCAGGACGAGCTGAAGCCCGCGCTGGAGGTGTTCTCCTCCTACTCGCGTGCTCCCGTCGCGGCGCGCGCGTCGCTCCAGCAGGTGGACGCGTTCAAGCAGGCCTATGATGGCGGGGACCTGTCACGCGCCTCGAGCCTGTACGAGCACGCACGCACCACCGCCAATCCGCTCGTCCTGGAGGGCGTGCAGCGGGAGCGGATGCGCCTGCTGCACCGCTTCCTCGACAGCCACCGGGCGGTGCTGCTCTCACTGCCTCCAGGACTCGACTCCTTCGTGGGCTTCCAGCCCGATGACCGGGAGCCTCCGCTGGCCCCCATGCCCGAGCTCCTCCGCCTGCGGCTGCAGATCGCCTACGAGGCGGCACTGCGGGACTACAGGGGCCCGCGCGGGAGGGTGACCCCGGCCGACCTCGTGCTCGGCGAGGTGTGCGCGGACGCGCATATCCAGCGCAACAAGGCGAGCCGCCGGTTTTGTGACCAGCTCATGCTGCGCGGTCCAAAGGGCTGGACGTTCGCTTCCGAGCTGACACCCGCGCGCAGCGGGGGCTGACGCGGCGACCCCGGGCGCCCGGGGCTTCTCCATGAGGAGCAGCGTCCACAGGTCGAACCTGCCTCGCAGGTACTCGGGGAGCCACGCGCCGAAGCCGACACGCTGGCAGTAGAAGACGGACGGGACTGTCTGGGCCTGGGGCAGCAACGGCAACGGCGAGCTCGGGGATGGGACCCTCGCCAACCGCAGTACGCCAGTGCAAGTGTAGGGGCTGGGTAACTGATGTCAGGCTGGGCGCTCGCAGAAGGCGGGCGCCCAGCGCTTCCTTTGCCGCCTTTCGTGCTCCGACATGGCGCTTGGAAATTCCTGGGACGGCTTTTCGCCTTCACCCCTCTCCTTTTTGAAGTCCGAAATCCCCGCCCACCCGAGGGTGGACGGGGATCCACACATACGAGGAGATCGCCATGCCGGGAATCAGCAACAACGTCCGCCTCCCCAAGCCCCAGTCGGAAGTCAGCCGCAAGGAGGAGCCAGCCACCAGCGGCATTGGCTCGGCCCCCAACACCACCACCCCGGAGCAGCCCCCTTCGAGGAAGGGGCTGTCGGGGGCGGTGAATGGAGTGACCGACTCCCTCCGGGAGAAGCGCAACAAGGACAGCTTCGAGTAGCGCCCGGTCCACTCCAACCGGCTCCCGAGCAGAGCTTCTCGGGAGCCGGGAGGGAACGCGGCGCGCCAGCAGCGGTCGCCGCTGTGCCCTGCGAATCACCGAGCCAATGGCATACGACCCCCTGCTTCATGTGGGAAGCCCTTAGTCCGCAGATTTTCTGCATCATTTTCCAATGCGCCGGCTCTTCTGATTTGGGGCGGGTGGGAACCATTCTGGCTTCTCACGCCAACCTCAAACAAAGGAAGGCACATGCATCGCTTCGAAACCGTATCCTCGCGACTGCTGGGTCTGTTCACGGCGTTCACCCTGTTCGCCTGCGGCGGCCCGGCCGCGGAAGAACTGTCCGGAGAAACCCGGCCGACCACCCCTGAAGGGACCTCCGTCGACACCATGCCGCTGTCCTCGCCCAAGCCGTTCGACTCGGGCGAGACGCGTCCCCTGGAACTGGCTCCCGCCAGCATGGAGAAGGATGCCGTTGATCTCCGCGTGCGCTCCGAGTCGCCAGGCGGCCAGACCTCGCTGGTCGCCGGCTCCTACAGCACCAGCGCCACCAACAGCGCCACGGTCAACACCGCGAACGTGTACTTCAACCTCCGCGCTGGCGAAACCCTCACCGTGGGCACCTGCGGCGTGAGCGGCGCCTCGGGCAGCGGCGACACCTACCTGCGTTTCTACAATCCCAGCGGGGTGGAGGTGGCCATCAGCGATGATGCCTGCGGCGGCGTGCTGTCGAACCTCAGCTACGTCGCTCCGACCACCGGGACCTATCTGCTGCGCGCGGGCTGCTTCGGCAGCGGCGCCTGCAACGGCACGGTGGGCTACAGCATTGGCGGGGCGCTGTTCTCCTACAGCGCCAGCGCCACCAACAGCGCCACGGTCAACACCACGGATCTCTACGTCAATCTCAGCGCGGGCCAGACCATCACCCTGGGCACCTGCGGCCTGAGTGGCGCCTCGGGCAGCGGCGACACCTATCTGCGCTTCTACAACCCCAGCGGCGTGCAGGTGACCTTCAGCGACGATGCGGGTGGTAGCTGCGGCGCGTTGTCGAACTTCACCTACTACGTCTCGGTCAGTGGGACCTACGTGCTGCGCTCCGGCTGCTACAGTAGCGGCGCTTGCAGCGGCACGGTCGCCTACCTCCTCCAGTGACGGCTCCTCCCGGCTCGTAGAGAGTACGGAGCAACGGGTGTCCCGCGTGAAGAGACACGCGGGGCACCTGTTGCATGTCTCAGCGCCAGCCCCGAGTCCGTGCGGCCGAGACCTTCTCGGCTCATGAATGGGGGCTTCTCCCCATGAATGCCTGGTGGACGGCCTTGCCCCGGAGCGTCGCCGGGTGCCGATACCCGGCAACGGGAAGCACCTGTTGCGCCCCACATGCACCGCGCATGCTTTCGAGCGTCGCGCACTGGCCGTTTCCTCCTGCCGGCCGAACGTTGTACCTGGGTGCGACACACTCCGCGCCGAGCGGAGATGCGCATCGCAGCAGGAGCGCTCGCATGGCCTCTGAATCCACGAGAGGGGCCGAGCCCGTCTCGGCAGAGAGAGGCCCCTCCTCCCTGGTGGGCCCGCGCGAGGACAGAGGCCGAGGCGTGCGTTCGTTTCGCTCGCTCCGCTGGCGGCCCGGTTCACGGCCGGCCCTGTCCCACCACACACGGCCCCTGTCGGCGACGTCGTCCCTCGCGTATAGGCGGGATGGGGGCCCTGTTGAGGGGGAGGG
>NZ_JABBJJ010000300.1 GCF_012933655.1 Pyxidicoccus fallax | reverse complement strand
TATAAGAGACAGCCGCTGCGCCCGCCCGTGCCCGAGCCGCTCGTCACCCTCGTCAGCCCGCCCCTGTCGGAGCTGGTGAAGGTGACCAACAAGGAGTCCCTCAACCTCTACGCGGAGCGGCTGGGCCTGCGCTTCACCCGCGAGCGCACCGGCGCGGAGAGCTACTCCGCCCTGCGCTCCGCCCTGGCCGAGGAGCTCACCCGCCGCGGCATCCCCACGCGGGACTTGCGGCCCGTGGATGGCAGCGGCCTGTCCCGCTACAACATGGCCACCGCGCGCGGGCTGGTGCGCGTGCTCTTCACCAGCCTGCGCGAGCCCTATGGCCTGGCGCTCGTGGACAGCCTGCCCGTGGCCGGCCAGGACGGCACGCTCGCCTCGCGCCCCGTCACCCCGCTCACCACGGGCCGCATCCGCGCGAAGACGGGCACGCTCTCCGGGCAGCGCTGCTTCGTCGGCGTGGTCGACCGCCCCGGAGACCGCCAGCACCCGCGCGTCGTCTTCGCGCTGATGCTGGGCAACATGGACGAGGGCACCGCCCTGCCCTCCAGCGAGGCCTTCGACCGGTTCGCCGCCGCGCTGGTGTCCCTGCCCCTGCGCTGAGAGTCCGTCCCGCATCTGGGACTGACGCGACGCATTCCCGCCGCTTGGGAGAACGGGGCGCGGCCGAACACCCGGGCGGCGGCGACATTCCCGAGACGTCTCGGGTGTGTCACGGCCCGGTGGACGTGGCAGGCTGCGCGCGACTTCCTCACCCCGAGGTGAACGCGTGAAGCTGACGACCGCATTGACGGCGGCGGTGCTGGTGCTGCCACTGGCCGCGCCCGCCGCGCCCAAGGGCGCCGCGAAGAAGGCGCCTCCGACGGAGAAGCAGGAGAAGGTGGACACCTACCACGGCACGGAGGTGAAGGACCCGTACCAGTGGCTGGAGGCCTCCACCGACCCCAAGGTGCAGCAGTGGAACGACGCGCAGAACGCGCACACGCGCGCGATGCTGGACAAGCTGCCCGGACGCGAGGCCATCCGCCAGCGCGTCACCGAGCTGCTCTCCTGGAAGTCCCCGGCCTACTACGGCCTCAAGGAGGCCGGCGGCACCCTCCTCACCATGAAGAGCCAGCCGCCGAAGCAGCAGGCCTTCCTCGTGGTGTTGAGCTCGGTGGACGACACGTCCAAGGAGCGCGTGCTGCTGGACCCGTCGGCGGTGGACCCGTCGGGCCACACCACCATCGACTGGTTCGTCCCCACGCTGGACGGCAAGAAGGTGGCGGTGTCGCTGTCGAAGAAGGGCACGGAGAGCGGTGACGTCACCGTCTATGACGTGGCCACCGGCAAGCCCGTGTCCACCGAGGTGGTGCCGAAGGTGAACGGCGGCACGGCGGGCGGCAGCCTGGCGTGGAACAAGGACGGCACGGGCTTCTTCTACACGCGCTACCCGCGCGGCGAGGAGCGCCCGCCCGCGGACCGGGACTTCTTCCAGCAGGTGTACTTCCACAAGGTGGGCACGCCCACGGAGAAGGACACGTACGCGCTGGGCAAGGACTTCCCGCGCATCGCGATGACGGACCTGGAGACGTCCGAGGACGGCCAGTACACGTCCGCGCTCGTCGCCAACGGCGACGGCGGCGAGTACATGCTGTACCTGCACGGCCCGTCCGGGCAGTGGACGCAGGTGTCGAAGTTCGAGGACAAGGTCATCGGCTCGCACTTCGGCCATGACGGGGCCCTGTACCTGCTGAGCCGCAAGGACGCGCCGCGAGGCCGGGTGCTGCGGCTGCCGCTGGCCACGCCCACGCTGGACAAGGCCACGGTGGTGGTGCCCGAGGGCGAGGCCACCATCCTCGGCGTCTACCCGACGAAGACGCGGGTGTACCTCGTCGAGCAGCTCGGCGGCCCGTCGCAGCTGCGCATGGTGGACCTGAAGGGCCAAGCGCTGGGACTGGTGCCCACGCTGCCGGTGTCGTCCGTGGGCGGCCTGGTGAGCCTGGACGGCGACGACGTGCTCTTCGGCAACGGCAGCTTCGTGCAGCCGTCGGCCTGGTACCGGTACTCGGCGAAGGACAACAAGGCGGCGAAGACGGCGCTGGCCCGCACCTCGCCCTTGGACATGAGCGACGTGGAGGTGGTGCGCGCGGAGGCCACGTCCAAGGACGGCACGAAGGTGCCGCTGACCATCCTCAAGAAGAAGGGCACGAAGCTCAACGGCAACAACCCGGCGCTGCTGACGGGCTACGGCGGCTTCAACATCTCCATCTCCCCGGGCTTCAGCCCGCTGGTGGGCCTGTGGCTGGAGCAGGGCGGCGTGTACGCGGTGGCGAACCTGCGCGGCGGCTCGGAGTTCGGCGAGAAGTGGCACGCGGAAGGCTCGCTCACGAAGAAGCAGAACGTCTTCGACGACTTCTACGCGTGCGCGAAGCTGCTGGTGGACCAGAAGTACACGCAGCCGAAGAAGCTGGCCATCCAGGGCGGCAGCAACGGCGGCCTGCTGATGGGCGCGGCCGTCACCCAGCACCCGGAGATGTACGGCGCCGTCGTGGCGCGCGTGGGCATCTACGACATGCTGCGGGTGGAGCTGACGCCCAACGGCCAGTTCAACATCACCGAGTACGGCACGGTGAAGGACCCGGAGCAGTTCAAGGCGCTGCACGCGTACTCGCCGCTGCACAACGTGAAGGACGGCACGAAGTACCCGTCGGTGCTCTTCACCTCCGGCGCCAATGACCCGCGCGTGGACCCGTTCCACTCGCGGAAGATGGTGGCCCGGATGCAGGAGGCGACGACGTCCAAGAACCCCATCCTCCTGCGCGCCAACGCGGAGACCGGCCACGGCGCCGGCACCCCGCTCAACGCCCGCATCGAGGAGGAGGTGGACGTGTACTCCTTCGTCTTCAACTCCCTGGGCATGAAGTACCAGCCGCCGGCGAAGAAGCTCAGCGCCCCCGCGCCGCAGTAACCCGCGCTCAAAGCCATCACGGGCACCCGGGCCCGCCGTGACACGGACGTCCTTCCGTGCTCGCGGCGGGCCTTCGTATTGAACGGACCCCGCCGATAAATGTCGCATTTCCCCGGGGGACTCGTTGCGAGACGAGGTGTATCCGAGCAACTCGGACAACGGAGTTGCAATGAAACACCTGATTCACGCAAAGTTGCAGTATCGCGGAAGCCGTGAGTGAGATGGGCCGGCCGGCGCCGCGACGAAGGCACCCCTCGACATGAAGTTCAGAACGCAGTGGCTGAAGTGGGGCCTGTTGGCCCTCACCGTGTCACCCGGCGCATGGGCGAAGAGGCCCGTGCTGGACGAGGACGGCAGCGTGGGCGTGGGCCATGCCCGCCAGCGGATGTCGGACGACCTGTCCCATCCGCTCGGAGAGCGGCAGCGCATGCTCCGGGCCCAGGCCCTCAAGGACAAGATGGAGGGCCGCACGCGGGGCCGCGTCCACAGGACGGCCGGTGGCCGCTACGTGGAGCTGGAGCTGGAGCGCACCGACCGCATCTTCGTCATCCTCGCCGAGTTCGGCGACCAGGTGCATCCCGAGTACGGCAACCCCGACGTCAACCCGGGAGGTGACATCCCGGGTCCGCTCCACAACCAGATTCTCCCGCCGGACCGCGCCACCAACAACTTCACCATCTGGCAGCAGGACTACAACCGCGAGCACTACGAGCGGCTCTATTTCGGCACCGGCCCGGGCGTGGACTCGGTGGCCACCTACTACCAGACGCAGTCCTCCGGCCGGTACACGGTGGACGGCGTCGTCCACGAGTGGGTGCGCGTGCCGTACAACTCGGCCCGCTACGGGCACAACCTCTGCGGCAGCCGCATCTGCACCCGCACGGGCATGTGGCCCATGGTCACCGACGCCGTCAACGCCTGGACGCAGGCCCAGCTCGACGCCGGGAAGACGCCCGAGCAGATCAAGGCGTACCTGGACACCTTCGACGTGTGGGACCGGTACGACTACGACCACGACGGCAACTTCGACGAGCCGGACGGCTACATCGACCACTTCCAGATCGTCCACGCGGGCGAGGGCGAGGAGACGGACGGCGGCGCCCAGGGGCAGAACGCCATCTGGAGCCACCGCTCCTTCGCCTTCTCCAGCGGCGGTGGCCACGGCGGCAACGGCCCCGCGTACAACCCGAACGGCGGCACCCGCTTCGGCCCCGTGGACAAGTGGGTGGGCGACTACACGGTGCAGCCGGAGAACGGCGGCCTGGGCGTCTTCGCGCACGAGTACGGCCATGACCTCGGCCTGCCGGACCACTACGACACCTACTCCGGCTACGGGAATGACTCCGCCTTCTGGACGCTCATGGGCCATGGCTCGTACCTGGGCGACGGCACCGTGGACGTCGGCTCGCGCCCTGGGGATTTGTGGGCGTGGGACAAGCTGCAGCTGGGCTGGCTGAACTACGACGAGGCGAAGGCCGGCGAGCGCTCCACGCACAAGCTGGGCCCCGCGGAGATGAACACGAAGCACGCGCAGGCGCTGCTCGTCACCCTGCCCCCGCAGGTGGTGGACCACGTGACGACGCCGCCGTTCGCGGGCCAGTTCGCCTGGTACAGCGGCCAGGGCAACAACGTCGACAGCTCCATGACGCGCACGGTGCGCCTGCCGCGCGCCAGCTCCGTGCAGCTCACACTGCGCACGTGGTTCGACATCGAGCAGGACTGGGACTACGCCTACGTCTCCGTCTCCACCGACGGCCAGCGCTTCGAGAACCTGCCGAGCAGCATCACCACGCAGACGGACCCGAACAACCAGAACTTCGGCAACGGCATCACCGGCGTGTCCGGCGGCTGGATTCCCGTCACCTTCGACCTGACGCCGTGGGCGGGCAAGACGGTGCACCTGCGCCTGCGCTACTGGACGGACGGCGCCGAGGTGCGGCCCGGCTTCCAGGTGGACGCGCTGAGCATCACCGCCAACGGCCGCACGGTGTTCTCCGACGGGGCGGAGGCCACGCCCAACGGCTGGACGCTCGACGGCTTCCAGCAGCACGACGGCCTGCACATCCACTTCGACCACTACTACCTGGCCGAGTACCGCCAGTACCGCAGCTACGACGAGGGGCTGGAGACCGGTCCCTACCACTTCCCCTATGGGGACATGGGCCTGACCTACTACGTGGAGCACTACCCCTACGAGCCGGGCCTGCTCATCACGTACTGGAACACCCTCTTCACCAACAACCAGGTGAGCCTGCACCCGGGCCAGGGCCGCATCCTGCCGGTGGACGCGCACGCGGCGCCGCAGCTCGACGGCACCGGCTGGTACTGGGACACCTTCGTGCAGGTGCGCGACGCGCCCTTCGGCCTGAAGCCCACCCAGGCCCTGTCGCTCAAGACGCTGGGGGGTCCGCGCATCGACCTGCCCTCGCTGCCGGCGGAGACGGTCTTCGACGACACGAAGCCCTACTGGTCCGAGGACACGTTCTGGATGGGCGTGAAGGTGCCCAACACCGGCACCATCATCGAGGTCATCAACGAGAAGGGTGACGGCCGCTCCATGCGCGTGAAGGTCCGCCCCGCGCGCTGAAGACGCCGTGACGTGACGCGAGGTGGCGGGCGGAGAGGCTTCCGCGCCGCCACCTCGCCGCGAAGGGGCTACAGCTCCACCTGGGCGCCCATCTCGACGACGCGGTTGGGCGGAATGCGGAAGAAGGCCGTGGCCGAGCGGGCGTTGCGGCTCATCCACACGAAGATGGCCTCGCGCCACATGGCCATGCCCGGATTCTTGCTGACGATGAGCGTCTCGCGGCCGAGGAAGAAGCTGGTGCTCATGACGTTGAAGGGCAGCCCCTTCTCCCGGCAGCGCTTGAGGATGTCCGGGATGGACGGGTCCTCCATGAAGCCGTAGCGCGCGGTGATGCGGCGCATGCCCAGGGGCAGGCTCTCCACCGTCACCCGCTCGCTGGACGGGACGTGGGGCACGTCCTCGGTGGCGATGGTGAGCAGCAGCGTCTGCTCGTGCAGCACCTTGTTGTGCTTGAGGTTGTGCAACATCGCGCTGGGCGCAATCTCGGGGTTGCCCGTCATGAAGATGGCCGTGCCCGGCACGCGGTGCGGCGCGTTGTCCCCGAAGCTCTCCAGCAGGTCCTTCAGGGGAATGGCGCCCGAGCGCAGCTTCGAGCCCAAGAGCTCGCGGCCGCGCTTCCAGGTGGTCATCAGGGTGAAGAGGACGGCGCCCATCGTGAGCGGCAGCCAGCCGCCATGGGCCACCTTGACGAAGTTGGCGCCGAAGAAGGCCAGGTCGATGGCGAGGAAGGTGATGAGCACCGGCACCGCGATGGAGCGCCGCACGCCCCAGCGCTCGCGCGCCACCACGTAGGCGAGGCAGGTGGTGATGGCCATGGTGGCCGTCACGGCGATGCCGTACGCGGCCGTGAGCGCGCCGGAGGAGCGGAAGCCCAGCACCACCGCCACCACGCCCAGCAGCAGCGCGAAGTTCACCCCGGGCAGGTAGATCTGCCCCTGCTCCTCCGCGGAGGTGTGCACCACCTCCAGGCGGGGCCAGTAGCCCAGCTGGATGGCCTGCCGGGTGAGGCTGAAGACGCCGGAGATGAGCGCCTGCGAGGCGATGACGGTGGCCGCCGTGGCCAGCGCCACCAGCGGATAGAGGGCCCAGTCCGGCGCCATGTGGAAGAACGGGTTGGTGGCGACGGAAGGGTCTCTCAGGAGCAGCGCGCCCTGGCCGAAGTAGTTGAGCAGCAGCGCGGGAAGCACCAGGACGAACCACGCCAGACGGATGGGCCGGTAGCCGAAGTGGCCCATGTCCGCGTACAGCGCCTCGCCACCGGTGACGACGAGGAACACCGCGCCCAGCACGAGGAAGCCGTGCCACCCGTTGCGCGCGAAGAAGCCCACCGCATGCGTGGGCACCACCGCCTGGAGCACCGAGGGGTTGCGCGCCAGCTCGTGGACACCGAGCACCGCGAGGACGGTGAACCACACCACCATCATCGGGCCGAACACGCGGCCGATGCCGCCCGTACCCCGGCGCTGCACGAGGAAGAGCGCCAGCAGGATGACCAGGGCGATGGGCAGCACGTAGGGCGTGAAGAACGGCGTCGCCACCGCGAGCCCCTCCACGGCGGAGAGCACGGAGACGGCCGGGGTGATGACGCCGTCGCCGTAGAGCAGCGCCGCGCCGAACAGGCCCAGCGTCAAGAGCACCATGCGCCGGGCCCCGCCACCCGCGCCGCCTCCGCGCTGCACCACCAGCGCCAGCAGGGCGAGGATGCCGCCCTCTCCGCGGTTGTCGGCGCGCATGACGAAGCCGAGGTACTTCACGGAGATGACGATGATGAGGCTCCAGAAGACGAGGCTCAGCACGCCCAGCACGTTCGCTGGCGTGGGGGTGATGCCATGCTCGCCGCTGAAGCAGTCGCGCAGCGCGTACAGCGGGCTGGTGCCGATGTCGCCGTAGACGATGCCGAGCGCGCCCAGCGCCAGGGGCGCCAGCCGGGCGAGCGGCAGGGGGCCCGCGTCCCGCGGGTGCACGCGGTGGGAACCAGAAGGAGATGAAACAGGAGCGGCCGAGCTCGCGGACGACGGCGAACCCGGCCCAGGACTGCTGGGGTCGGAAGACATTGCGTTCTCCTCGACGCCTGTGGAGTTAGCTGACGGACTCGGGCTGAGAGAACCTGCCCTACGCTCGACCTCGAGCGATTCGCCCCAACGAACCTGGGTCCCCCACTCCCGCTGACGGCGGGATTCGGCGTATGGATGCAATACCTATCCACCTCGGACTCTCGCCGCAACGCGCCAGAGTGAAACCCCAGTGGCAACAGCCACTTGGCGCGGCCCGCGCGGGGCTCACTCAGGAGAACCGGATGTCGAGCGCGGCGGCGTCGGGCTCGACGAAGCGCAGGAGGCCCTCCCCTTCAGCGGCCAGGGCCTCACGCGTCTTCCGGCTCAGGGGCTCGAACGGCTCGACGACGAGCGTCGCGGTGGACTTCTTCCGCGCCACCTTCCAGGTGCCGGTGACGAAGCCATCCACCAGGAACGTGGCGGGAATGCGCAGGTTGCGGGTGATGAGCCTGGAGCGATGTGCTTCCGCCACCAGCCGCGCGCGGTCGTCATGGCCGAGGATGAGGCTGTCGAAGTCGGGCAGGAAGCGCACGGGCGCGGGAGTGTCCTCGGGCGGCCGGGGTGCCTTGGGCAGGTCGAACAGCTCGCGGCCCTTCTCGTCGCGGAACGTGAGCAGCTTCGGCCTCAACGGTCCGAGCACGTCCTTCAGGCCCTTGAGGCCGGTCCACGTCTGGACGTCACTCACGGACGCGGGGCCGAACGCCGCGAGGTAGCGCAACACCAGCGTGTCGAGCTCCGCCTCGGTGCCTGGCGGCGCTCCCAGCCACGACTCCGCCAGCGCGAAGTCCGTCGTCGCCGGAAAGCCCCATGCGGCGTCCTCCGTGGGCACCTGGACGAGCGGCAGGTACATCCGCACGATGAAGCCCATGGCGCGCTCGTCGGCCTTCGGGTGGCGCTCCAGCAGGTGGTCGCGCACCTCCTCGAAGGTGTGGGGCTCCTCCGCGAGGTACTCGCGCGCGGCGGCGACCAGCGGCGCGATGTCCAGCCCCTTCGCGCGCTCGCGGAGAATGGCGTGCGCCAAGGACTCGAGCATCGAGGAGAAGGCGGGCCGCATGGCGGCGTAGTCCTTCGCGCTCGCGAGGTGGAGGGTGCCGCGCATCAGCGTCGCGCGGACGAGGTCCCTGCGGTGGAGAAGCCGGGTGAGGTCCTCCCGCCGAAAGCCCTCGACTCTCGACCAGAGCCCGACGTAGGGCGGCCTGGCCTGCTGGGCCTGGAGCGCCACCAGCCGCTCCACCGCGCGCAGGAGTGGGAGCTTCTCGCGCTCCAGCAGAAGCTGCCGCGCGAGCGTGGCCCGGTTGAGTGCGCGGGCCGTCAGAATCGGAGAAGAGGGGGTGGGCATGGGGCCTCGGGCCGCGATGTGTACCATCTCGCGGCGCGAGCGGGAGCGCGACACTGGCGCTGGAGCCGCCCGCTTCCGGATGCCACCATGCGAGGCATGGATGCCACCCCGCTCGATTCGCTCGCCACCCCGGCCGCCGTCGTGGACCTGGACCGCGTGGAGGCCAACCTCCGGCGCGTGGCGGACTACGCGCGCGAGCACGGCCTGCGCTGGCGGCCCCACACGAAGACGCACAAGACGGCGGAGCTCACCGCGCTCCAGCTCCAGGCCGGCGCCTCCGGCGTCACCGTGGCCACGCCCCGCGAGGCCGAAGTCATGGCCACCGTCGCCGATGACGTGCTGCTGGCCTACCCGCCCGTGGGCGCCGCCCGGCTCGCGCGCCTCATGGCCCTGCCCCGCCACGTGCGGCTCACCGTGGCGCTCGACTCGCGCGAGGCCCTGGAGGGTGTGTCGCGCGCCGCGCACGAGGCGGGCCGCGAGGTGGGCGTGCTGGTGGAGCTGGACATGGGCATGCGCCGCGTGGGCGTGCAGTCGCCCGAGGACGCGGTCTCCCTCGCCCGGGCCGTATCCTCGGCCCACGGCGTGCGGCTCCGCGGCGTCATCTTCTATCCGGGCCACGTGCGCGCGCCCCGGGCCGAGCAGGGCCCCGTGCTGCGCGAGCAGTCCTCACGCCTGGGCACGGTGCTGGACGCGCTGTCCGCCGCGGGCCTGAAGCCGGAAGTGGTGAGCGGTGGCTCCACCCCCACCCTCTGGCGCTCGCACGAGGTGGCCGGGCTCACCGAAATCCGCCCCGGCATCAACGTCCTCAACGACCGCAACTCCACCTTCGTGGGCGCGTGCGAGTGGCGCGAGTGCGCGTACTCCGTGCTCGCCACCGTGGTGAGCACCGCCGTCCCCGGGCAGGTCGTCATCGACGCCGGCTCCAAGGCGCTGGCGAAGGAGGAGGGCCTCGACCCGGCCGGAGGCTATGGCGCCCTGCTGGACCGGCCGGAGGTGCTGGTGCGCGGGCTGTCCGAGGAGCACGGCCTGCTGGACGTGTCCACCACCCCGTGGCGCCCGCGCATCGGCGAGCGCGTGCGCGTGGTGCCCAACCACGTCTGCGCGTCCGTCAACCTGCACGAGCGGCTCCACGTGCTGCGCGGGGACGGCGGAGTGGCGACGTGGAGCGTCGCGGCCCGGGGCTGGTGAGCGGCCGTCAGCCCAGCCGCTCCAGCTCGCGCGCGAGCAGCGTCTCCAGCTCGCGGATGCTGCGGTAGACGATGCAGCGGTACGAGGCCACGTCGAAGCGCAGCTCCCGCACGTCGCGCACCAGCAGGAGCGTGGGCCGCCCCTTGCCCCACGCGTAGCCGACCTCCAGGTACACGTTGGGGTTGGCCATGGACAGGTCGGCGATGACGACCTTCGCCGTGTCGATGCGCTCCTTGATGCGCTGGATGATGGGCCCGTCGAAGACAGCCTGGTCCACGCGCTCGCACAGCATGCCCGCCGCCTTCACCGGCCCCAGGATGCCGTAGTGGTACGTGTCCTCCAGCTCCGGCGCGAAGGGCATGGCCACGAAGGCGTGCGGCTTCGTCATGGACACCGTGCCCGCCGACGCCATGGGCGGCGCCTGCACGAAGGCGCTCATCCGCTGCACGCGGAAGCCCGCGCCTCCCGGCAGCGTCGTCACCCCCGGCGTGCCGCCGAGTCCCCGCTCCAGCGCCTTGCGCAGCCGCCCCGCGCGCCGCGCGTCCAGCTCCACCACCGTGAAGCGCTCCAGCGCCGGCGGCCCGATGCCCCGCTGGAAGGCCTCGATGAGGCCGCCCATGAGCGCGAGCACCGCCTCGTCCTCGTCCAGCCCGTAGTTGGGCCCGTGCACCGTGCTCGCCACGTGCTTCAGCCCCGAGTGCGCCTCCAGTGCCTTCAGCGCGCGCGCCGTGAACTGGCGGATTTCGTGGTAGCCGAAGTCCCCCAGCCGCACCGTGCCCACGAAGAGCGCCAGCGGCGCGGGCATGCTCCCGCGCGTCTCCACGAAGCGGTACTGGCCCGGCTGCGCCTCCAGTTGCGACAGCGGCACGCCCACCGTCTCCAGCCGCGCCGCCGCCGCGCCCGCCGCCCCGTAGAGCCGCTGCGCGTACTTGAAGACCACCGCGTCCGCGGCGAGCTCCGTGAGGTCTCCCACTTCCAGCACCACTTCGAGGGATGCGCTCATTCGCCCCCACTGTAGGGCGTTCCGCCACGTCACCCCAACCTGCCTGCCGACCCATCCGCCCAGAGGGAAAATTCGTAGGCGGACCGTGAATTCTCAACTTTCGAGTATGGCCAACTTGAAAGTCTCCATCCGTATTGTGTTAATAAGCCCGAGTTCCCGGTTACCCGGGACACCCCATGTCCCCTGGGGGGGTCCGTCCCGACACAGCCGAGCAGGCTCGAGGGACGCGAGTGGAAGGAGCGTTTCATGGCGAGCATCGGCATCGTTGGCGCCGGCACGGCCGGCCTGCACCTCGGACTGAAGCTGCTGTCCCACGGAGTGTCCGTGACGCTGTACGCGGAGCAGGACCCCGCGAAGCTGCGTGAGGGCCGGCTGCCGAACACGGTGGCGCACCACCCGCCCACGCGAGCCCGGGAGCGGGAGCTGGGCGTGGACCACTGGAGCGGGCCGAGCGCGGACATCCGCTACGTGGGCATCCACGTGAACGGGCCGCAGTCGCTGAGCATGCGGGGCCGGTTGGACAAGACCTCCATCTTCGTGGACTACCGGCTGTACCAGCCCCGGCTGGCCGAGGACTTCGTGGCGCGCGGGGGCCGGCTGGAGGTGCTGCCGGTGGACGGCGCCGCGCTGGAGGGGCTGTCGCTGAAGCATGACCTCATGGTGGTGGCCACCGGGAAGAACGGGCTGACGTCGCTCTTCCCGCGCAACGCGGAGCTGTCGCCGCACACCCGGCCCGCGCGCCTGCTGTTCGCCGCGCTGCTCAAGGGCGTGCAGATGGAGGAGCCGCCCGGGATGAACGCGAACCTGGTGCCCGGCCAGGGAGAGATTTTCGAGTCGCAGGTCATCTCCCGCCACGGCCGCGTTCCGAGCCTCCTCGTGGAGGCGCTGCCGGACAGCGAGCTGGCGGTGCTGAGCACCCAGCGCTACGACGCGGACCCGCGCGCCTTCGAGGCGCTGCTGCTGGACCGACTGCGCCGCTTCGCGCCCACCACCTACGCGCGGGTGAATCCCGCGGAGTTCGGCATCCTGGGGCCCCTGGACTGGCTCCAGGGCGCGTTCACCCCGGTGGTGCGCCGGGCCTGGGCGCCGCTGGCCAACGGCCGCTTCGTGATGGCCGTGGGCGACACGCACGTGACGAACGACCCCGTCGCGGGCCAGGGCGCCAACGCCGCGTCTGCCTCCGCCTTCGCGCTGGCGGCGCGCATCCTGGACGCGCTGGCGACGGACCGCCCCTTCGACGAGGGGTTCTGCCGCGCGGCGGAGGAGAAGATGTGGGCCGCCGTCGCTCCGGCGACGCACTGGACCAACGCCCTGCTCCAGCCGCCTCCGCCGCACGTCGTCGACGTGCTGGTCGCCGGCAGCCAGGAGCAGCGCGTGGCGGACGCCTTCGCCAACGCGTTCATGGTGCCGGAGAACATCCTCTCCGCCTGCGCGAGCCCGGAGAGCGCCGCCGCGTTCATCACCCAGAACCGCCAGGCGAACCGCGACGTGCCGCCGCCGGAGGCGTGGCAGATTCCCGAGGAGGCCGTCACGCCTCGGGCCGTGGTGCGCTGAGACGCGTGGAAGCCGGCCCGCCGAGCGCGGGCCGCTCCGAGGCACGGACACGCGAAGGGCGGTGGCGCGGGCGCCTCGCCCCCTCGAGCTGGATGCGTCCATGAGAGGCGGACACGGCGCGGCGCCCTGCCCCCACCTCCCCTGTTGATTCGGGGATGTGGAGCCGCACTGGCGCGCCCAGGTGATTCCCCAATCGCCCTGCCGTGGAACGGACGCGCCGTTATGGTGCGCGCCATGCGATTCGTCATCGTCGGTGCAGGTGGGGTGGGCGGCTACTACGGTGCCCGGCTGGTACGCGCGGGGCAGGACGTCACCTTCCTCGCCCGGGGCGCGCACCTGCGAGCCATGCGTGAGCGGGGGCTGGGCATCCGCAGCCCGGAAGGCGACTTCACCGTCCCCGTGCGCGCCGAGGAGGATGCCTCACGCGTGGGCCCCGTGGACGTCGTGGTCCTCGCGGTGAAGAACTACGACGTCCCCTCCGTGCTCCCCGTCGTGAAGACGCTCACCGCCGCGTCGGACCGGCCCGCACTCGGTGGCACCACCGCCGCCGTCCTCACCCTGCAGAACGGGGTGGACAGCCCCGACGAGGTGGCCTCCGCCGTGGGCGAGGCCCCCGTCATCGGCGGCACCACGTACATCTCCACCGCCATCTCCGAGCCGGGCGTCATCTCCCAGACGGGGACACTTCACCGCATCGTGCTCGGCGAGGTGTTCGGCGACACGTCCCGCGTGTCGCCACGGGTCCAGGCGCTGCGCGACACGCTGGCCGGCGCGGGCCTCAACGTGGAGGCGGTGGCCGACGCGCGCGTGCCCCTCTGGGAGAAGCTCGCGTTCCTGGCCTCCATGTCCGGCTTCTGTACCGCCGCCCGCCTGCCCCTGGGGCCGCTGCGCGAGTCTCCCCTCTTCCGCGAGATGTTCCAGGAGGCCGCCGCCGAGGTGCTCCGCGTCGCCGCCGCCGAGGGCGTCACCCCCACCACCCGCCCCGAGGACGTGGCGCGCTTCATGGAAGGCCTGCAGGCCGACATGCGCCCCTCCATGATGGTGGACCTGCTGGGCGGCAAGCCGCTGGAGGTGGAGTACCTCCAGGGCACGGTGTCCCGGCGCGGCCGGGCCCGGGGCGTGCCCACGCCCGTCATGAGCACGCTCTACACGCTCCTCCTCCCGCACGCGCGCGGCCTCCGCGAGGCCTGAGAGCGTTCAGCTTCCGGCAGCCGCTCCCCGGGGCGGCACGGTGGCCCATGCAATGAGGAGCGCCGGTTGGCATATGAACAGGGCATGACCGAGCCGAAACCGCGTCCCGCCTCGCCCAACGACCTGCCCCCGCTGCTCGGCCGCGTGGCCGTCCTCGCCGTGGCCTCCGGACTGACGCCGCTCATCCCCGTGCCCTTCCTGGACGACTACGCCCTGCGCCAGACGCGCGAGGGCATGGTCCGCCAGATTCTGCGCGAGCACGGACTGCCCGCGCCGGAAAAGGCCGTGGGGGTGCTCGCCGGCTCCCACGTGAACACCACGATTGGCGGCCACGTGAAGAGCCTCCTCAAGGGCGTGGTGCTGTTCCCCGTGAGGAAGGTCTTCCGCAAGCTCTTCTTCGTGCTGTGGATCAAGGACTGCGTGGACATGGCCTCCATGTCCCTGCACCACGGCTACCTGCTCACCCACGCCGTGGAGCGCGGCGACCTGGACGCCCCCTCGCTGTCGGGCGACAAGCCGCTGCGTGTGCACGACGCCATCGTCGCCGCCTGCGCGGAAATGGACGCGCGCCCCATCAACCAGATTCTCCGCCGGCTCTTCGCCAGCAGCCGCCTGCTGATGGCCGAGGCCACGCGCGCCTTCTTCAATCCGAAGAACCCGGGCCCCCGCACGCCCGGCCAGGACGAGGGCACCGAGGTGCGCACGCTGGCGGACCGGCTGCTCGCGGAGCTGTGGGAGGAGCGCGGCTACTTCGTGAAGCTGCGGGAGCACTACGACAAGCACCTGAAGGCCGGCCCGTCGGCCGTGACGGCCTCAGGGCGTTGAGCGGGCGGTGTCCAGGGGCTCGCGGATGCGCCGGGAGAAGTCCGGCCGGCCATCCGCCGCCTGGGCCCGCGCGTTGATGAGGTGCCGCGCGCGGACCACCTCCAGCGGCGCGTCCTTCTCGATGAGGCCCAGCTCGTACGCCAGCGCGTCCGAGTACGCCGGCAGCAGCGTGCGGTGGTCATACGGCACGTCCGTCGCGCTCACCTTCTCCACGTGGCGCACCAGGTTGGTGGTGCAGTTGTTGGTGAGCGAGTCGTAGAACTCCGGCCGCGCGTGCAGCGCGTTCATCCGCGCCACCATGTCCAGGAAGAAGGCGGCGATGCGCTCCTTCGACGCGTCCACCGGGTACAGGTACACGTCGTCCTTTCGGTGGTTGGAGCGGAGCTGGACGAGGTCCCGCTCGTCGCCCACCACGTAGACGAGCTCGAACTGGCGGAACAAGCCGCCCACCGCGGAGAACGTCTCGCCCTTCTCGCGCCGCACCTCCACGGAGAAGACGACGTAGCGCCCGTCCGCGAAGCCGAAGCTCACCATGGTGTGCGCCGCGCCCCAGACGCCGGAGAACGGCTCCACGATGAACCACGCCCCCGTCAGCTCGCGCGTGTCGTACGTGGCCGTGTACCAGGCCGCGTCCCAGTCGGAGGTGCTCCGGTATCGGAAGTCGCGCACGTCGTGAATCGTCACCCGCGTGCCGTCCACGTCCGCCCGCGCCGCGCGCGCGAGGTCCGGCGCCCAGTCGCGCTGGCCCGACGGCTCCACCGTCCGCATCCAGCCGGCCACCGCCGCGCAGCCCAGCACCCCCACGGCCACCGCCGCCTTCTTCGAGTGCCGCCGCCACGCCACCACCGCCGCCCCGGCCAGCACCAGCGCCGCCAGTGCCCGCAGCGGATGAGCCCCCTC
>NZ_JABBJJ010000002.1 GCF_012933655.1 Pyxidicoccus fallax | reverse complement strand
GGGGGCGGCGGTGCTGGTGCGGGCGGTGGAGCCCGTGGAGGGGCTGGCCGGGGACGCGCGCACGGACGGGCCCGGGCGGGTGTGCAAGGCCCTGGGCATTGGCAAGGAGCACAACCGCTTGGAGCTGTATTCGCCGGGGCTGCACCTCCTGCCGGGCCCGCCGCTGCCGGAGGCGCGGGTGGCGCGGGGACCCCGTATCGGGGTGGACTACGCCGGGGCGTGGGCCGCGGAGCCCTTCCGTTTCTGGGACAGAGACAGTCAACACGTAAGCCGGCCGCCGTCCGGGCGGGCGCGCAAGCAGCCTTGACGGAAGCGCTCCCGGCTGGTTGGGTGCGACCCGCATGTCCGACGAGGCCGCCAGGGATGAGGACCGCCAGCTCCTCGCTCGCGCACAGGATGGGGACGTTTCCGCTTTCGAGGCCCTGGTGGATGCCCACCGGGACAAGGTGTACGGCCTGGCGCTGCGGATGACGCGCTCCGAGGCCGACGCGGCGGAAATCACCCAGGACACCTTCCTGTCCGCCTATCAACACCTGAAGGATTTCCGGGGCGACGCGGCCTTCGGCTCCTGGGTGCACCGCATCGCCGCCAACCACGCGCTCATGCGGCTGCGCCACCGGCGGGTGGCCCAGGCGGCCGAGCAGGAGCTCCAGGGCCCGGAGTTCACCGAGCGGGGCTCCCTGGCCGAGTACCCCCAGAGCGACTGGAGCCGGGACGCCGAGGGGAAGGCCCTGGACGCCGAGCTGGGGTCGGCCATCCAGCAGGCGACCGAACGGCTTCCGCAGGGTTATCGCGAGGTCTTCCTCTTGAAAGACGTGGATGGCCTCAGTTACGAACAGATCTCAGAGGTGACCGGGGACTCCATCCCCGCCATCAAGAGCCGCCTGCACCGGGCCCGGCTCGCGCTCCGTGAAGCCATCGATGAATTCTACAACCGGGATAGCCGCGGGGCGTGAAACGCGACGGGGCTCTCGGCATCTTCGACAGGGACGAGGGCGCGCCGTAGCCAGCCGAGGTTCGGATGTACAACTGTAAAGATTCCATCAACCTCCTGCTGGAGTTCCTCGATGGCGAGATGTCAGCCGAGGAGGCTCAGCATCTGAAGGAGCACCTGCGCGGGTGCAGCCCGTGCGTGGACTTCCTGCGCACGTACCGGGCCACGCCCGGCCTGTGCAAGAAGGCCCTGGCGGCGAAGATGCCGAAGGAAGTCTCCGAGAAGCTGACCGAGTACCTTCGCTCCAAGATCAAGTCCGCCTCGTGAACCTGAAGCAATTGTCGCTCCCCGAGCTGGAGGCGGCGCTCGCCCCGCTCGGCGCGTCTCCCACCGTCGTCCGCAAGGTGTTCGCGGCTGTCTTCGCCCACGGCGCCACGCGGGTGGAGGACATCGCGCATGCCCCCCAGGTGCCGCGCCGCGTCGCCGACCACCTCAAGGCCCACGCGGAGTTGCCGAGCCTTCAGGTGGTGGAGCGGCGCAAGGCCGACGACGGCTTCGTGAAGTACCTCTTCGACTCGCCCCTGGGCGGGCGCATCGAGGCCGTCCGCATCCCCATCTTCGACGAGAAGTACGTCATCTGCGTCTCCAGCCAGGTGGGCTGTGCGCTGGCGTGCGACTTCTGCATGACGGGGAAGTTGGGGTTCAAAAGGAATCTCCAGACGTGGGAGATATTGGACCAGGTGCTTCAGGTCCGGGCGGAGGCGGACCGGCCGGTGCGGGGCGTGGTGTTCATGGGGATGGGGGAGCCGCTGCTCAACTACAAGGAGACGCTGCGCGCGGCGGACGTGCTGCGCAATCCGTCCGGGTTCTCCATCGCCGGTGACGCGATTACGTTCTCCACGGCGGGCCACGTGCCGGCCATCCGGCGGTACACGCGCGAGGGGCACCCGTACCGGCTGGCCTTCTCCGTGACGAGCGCGATTCCAGAGAAGCGCGCCCAGGTGCTGCCGATTGAAAAGACGCACCCGTTGCCGGAGCTCATCGAGGCCATCCGCGAGTACAGCACCGTGCGGCGCGAGCGGGCGATGATTGCCTACGTGGCCATCAGCGGGTTCAACCTGGGGCGGGAGGACGCGGAGGCGCTGAAGGTGGCCTTCGAGGGCATCCCCATCAAGGTGGACCTCATCGACGTGACGGACCCGACGGGGAAGTACCTGCCGCCCACGCCCGAGGAGCTGAGCGCCTTCAGGGATTACCTGCAGATTCTCAAGTCGCCGGTGGCGCGGCGGTACTCGGGCGGCAAGGAGATTGGCGCGGCGTGCGGCACGCTGGCGGCCACGCAGTACGGCGGCACGGTGATGCCGGGGCCGGCGGTGTCTCCGGAGTCGTGAGCCCGCGGGGGCTACGGCCCCTTCGCGCCCAGACTGCCGAGGGTCTTCAGGACGTTCCAGACGCCGATGAATGACGGACCCGGCTCCAGCTCCAGCTCCACGGCCTCTCCGTCACGGCAGATGACCGTGAGCCGGTCGAGGGTCAGCTTGCCCTGGAGACCCGAGGCGAGTGCCACGGTCATGTGACCGGTGCCCACGGTCGCGTTCTCGATGTCGCTCCACGGCAGTCTCCGGGTGTGGTCGCTGGCGCGGATGAGCACCCGCTCGGTGGTGATGAGCGTCCAGTGTCCGGCATCGCGGAAGCAGGCCAGGATGGGACGCTCTTCCGGGGCGAGCCCGGCCAGCTCCCAGAGCGTGGCGCGCACGGTATCGGGGAACCTGTCGAACGCGCGGGTGCACTCTCCCTCACGGCCGGTCTTCGCGAAGATGCTCAGCAGCCGGTGGACCCTGCCTTCGGGACTCAGGCTCATCATGGTGCTCCGGGTCGGTTCGACCGCCCACTGTAGTCGAGTGGACTCGACGCGGTGGGACACCATGGGCCCCATGCGCCCGGCGGTGTTCACCTCCGAGGGCTCGGCGCGGATGTCGCTTTCCCTCCACGTCCTCCCGACTTAAGTCTGGCCCGAGGGCCGGGTCGCCGGAGGGCTCACGCGCGGATGGTGGAATACATCGACCAGCTCATCTCCTCGCTGGGGCCCCTGGGGCTGCTGGTGCTGGGCGTCGCGGCGATGCTGGAGTACATCGTCCCGCCCTTTCCCGGGGACACCGTCACCCTGCTGGGCGGTGTGTACGCGGTGCGCGGCACGCAGCCGTGGCCGCTCGTCTTCCTCGTGGTGACGCTGGGCAGCGTCCTGGGCGCGGCCATCAACTACTGGGTGGGCCACTGGCTGGCGAGGCGCTTCGCCGCCCACCCCGAGCGGAGCTACTTCGGCATCACCCACGCGCGGCTCGAAGAGGTTCAGGCCCGGATGCGGCGCAACGGGCCCTGGCTGCTCTTGGCCAACCGCTTCATCCCCGGCATCCGCGGGCTCATCTTCGTGGCCGCGGGCGCCGCGAACATGCCGCGCTTCAACGCCATGGTGCTGGGCGCGCTGTCCGCCATGGCCCACACCGGGCTGGTGCTCGGCCTGGGCGCGGCGGTGGGCGGCAACCTGGAGCGGCTGTCCGCGCTCATCAGCCGCTACCAGTACGCGGTGGTGGGGCTGGTGTTGGTGGGCGTGATTGCGGTCCTGGTGCGCGTGTTGGCGCGGCGGCGGACGCCGGCCCCCGAGCCCTGAGTCATGGAGCGGAATGGAGGTTCCGTTCCGCACGGAGGCGCCCGGAGGCGGCGGGCCGGGATTGCGTGACCCCGTCCGTCGCGCTTGAGTCCGGCCCATGCGCTCTCCTGCCCGCTCGTGGAGTCCCCTGCTCCTGGCCCTCGTGCTCGCCATTAGCGGGTGCCGGTGTGGTGACGAGCCGGGCCTGGGTGGCACGCGCGAGGGCTTTCGTCCGCAGGAGGCGTCCGTCTCCTTCGGCCGCGTGCTGGAGGGGACGCAGGCGCGCCGGCAGGTGACGCTGCTGGCCACCGGCCGTGGTGGCCTCACGGTGACGGCGGCGGCGGACGCGCCCTTCTCCGTGGCCGCGCCCGAGGTGTCGGTGCCGGGCAGCGGCACGGCGACGGTGGAGGTGGTGTTCACCGCGGGCAACGGGGACGCGCAGGGGACGCTGCTGCTGGTGGGCAACGGCACCACGGAGTCGGTGCGCCTCACCGGCACGGGCGTCCGGCCCACGCCGTGTCCCGCCGCCCGGTGTCGCGAGTCGCGCTTCGACGTGGAGTCCGGCACGTGCATCGAGTCCGTCCAGCCGGATGGGGCCACGTGCATCCCGGACAGCCTCTGCCAGGAGAACGGCCGTTGCGAGGCGGGCGCGTGCGTGGGCACCCCGCGCTCGTGCAATGACGACAACCCGTGCACGGTGGACTCGTGCTCGCCCACGCAGGGCTGTGTGACGTCGCAGGTGGCGTGCCCCGTGCCTTCGAATCCGTGCAAGGTGGGCGTGTGCGAGCGCGAGGAGGGTTGCACGGAGGTGGACGCGGAAGACCTCACCTCGTGCGGGCCCTTCAACTGCAAGGACTCCAACGTCTGCTTCAGCGGCAGCTGCGTCACGGTGCCCACGCCGGAGGGCACCGTCTGCTCACCGGCCACCGCGTGCCAGGGGGAGGGCACCTGCGAGGATGGCGCGTGCGTGCGCCCGGACGCGGGGGACCTCGAGTTCGCGTTCCGACAGGAGCTGGGCGGCGAGCCGGTGGCCGAGGACGGCGGGCCCATGCTGCTCGTGTGGGACGAGGACCTCTTCACCTCCGTGTGCGGGGGTGACGCGGGCTGCCGGCTCGTCTCGTACACGGCCGACGGGTTCCTGCGCTTCGAGTCGCTGTACCCGGATGGTGGTGCGCGCACGCTGCTGGCCGCGTCGGATGCGGGCGTGGTGGTGCTCGCCGAGGAGGGGCTGGAGGGCTACGCCCCGCGAGGTGACGGCGAGCGGCTGTGGGAGGCGCCATGGACGGCGATGGGCCCGCCGGACGCGGGGACGTGGCGGGGCGAGACGGGCGCCGGGCGCGTGGCGCTCACCGGCGAGGGCGACGTGCTGGCGTACGTGGACTGGCGACGCGTGCCGGACTCGGACGGTGGAGTGGACCTGGACGGTGGGACTGTGGACCCGCTGCCGCCCGAGACCTCGCGCCTCGTGTGGCTGACCGGGCGTGGTGGCGACGCGGGTACGGACGCGGGCGCGTTGTCCGGCTCGCCGGTGGATGCATGGTCCGGTGAGGCGCGGCGCGCGCAGGGCGCGCGGCTCCACGCGACGTCGGTGGAAGCATGGCCCGGCGAGGCACAGCGCGCGCAGGGTGCATCGGGCGTGATGTCCCGCTCGGCATTGAGGGAGGCGTGGCCCGGTGAGGCCCAGCTCGCGCAGGACATGTCGGGCGTGCTGCTCCGCGCGACTCCGGTGGAGGCGTGGCCCGGTGAGGCGCGGCTCGCACTGGACGTGTCGGGCGTGGCCTTCCTCTACTCGACCGACGGGCGGCTGGCACGGGTGGAGGACGACGGTGGCACGGCACCGACGCTGGCCCTCGTGGTTGACGGTGGCGTCCCGGACGGGGGCGCATCGCTGGCGGTGGCGGGCGGAACGCTGCTGGTGGGGGCGACGGCCTTCGTGCCCATGGATGGCGGCGCGGCGGTGAGGGTGGACTGGGACGCTGGGGCGCGCATGCTGGTGCCGCTGGCGGAGCCGGCGCTGCTGCCGCCAGAGGGCACGCCGGGCTACCTCTTCGCGCGCGCGTGTGACTCCACGAACGGCGGGGCGTGCACGCCTGAGGAGGAGCGCGTGGTGTTGCGCGCGGTGGACGCGAGGACGGGGCGGGTGGAGTGGGAGGTGGACGCGCTGCCGAGCGAGGAACTGCCGGGCACGATGCACGACGCGACGCTGGTGCGGGGCGGCGCGGTGGGCGTGCTCGCGACGGAGGCCCTGCCGGAGGGGCCCCGGGTGTGGTTGCAGCTCTTCGCGGACGGTGAGCGGGTGAGCATGTGCCCGCTGCCGGGCCGTCCACGCCTGGGGGGCGCGGCGTTCGTCGGCGGACGGCTGCACGTCCTGGTGCAGCGCGAGGGCGCGTGGCTGCTGGAGTCGTACGGCGTGGATGGGCAGGCGGAGACGGGCGGCTGGCCCCAGCGGCACGCAGGCGCATCCGGGGCCCGTCGTGAGTCGGCACCGTGACGGGTCAGGTGAATGCGTTCCGGACGGCCCGGTGCTCGTCGTAGCGCACCCGAGGCGGCGCGAGTCGCCGCCGTGACTCAGGTGGCGGCGCTCGGGTCCACCCAGAGGTCCTCGTAGCGCACCTGCGGCGGCGTCTGGTGCAGCCGCAGGTTCTGCACGGTGGGGCTGGCCAGGGCGTGGATGCGCTCGTGGTAGAGGGGAATGAGCGGGCAGTCGTCGTGGAAGAGCTTCTCCGCGCGCACGTAGAGCTGGTGGCGCAGCCCCGGGTCGATGGATACGCGCGCCTCCGAGGTGATGCGGTCCAACTCCGGGTTGCGGTAGCCCAGGGGGAACACCGTCTGGCCGCTGGAGTTGAGGAGGAAGTGCAGGAAGTTGTCCGGGTCCGGGTAGTCCGCCAGCCAGCGGTTGCGGAAGGCGGGCACCTTCCCCTCGACGGCGCGGGCCGTGTACTCCTCCGGGGACATCTCCACGTGCCGCAGCTCCAGCAGGCCCGCCTGCAGGAGCGGACGGAAGAGCACCGCGTCCTCGGCGGAGGTGTCGTGGCCGGTGGGGAAGTGCAGCGTGAGCCGCAGCCGGCGCAGGCCCGCGTCGCGCAGCAGCTGCTCGGCGAGCGCCACGTCCGGGACGGGCACCGGCCCCACCTCCGCGTCGTCCAGCAGCTCCGGCGGGGTGAGCGTGCGCGCCACGCGGGCGCCCGGGTGGAACTGCTCCACCATGCCCTGGATGTCCATGCCCGCGCGCAGGGCGCGGCGGACGCGGACGTCATCCCACGGGGCCTCGCGCTGGTTGAGCACCACGAAGGCCGTGGAGGGCGTGGTGCTGGTGACGACCTGGAGCGACTCCAGGCCCGGCACCTCCACGTGCTCGGCGCCGAGGAAGGAGACCATGTCCAGCGCGCCCTGCCGCAGCCGCGCCACGGCCTCCTGCCGGGAGCTGGCGAGCAGGAACTCCAGTCGCTCCACCATCGGTCCGCCCGCGCGCCAGTAGGAGGGGTTGCGCTCCAGCACCACGCGCTCCTGCTCCAGCGCGAGGAGCCGGAAGGGACCGGTGCCCACCAGCCGCCCTCCCGCGTCCACCCGGGCCACGGCCGTGGCGGTGAGCGCCATGATGTGCAGGAAGAAGGCCTTGGGCTCGCGCAGGCGGATTTCGAGCGTGCCGTCGTCCAGCACCTCGATGCCGGACACGTCGCGCGCCAGGCCGGAGGCGAACTCGGGCGCGCCCTCCACGTCCTCCAGCAGGCTGCGGTCTGGCGAGCGCACCGCCGGGTCCAACAGCCGCTCCAGGTGGCGCTTCACGTCGTGCGCGGTGAGCAGCGTGCCGTCATGGAAGGTGACGCCGCGGCGCAGGTAGAAGCGGTAGCGGCGCGCGGACGGGTCCGCGTCCCAGCGCTCGGCGAGGTCCGGTTCCAGCCCGCCGTCCTCCAGCCGTAGCAGGCTGGAGAAGATGCACGCGGTCAGCTCGGAGACCTGGTTCTCCACGCTGAAGAGCGGGTCCACCGCCTGCCGGTTGCGCAGCGAGGCCGCCTGGTGCAGGCCCACGCGCAGCGTGCCCCCGGAGCGCGGCGTGGGCAGCTTGAAGCGGAACACCTCCGCCTCCAGGCCCACCGCCTCGTGGCCGAGCTGGTCCACCGTGCGCGTCAGCCCGTCGCTGATGCGGATGACCCGGCGCGCGTCCTCGCGCACCTGCGCCACCTCCTCGCGGATGGAGGCGTCGCCCTTGGTGAGCACCACGTTGGCCGAGCGCAGCTCCTCAATCGCCGCGCTCAGCCGCACCACGGACTCGGAGAGGTCGCGTCCGGTGCGGGCCTGGGCCTCCGCCTTCTGCGAGGCGCCCTGGCCCACGCGCGCCATCTCGTGCGTCTGGCGCACCAGCTCGCGGGCATGGCCGGACTGCTCAATCGCCATGCGCGTGACGTCCTCCACGCGCCGGGCCACGCGGCGGCTGGCCTCCACCACCGTGGCGCCCTGGGCCTCCAGCCGCTGCGTCTCCGCCACCGTGGCCTCCACGGCGGTGAAGGTGCGCTGCGTGATGGTGCGAATCTCGACGAGGGCCTCGGCGGCGCGGTCTCCCAGCGCCACGCCCGCGGTGGCCTGCTCGCGGCCCTCCTGCACGAGGGTGACGGCCGTCTGCACCGCGTCCACGACGCCGGCCACCATCTTGGCGATTTCGCGCGTGGAGCGCGTGGTGCGCTCGGCGAGGTTGCGAATCTCGTTGGCGACGACGCCGAAGGGGCGCCCGTGCTCGCCGGCCTGGGCGGCGATGATGGCGGCGTTGAGGGCGAGCAGGTTCGTCTGGTCGGCGATTTCCTGGATGACGTCGACGATGCGGCCGATTTCGCGCGAGCGCGTGCCGAGCATCTCCATCAGCTCGGAGGCCTTCCGGACGGTCTCCTCCACGCGGTACATGCCCTGGACGCTGTCGCCCACGAGGACTTCCCCGCGCTCGGCGGTGGCCGTCACGGCGATGGCGAGCTGGTTCGTCTCGCTGGCGCGGCGGCGCACGGAGTCGATGCCGCCCTCCACTGCGGCCACGAAGTCCTCGGCCTCGCTGGCGAAGCGGCCCAGCTCGTCACCGGACGAGGCGATGTTGGCCAGCCGCTCGGCCATGGCCTGCATCAGCGCGCTGGTGTTGTGGGCGAAGGTGTTGACCTGCGTGAGCGAGTCCACCACCTGCTCCAGCCGCTCGGTCATCTCCAGCAGCGCGCCGGTGGTGTCGACGGCGAAGACCTCCAGCTGGTGGACGCGCTTGACGGCCACCTGGAGGCTGCCGCCCATGCCGCTGACGGCCTCCAGCGAGCGCTCCACGGCGCCGCCCTGGCGCCGGGCGGCCTCGAGCAGCATGCGGGCCTGCTCGCTGACCTCGTTGCTGGTGCGGTGGAGGTTGGCCGTCACGCGCTGCACCTGGGACAGCGCGCGGCGCAGGGACAGGATGAGGCGGCGCACGTCCTCGTGGCCCTCGAAGCGGGGCCCCACGGTGGTGGTGAGGTCGCCCTCGGCGAGCCGCGCCATGACGTTACGGCGCAGGCGGCGGCGGCGCGCGGCCCAGCGGAACCACGCGAAGTAGCCGCCCACGAGGTAGAGCGCGGGCGTGGCGACGAGCAGCACCGCCCACGCCGAGGAGGGCAGTGGGCCGCTCACGGCCCGCAGCAATCCCCCCAGGACGAGCGCGGAGATGAGGCCCGCGGCCAGGCCGAAGGCGAACAGGTACCGTTTGGCGCCCATGAACGGCTGGAACGCTACCCCGGCTTCTCGCGCCGGTCCTCAAAAGGCAGCAGACTGAGGGCCGTGGTTGCCCTGCTCGCCCTCCTGCTCCTTGCGCTCCCAGCGAAGCCCGCGAACCCTGGCGGGGAGGGCGGGTCAGTGCCGCCTCGTGAGGAGTCGACGCGCTACGTCTTCACCTGGAGGGGCGTACCCGTGGGGACGGTGTCGCTGACGCGCTCGCCCGGGCGCTTCACGTACACCAGCCGGCACCTGCACACGCGAGACGGCCAGCCGGGCGAGCGTCGGCGTGAAATCACGCTGGAGGTGGACGAGGCGGGGCGGGTGAGGGGCTCGCTGGCGGCGCGGGAAACCGAGGCGGCCGAGCAACGGACACGGGGCGCACCCGTGACGCAGCCGGTCGCACGGGGGACGGAGGTGGTACCGCAGGCGCTGTGGCTGTGGCACGGCCCGCCGCCCGTGGGCTGTGTCACCGCCCGCGAGGAGCTGTCCGGCCGCGAGGGCCCGCACTGCGTCACCCGGGTCGACGGGCGACAGGTGGAGGGAACCCTCTTCGGTGCTCCCTTCCGTGCGCGCTACGGCGAGGCCGGACGGATGGAGGTTCTCGACGTCGGCGACTCGCGCTTCACCGTGGCGGCGCCGGGCGAGCGGCTGCGCACGCCTCCGGAGCTCTTCGCCCAGGGACTCCCGGTGGAAGGCTCGCATGGTGCCCTGGCGCTGGAGCCTCCGCTGGAGGTGCCCGCGAGACGGGCGGACATGACGCCCTGGGACGCGGCTTCGGCGCGCGCCCTGGCCGCGAAGGTCCACGCGGCCTTCCCGGAGAAGGGGCCCGGCGCGGCGGACTGGAGCGAGGACGGGCAGGGCGAGGCGGGAAGCTGTCTGGCCCACGCGCTGCGCTTCGCGGCGGGCGCTCGGGAGCGCGGGGTGAAGGTCGCGCTGGTGCACGGGCTGCTGGTGGTGGACGGGGGCCCGGCGCGGCCACACGCATGGGTGCGGGTGGCGCTGGCGCGGGGGGGGACGCTGGACTTGGACCCCACCTCGTTGGACGCGGTGAGGCCGGACACGCACCTGCCGCTGGCGCTGGAGGACGCGAAGGGGCCCGCGCTGGAGGCGGGGGCCCGGTGGCTGGCGCTGCTGCGCGGGGCGCACCGGGTGGTGCGCCGGCCGTGACGCGGGCTACTCGAAGGGAATGACGGACAGCTTGGCGCCGGGCTCCGCGCCCAGCGCCTCCTTGGCGCGCGCGGGCAGCGAGATGCCGGCGTTGTCCAGCCGCGCCTGGCAGCGCACGGAGCGGAAGCGGTTGCGGCCCGAGTCACGCTCGAAGGCGACGAGCACGTCGTCGCCCTCCATCTCGAAGTCCTCCTCGGCCAGCTTCATCGTGCGGTACTTGCGAATCAGCGACACGTCGCCGGTGTTGGCCTCGAAGTGGGGGCCGCCGTCGAACGGGTCGATGCGCTCCACGTACTTGAAGCCGATGCGCTCCAGCATGCGCTGCACGCCGCGCGTCTGAGGGCCCACCTCGCCGAGCACCTTCTGCACGCGGTCCGGGAAGAGGGACGCATAGATGTCCGACGAGGGGAACAGCTCCTTGATGAACTCCTTGTTCTGCCGGCTGAGGCGGTCCGCCTCCTGGTAGGTGAGGGCGGTGAACTTCTTGCCGCACGCCTCCCACAGGAGGCTGCGCCCGTCGGGGAGCAGCGGCGGCAGCAGCTCCGCCAGCACGCGCGGGCGGAACAGGCGCCGGTGCATGGCGATGAAGAGGAAGCGCACGTAGGACAGCTGCTTGCCGGGCTTGTCCGGCGTGGCGCGGTAGGGCGGGTCCACGACGAGGCCGCCGATTTCGGTGGGCCCCTCGTAGTTGTAGGCGATGGAGAGCACCTTGTGGCGCAGGTGCCGCTCGAGGGAAGCGGAGTAGTGCTCGCGCTCGCTCACCTCGTAGTAGATGTGCGGCGCCTCGTACGTCCCATGCTGGGCGATGATCATCGACGTGCCGATGATGAGGTTGTTGCGCACGTCCTCCAGCACGAAGAGGTACTCGCGGTCGAAGGGGTTCTTCACCTTTCCCGCGAAGCTCTTCACCGACTTGTCGATGATGGCTTCGAGCGTCTCCTCGTTGTTCGGCAGGTTCACCGTGTTGAGCACGGCGGCGAGCCGCTTGAGGCCGGCCAGGTCGGTCTTCTGGACGTCACGCAGGACAAGCATGGGTGCACCCGGGACGCTCCCATCATGGGAACGCCGGAAGGGGTGGGGACCATACACCACGCCTGCGGGCAGTCAGCCTCCAGGTTGGTCGGTCTGTTGGTGGCGCAACGCGTCAAGGATGGCCCGCCCGGCCGGCCGAGGGGTGAAGCCAGCTCGTGCCAGCCGTGAAACATGATTCGCGCCTTTCAAGGGCTTGCATGCCTGGATGCCCTGTTGTCAGGCGGCTGGGAAGGAATTGGCGGGGGAATGAATCTCGGAATGTCTTGCGATACGGTCTGTCAATCGTTTGCCGTCAAACCTTCGCAAGGACACATCATTGAGAGCTTTCGTCCCTGTCGCGCTTGCGATGTGGCTGGTCCCCTTCGTGGCTTCGGCCGGAATCGTGTGGCGGGGTGACTTCGAGACGGGAGACCGCTCGCAGTACTCCAGCACGCAGATGGTGAGCTCGGACCGGCTTCAGGTGGTGACCTCTCCGGTGGCGGAGGGGAAGTACGCGCTGAAGGCGACGGTGCGGCAGGGCGATGACCCCATCAACTCCAGCGGGAACCGGAACGAGCTGGTGTACCTGGGGCGGGAGGCGTCGGGCTCGGAGTACTACTACCGCTGGAAGGTGATGTTCCCGGCGGACTACCCGAGCGTGGACACGTGGCAGCTCTTCACGCAGTGGCACCATGACGGGTGCTGCGGCTCGCCGCCGGTGGAGTTCTACGTGCGGGGCGAGGAGATCCGCCTGTCGCTGCCGGGGACGGGCGAGGTGCCGTGGAAGACGAAGCTGGTGCGCGGCGTGTGGCACGAGTTCATCCTGCACGCGAAGTGGCACGCGGACCCGAAGGTGGGCTTCGTCGAGCTGTGGCACAACCAGAAGCTGGTGCTGCCCAAGCGCGGCGCAATCACGATGTACTCGGGGCAGAAGAACTATCTGAAGCTCGGGCTGTATCGGAATGACACCGTGAAGCCGGTGGGCGTCGTGTATCACGACGGTTTCGTGCAGGCGACGACGCTGGCGGATGTGCTGCCGCCGGTGACGCAGCCGCCGCCTCCGCCGCCGGTGGACGCGGGGACTCCGCCGCCGGTGGACGCGGGCTCGCCGGGGGAGGAGGAGCCGGTCGAGGTGGACGCGGGCTCACCGGAGGAGGAGGAGCCGGGCGAGGCGGACGCGGGTGTTCCGCCGGTGGTGGAGGAGCCGGAGCCGGGACCGACGATGCCGGGCTCGAGCGCTCCGCCGCAGGGGATGCCTTCCGAGGATGTGCTGAACTCGGAGGTGGGGTGCAGCACCGGTGGCTCGTCGCTGGCGGCCTTCGCGCTGCTGGGGCTGCTGGGTGTGATGCGGGTGCGTCGGCGTCGGAGCTGAGAAGGGACGGGGCGCGCGCGGGCTGGTGGGCTCGCGCGCCCTTGCCGTGTCGTGGGTCCCCGGACATGCCTTGCGAGGCCATGCGGAGGACGCGGGGCTGAAGGTTCGCGGAGGACCGTGGTCGGCTTGACCCGGTGAACCCCTCGTTCTGGAGTGGAGCGCTTCGGACACTCCACTCCGAGGGTTCACATGGCGTCGCGCGTCTGGTGGTCGCTGCTGTGCGTGCTGTGGGTCGGGTGCGGCGGAGTCCGTCAGGTCGTGCGCCTGGAGACCGGACAGGGCGAGCCCATCGTCCACGTTCCGCGTGACGCCGAGCCGGTCGAGCTGGACGAGGACGACTTCCAGGAGGGTGCGGCCGAAGCGGCGCGCGATGTCCGGCCCTCGCGTCGTCCTCAAGAAGCCGCGCGTGCGCTGTTCCAGATGGACGCGCGCGGCGGAGCGTACACGTACGAGCCGCGCAGCCGTCGCATCACTCCGCGAGGGCCGGGCGAGCACCTGGACGCGGAGCTTCCGGAAGCGGAGGTGCGGCTGACGCGCGCCTACCTGGCGTGGTGCGAGCGCACGGGCCGGAAGGGCGACTGCCTGCTGCTGTTGGTGGAGAGCCCCATCATCACGGGAGACGGACGCTTCGCGCTCGCGCTGGCTCTCGCGAAGGGGGCGGTGCTGGAGGAGATGCTGGAGGCCTTTCGGGACATGGCGGACCCGGAGGCCCTGGTGACCGCGGCGCTGTGGACGATGACGATGTACGCGATTCTTTGGACGGTGCCGGAGCCCTTCTCGAAGGGCGTGGCCGCGACACTCACGGCGGCGCTCATCGTCTACGTGGGCGTGGACACGTTCAGGGGGCTCGTCCAGGGCTTCCGGCGGCTCTGGGAGGAGTCGGAGCGAGCGACCACGTTCGACGAGCTGGGCGAGGCGGGGGAGCGCTATGGGAAGGTGATGGGGAGGAACGCGGCGCGAGCCTTCGCGATGCTGGCGATGGCCGCGGTGGGGAGCACGCCGAACGCGTTCGCGGCGAAGCTGCCGAGGCTGCCCGGGGTGGCGCAGGCGACGGTGCGGGCCGAGGCTCAAGCCGGCATCGTCTACGGAGCCGTGGGGCAGGTGGAGACGGTGGCCGTGACGGCGGAAGGCGTGACCCTCAGTCTCGCGCCAGGGGCCGTGGCGATGGTCGCCAGTGGTTCCTCGTCGGCCAGCCCCGGATTCCGGGCGTGGAAGTCACACAGTGGCTTCAAGAAGGCGATGGGACCGGCGGGGCCGGGCAAGGAGTGGCACCACATTGTGGAGCAGACCCCAGGTAACGTGCAGCGGTTCGGTCCGGAGGCTCTCCACAACACGGAGAACGTCATCCCGCTGGATAAGGGTCTGCATACCCGAGTCAGCGCGTTCTACTCGTCAATTCAAGAAAGCGTCACCCGGTCCCCGCGCCTGACTGTAAGGCAGTGGCTCAGCACGCAGTCCTATGAGGCGCAACGCGACTTCGGGCTATCGGCTATCGAGAACATCAGAAAGGGGCTTTGGAGATGAACCTGCAGGAACTCGCAGAAGAGTTCGCAGAAAACGTCGCTGCCCAGACGGATGCCATCTGGAGCGGAAATGCCAGCAAGGGCAACAGGCACGCCAAGCGGTACATCGCCGCGTTCAAGAAGCTCCGGGAACATGGTGAGGCGGGGATGGATGCTCTAGCTACGCTGTTTACCCACACCCGCATGGATGTCCGCGTCAAGGCGGCGATCTATCTACTGAGCGAGCGTCCATCGGCCGCCAGGCCCGTTCTGGAGGAGGCGGCGAAGAGTGAGGGGATGATTCCGTTCACGGCGGCTCAGGCGTTGAAGTACTGGAACGAAGGCACCTGGAGTCTCGATGTGGATTAGCGCTTGCCATCCGAACGTCGGGAAACTCTGGAAGTGAATCTCCATGGCCTCGTTGATTCGTTCGCCCGCTACACGGTTGCGCAGACCGATGCCATCTGGAAGGGAGATGCCAGGATCGGCAACAAGCACGCCAAACAGCGCATCGCGGCATTCAAGAAGCTGTGTGCCCACGGAGATGCAGGGCGTGATGCCCTGTGCGCGCTCCTGACTCACCCGCGTGCCGACGTGCGTGCCATGGCCGCGACGTACTTGCTCCGTCACCGCACCGCGGAGGCGATAGCTGTCCTGGAAGAAGTCGCGAAGGGGGACGGGCTGGTAGCGTTCGAGGCCGGGCAGGCCCTGAAGCGCTGGGAAGAAGGCACCTGGGCACTCGACCCCGAGTAGCCCCGCCTCTTCCGCACTGTCGCTTGAAGCCCCGCGCGACCCATGGGAGGAAACCCCACCCATGAGCCACGATGCGCGTGACGGTGACGGAGCGGTCCCCCACCTGACCCCCGAGGAGTTCCGGAAGCTCGGCCACAAGATGGTGGACTGGATTGCCGACTACTGGTCCCGCCTGGAGTCCTTCCCCGTCCGCTCCCAGGTCGCTCCGGGCGCGGTCGCCTCCAAGCTCCCCGCGCATCCCCCCGAAGAGGGCCTGTCCGGCGAGCACGCCTGGGACGCTGTCTTCAAGGACATCGAGGACATTGTCCTCCCCGGCGTCACCCACTGGCAGTCTCCTTCCTTCTTCGCCTACTTCCCCGCCAATGCCTCCGGCCCCGCGGTGCTCGGTGAGCTGCTCTCCGCGGGCCTCGGCGTCCAGGGAATGCTCTGGTCCACCAGCCCCGCCGCCACCGAAATCGAGACCCGCGTCCTCGACTGGCTCGCCGAGCTGACCGGCCTGCCCGAGGCCTACCGCTCCACCTCCGCCACCGGTGGCGGCGTCATTCAGGGCACCGCCAGCGAGGCCACCCTCGTCGCCATGGTCGCCGCCCGTGAGCGCGTCCGCCGTCAGGGCGCTCCCGCCGATTCGCAGTGGGTGGCCTATGCTTCCTCGCAGGCCCACTCGTCCGTGCTCAAGGCCGCGATGCTGTGTGGCGTCGCTCGGGGCGCGGATGACACGGTTCACGTGCGCCAGCTCGAGACGGACGCCCGCTATGCCCTGCGCCCGGACGTCCTGGAGCGCGCCATTCGCGAGGACCTCGCGGCGGGACGCCGGCCCTTCTTCGTCTGCGCCTCCCTGGGCACCACCTCCTCCGGTGCCTTCGACCCCGTCGGCGCCCTCGGTGACGTCCTGGAGCGCACCGGCGTGAAGGCCGCGGGCGGCTGGCTCCACGTCGACGCCGCGTGGGCGGGTGCCGCGCTCGTGTGCCCCGAGCACCGTGGGCTCCTCGACGGCGTGGAGGCGGTGGACTCGTTCTCCTTCAATCCGCACAAGTGGCTGCTCACCAACTTCGACTGCAATGCCTTCTACACGCGGGACAAGCGCGCCCTGCTCGACGCGCTCAGCGTCACGCCCGAGTACCTGCGCAACGCCGCGAGCGCGAGTGGCGCCGTCATCGACTATCGCGACTGGCAGGTGCCGCTGGGCCGCCGCTTCCGCGCGCTGAAGCTCTGGTTCGTGCTGCGGCACTACGGCGCTCGCGGCCTGCGCGCCCACGTGCGTGGCCACATCCGTATGGCCGAGCACTTTGAGTCCTGGGTGTCCAACGACGCCCGCTTCGAAGTCGCCGCGCCGCGCTCGCTGTCCCTCGTGTGCTTCCGTCTCAAGCCCCAGCCCGGCGAGAAGCCCGAAGCCACCGATGCGCGCAACCGCGCCCTGCTGGACCGGGTGAATGCCTCCGGAAAACTGTTCCTCACGCACACGGTGCTGCCGGCCGTGGATGGCCAGCCGCCCCGCTACGTGCTGCGCATGGCCATCGGCGGCACGTACACCGAGGAGCGGCACGTGCGCGCCGCCTGGGAGGCACTCTCCGCGGCCGCGGCCTGATGATGCGTCCCGCCGCGGAACCATCGAGGCCGAGCCGAAGGCGCAGGGGCGTGTCGGGCGTCTTCGCGCTGCCTGGAGCCTGAGGGCAGGCCAGCCCCCAGACCCCGTGCGGAACGGAAGCTCCATTCCGCGAGGCACCGTCGGCCCCGGGGCGGCCCCGTGCAGAACGGAAGCTCCATTCCGCGAGGCACCGCCGGTCCCAGGGCGCCTGTCCGGAACGGAAGCTCCATTCCGCGAGGCACCGTCGGCCCCGGGGCGGCCCCGTGCAGAACGGAAGCTCCATTCCTCGAGGTATCGCCGGCCCTCCGAGGCGCCTCGTCCGGAACGGAAGCTCCATTCCGCGAGATACCGCCGGTCCCTCGAGGCGCCTCGTCCGGAACGGAAGCTCCATTCCGCGAGGGTCTACCGGCCCTGGGCATCTCCATCAGGAACGGAAGCTCCATTCCGCGAGGGCTGTCGGCTTCGGGCACCTCGTCCGGAATGGAGGCTCCATTCCGCGAGGCACCGCCGCCCCCGAGGCGCCTCGTCCGGAATGGAGGCTCCATTCCGCGAGGCACCGCAGGTCCCGAGGCACCTCGTCCGGAACGGAAGCTCCATTCCGCATGGCACTGTCGGCCCGGGCCGCCCATCCGGAGCTGAAGTTCCATTCCTCATGGGCCCATCAGGTCCACATCAGTCAGAGAGTGACGGTCTCGTCGTCCAGCCGCCGATGGCAGGTGTCCGGAGCCGTGATGGCGCCAGGCATGTCGCAAGGCCATGGCACTGGATCGGCCGTGAAGTGCCCGGCGACCGCGCGGGCGCTTTTCGCATCACGCGCCACACGGCTGCACGGTTGCGGCCCTGCTGCACCGAGAGGGCGCTCTCCGACGTTTCGCAATAAAGCGAGGTGCCGCGCGTTCCTCCGGGTATCCACACCCCTGCTCAGATGGGAGCCCTCATGCGACGCACGCTGTTGCTGTCCTTGTGCACCCTGCTGGCCTGTGCCCACTCGCCGTCAGCGGGAACGCCGCCGGAGGACTCTCCCTCCGTCACGCCACAGCCGCCCACCGCGGCCGAGCCTTCCCCCGAGGTCCGCGCGGCCCTCCGAGAGCTGGAGCAGTCCATCTGGTCGAAGGAGTACGCGAAGGGGCTCGCGGTGGCGCAGCGGCTCTGGGACGAAGGTCACGGCACCCGGGACGTGGCCTGGTTCGCGGCCTATGGCGCGGTGGGCGCGGGGGACAACGCGGCGGCCCTCACCTGGCTCGAGCGCGCCGTGGAGCGGGGCATGGACTCTCCGGGAGAGCTGCTGCACGCCAAGGCGTTCGCGCCGCTGAGGACCCTGCCGGGGTATGACGCGCTGGTGGAGCGGGCTCGGAAGAACGCGCTCGCCGCCCGCGAGGCGGGCAACGTGGGCTCCGGCCTGGAGAAGACGACCCCGGCCCGGGCCGGCCTGTCCGAGCCCGCGCTGGCGGAGCTGCTCAAGCAGGCCGAGGCCTCGGGCTCCTCGGCGCTGGTGCTGCTGCGCCACGGCAAGCTCGTGGGCGAGTGGTACTTCGGCGGCGAGACACAGCGCATCGAGGCGATGTCCGCCACCAAGGCCGTGGTGGCGCTGGCCATCGGCCTGCTCATCGACGACGGGAAGATTCCCTCCGCCGACACGCCCGTCTCCGCCTTCTTCCCCGAGTGGAGCCAGGGCCTGAAATCGAAGGTGACGCTGCGGCACCTGCTCAACCACACCTCGGGGCTCGCGGCCAACCGCTCCGCCATGGACATCCACCAGTCCCCGGACTTCGTGCGCTACGCGCTCGACTCCAAGGTGGTGGACGAGCCGGGCAGTCGGCACTTCTACAACAACAAGGCCACCAACCTCCTCGCGGGCATCGTGGAGCGCGCCTCGGGCGAGAAGATGGATGTGTACCTGAAGCGCCGCCTCTTCGCGCCGCTCGGCATCCGTGACGTGGAGTGGATGAAGGACCGCGCCGGCAACCCCATGGGCATGGCCGGGCTGAACCTCCACCCGGTGGACTTCGCCAAGGTCGGCCAGCTCATGCTCCAGAAGGGCCTGTGGAACGGCCAGCGCGTGCTCAGCGAGGCGTGGGTGCGCGAGTGCACCGCCGCCCCGTCCCAGCCGCACACCCCCACCGGCGGCCTGCTGTGGTGGCTCCTGTATGAGCGCTCGGAGGTCGTACTGGGCGCGGACATGCTGGAGGAGGCGCGCCGCAACGGGATGCCCGAGCCCACCCTGGCCTGGCTGCGCGACCTGGTGGACCGGCCGATGACCCTGGCCGACTTCCAGAAAGCCCTCACCGAGCGGCTCGGCGGCATGGACGGAGTGGTGGACTTCATGATGAAGACCCAGCGCGTGTCCCCGCGAAGGCAGGTGAAGGGAGCGCCCCTGGGGTACGCGGCGCTGGGCCAGTCCGGTCAGCAGCTCGTGGTGCTGCCCGGGCAGGACCTGGTGGCGGTGCGCATGGCCGTGGAGGACGAGCGCGTTCCCCCCGAGGTCATGGAGTTCGGCGACTTCCCCCGGCTCGTGATGAAGCTCGTCCCTTCCTCCCCACCCGCCGCCGCCACCCGCTGACCGCCTGTCCGCCCGGCCGCTCATGGAAAGTCTTGCGGCGCGGGCCGTGTGGCATCATGCCCACCCTGCATGGAGCCCCACCGCCGCGTCGCGCTCGTCCTCAGCTACCAGTACCCGGGCAAGTACGCCTTCACCGTGCTGGCGGGCGCCGTGGAGTCCGACCCGGCGCTCGCGGACGTCACGCTCCACTTCCCGAGAGACCGCGAGACACTCCTGGCCACCGTGCGCGAGCGCGCCGACGCCGGTGACACCGTGGTGGCCGCGTGGTCGTTCTACTCGGCCAGCTTCGCCCAGTCCGCGGAGGAGCTGGCCTGGGTGCGCGCGCGGCTGGAGGGCCGGGATGTGCTGTGCATCGCTGGCGGCGTCCACGCCACCGCCGAGCCGCTCCAGACGCTCCAGGCCGGCTTCGACCTCATCGGCGTCGGCGAGGGCGAGTACACCCTGCGCGCGCTGCTCGGCCGCGTGCTCCGTGGCGAGGACCCTCGCGCCACCCACGGCGTCGCGCACCTCAAGGACGGCAAGCTGGTGCAGAACGGCCGCGGCGAGGGCGTGGCGCTCGACGACTTCCCGCCCTTCGCCGCGCGCCACGGCATGTACGGCGCCATCGAAGTCACGCGCGGCTGCATCTACGCCTGCCGCTTCTGCCAGACGCCCTTCATGAGCAAGGCGCGCTTCCGCCACCGCTCCGTCGCCAACGTGGCGCACTGGGCGCGCGAGCTGCGCCGCTCGGGCCGCCGCGACATCCGCTTCATCACCCCCACGTCCATGTCCTACGGCACCGCCGACGAGTCGGTGAACCTCGCCGCCGTGGAGGAACTGCTCGCGGCGGTGCGCGAGGCCATGGCCCCGGACGGGCGCATCTACTACGGCACCTTCCCCTCCGAGGTCCGTCCCGAGCACGTCACTCCCGAGGCGCTCGCGCTCCTCAAGCGCTACGTGCACAACGACAACCTCATCATCGGCGGGCAGTCCGGCTCCGAGCGCATCCTCCAGGCCACCCGCCGCGGGCATGACGTGGAGGCCGTGGTGCGCGCCACCCGCATCGCCGTGGAGGGCGGCTTCGTCCCCAACGTGGACTTCATCCTCGGCCTGCCCGGCGAGGAGCCCTCGGACGTGGAGGCCACCGTCGTCCTCATGGAGCGGCTCGCCGCGCTGGGCGCCCGCGTGCACGGCCACACCTTCATGCCGCTGCCCGGCACGCCCTTCCGGGATGCGCCCGCCGGCCGGGTGGACGCGGAGACGCAGCGCAAGCTGGACCGGCTGGCCTCGCAGGGCCGGCTGTACGGCCACTGGAAGCAGCAGGCCGTGCTGGCCGAGGGCATCGTCTCCCGCCGCCGGCCCCGCGCGGGCTGAGGCCGTCCCGGCCCTCAGTTGCCCGTTGCTGGCGCCAGGAGCGCGCCCCGGTCCCACGCTCCCTCCACTGGACGGGGCCGCTGGAGCAGGTCCCGCGTCACCGCTCCGGAGGCGGCGTCCCCGTGGAGGTTGAGGCCTCTGCCCGCAGCCGCGCCGCCAGGCCTCGGGCGGAAGTCACCGCGGGAGCTGTCCTGGAACACGGTTTCCGCGCGGGCCTCGCCCGTGGTGTCGTCCGTCGAGGTGGGGGCCGGCTCGGGCGACAACCGGTTGTTCGTGTAGCCGAAGACGAGGTTGCCTCCGCTCTCCAGGGAGAGGGGACCGTCGAACGCGAGCGCCGCGCCGGTGCTGTCGTCGCCGAAGAAGATGTTGTTCCTCAGCTTCCAGTGGACGGTGGCGCCGCTCTGCGCCGGGGACCCGCTCAGGGCGGAGTGCGTGCTGATGATGGTGTTGTTCGTGAGGACGACGTCCATGTCCGAGGCGCACCCACTGAAGGTCATGCCCCAGCCCTCGTCGTTTCGCTCACTCCGCTGCCTGGCCTCGATGAGGTTGTTGGTGAGCGTCACGCGGGCCCGTCCCGCGAGGCTACAGCTGCCGCTGCCCTCGACGGCCTGGGTATCCCAGGGCGTCGGGCTGTGGTCCGCGCAGATGCGGTTCGACGATACCTCCGCCGTGCCGGAGTGGTCCTGGAAGGTGAGCGCACTGATGGCGACCTGCCCCATGAGGCTCGCGCCCCGGACATAGATGTCGTTGCACAGCACCCGAGACGTCGCGTCACGGGAGGCCCCGGCGCCCACGGCCATGAATCTGCCGCTGAGCTGCTCGCTGTAGAGCAGCTCGACGTAGTTGCGGATGAACGTGCCCGCGTACACCCGGTGGAAGGCCTCGATGAAGGGCAGGTCCTGCTCACCGTGGGACGGACGTGCCACCAGGCGGAACCCACCGAACGTCGCGCCATCATGCTCCAGCCAGACGCGCCCGCCATAGAGGCTGTGGAACCGGTCGGGGTCCCACTCCGAAAAGGTATCGTTGAAGCCGCCCTTGACGGTGAGTGGACTCCAGATTCCCACATAGGGCTCCGGCTCCTTCGAGTAGGTCCCCGCGGCGACCCGGACGGTGCTGCCCGGGGGCGCGGTCCGGACGGCGTGGGTCAGCGTGGCCCAGGGCCTCTCCAGGCTGCCAGGGGCGCTGTCATCCCCCCGCGTGGCGCTGACGTAGTACTGCTCGCCCGGCGTGTCGATGTCGCAGGGAACCCCCGCCGCCGGGGGGAACTGGAGACGGCAGGTGGACCGCAGCGGCCCCGTGGCGCTGGTGACGGTATGGAACTGCCGGACGAGGAGGTCCTGGGACGCGGAGACCTCGTGCATGAAACGGCCAGCCGCCACCGGCTTGTAGTAGTAGCGCGCCGTGCTCTCACCGCTGGCAATGGCGATGTGGGAGATGGACTCGGTGCAGGCCGCATCCGCATAGAAGGGCGAAGCGAGCGCGCGGCTCCACAGGCTGAGTTGCAGCGGGCGGTCCAGCACGAGGGGCGCGTTCTGCGCTGACCGGACCTGGACCACCACCTCCCTGGAGCACTGCTCCGCGGCGACGGTCTGCGGCTCCGTCAGGAACACCAGCTGGCAGGACGTCCCGCACGTGGAGCCCGGAGAGGGCGACGGACCCTCCCCGGGCGGGGGACTGAAGACCGGCGGGCGTCCCCTGGAGCCGCCATCGTCCTGGGAGCCGCAGCCCATCATGAACAGCAGCAGGGAACCCACCGCGCTCCAGACTGCGGGGAATCGCGTCTTGCCATGCATGGTCATCACCTCGGCGGAGGAGCTGTTCGAAGATGTCTGGGCTGAGCTGTGGCCCGGTAATAGAGCACGCAGCCCCGGTGGCATGACAGGGATTGCCAGCAGGTCCGGAAAGGTGGGGCGAAGCGCGAGCAAGGGGGTGGGCTCGGGTATCACCCCGGCGACTTCTCCGGGCCTCCACGGCGCGAGGCGCTTAGTATGCGTGCGCGATGTCCTCCGACCAGACCCCGCCCTACTGGCTCCTCATCTCCGTCCTGTTCAGCTCCCAGCCGCTGACACCGGCGCTGGCGATGACGCTGCACCAGGCCGCCTTCGACCTGCACCAGCGGGGTGAGGGCTCGCGGGAGGTGGCCGGCGACATGCTCAGCGGCCGGGTGACCAACCTCCGCAGGGACGTGGCCCTCGGCGGCATCGCCGGCCCCGCCTTCGAGGCCGAAATCGAGACCGAGCGCGGCTCCGGCGTCGTCCGCTTCGTCCTCACCCGCCAGGGGCTGGAGCTGATGAAGCAGCAGGAGGCCCCGCCCACGCCGCCCCGGCCGAAGTACCTCAACTGAGCCGCCGGGCCCCCGCATGGCCGCCCGCTCGGTGCGCATGGAGGCCCACCGTCCCCACCTTCGAGGCAAGGCGTTGAACGAACCTTCCTCGAAGGAGCCCTCTCATGGACCCGAAGGACGAGTACCTCAAGCGCGGCGTGGGCATCCCCCTGGACCCGGCGAAGCAGAAGGACCCCGAGGAGGCCGGTGACACGGTGCCCGCCGAGGGCCGCGCCGAGCACCTCAACGACATCACCGAGCAGCACGGCGGCCAGCGCACCGAGGTGGACCTCCCGTGGAAGGGTGCCCCGGAGCTGCAGGACGAGTACCGCCAGAAGTACGACGAGAAGAGCAACAAGAAGGAAGCGAAGAAGGACGACGACAAGCGCTGAAGTCGTCGCCAGGAATGCGAAGGGCGGGGGCGTCCACTCGCGTGGCGCACTCCCGCCCTTGTCGCCTACCGGCGCCTGAACGCGACGCTCAGGTGTCGAGCGAAATCTTCATCTTGTTGCCCATGTGGATGATGGAGTTGCCCAGCGTCGCGGCGGACAGCGCGGCGAGGTCCATCAGCGCCTGCTCCTGCTTCGCCTGCTCCGAGCCCGGCTGCGCCTGCGTCGCCGTGCCCGCGGCCGGCTCCCGGCTGCCCTCGGCGGAGATGGGGCCGCGGCCCACGGCCGACAGGTAGGAGTTCATCAGCCCGGTGTGCGGCGCGCTGCCCACCGACGCCAGCGCCGAGGACACCACCTGGCCGCCGGACGTCATCAGCGGGTCGCCGGGCCGGAAGGCCGCGGACTGCTGCGCGCCGCCGCCCTGGACGAGCGAGCCGAAGCCCGTGCGGGAAGCGCCACCCGTCGTCGGGGTGGTGGGCTGCTGCACCCGAAGGCCCGTCGTGAAGGAGTTGATGCGGTTCATGGCGGCTCCGTCCCGGCCTTCAGGAGAACGCGCACTTCGCGCGCTTCAGGCCTTTGATCCACATTATCGCCGCGGCCCGGCGGAAGTTGCGTCCGGGCCCCAAAAAGGCCGGAGGCCGCGGACCCGGCGGGCAGACAGCCCGCGAGCCCACGGCCTCTAGCAACGGGGAAAACCCCCGGAACTCCTAGAACTGGTGCGCCTCGGTGGACTCGTGGAGGGCGAGCGTGCTGGCGTTGCCGCCGGAGATGACCTCGGCGACCTGGTCGAAGTAGCCGGTGCCCACCTCGCGCTGGTGACGCGTGGCGGTGTAGCCGTCCTTCTCGGCGCCGAACTCGGCCTGCTGCAGCTCGCTGTAGGCCGCCATGCCGCGGTCCTTGTACTTCCGGGCCAGCTCGTACATGCCGTAGTTGAGGGCGTGGAAGCCGGCCAGGGTGACGAACTGGAACTTGTAGCCCATGGCGCCCAGCTCACGCTGGAACTTGGCGATGGTGGCGTCGTCCAGGTTCTTCTTCCAGTTGAAGGACGGCGAGCAGTTGTAGGCCAGGAGCTTGTTCGGGTACTTCGCGCGGATGGCCTCGGCGAACTTCTTCGCCTGGGCGAGGTCCGGGGTGCTCGTCTCGCACCACACGAGGTCCGCGTACGGGGCGTACGCCAGGCCGCGGGCGATGGCGCAGTCGATGCCGCCGTTGATGCGGTAGAAGCCCTCGCCGGTGCGGCCGGACTTCTTGTCGATGAAGGCGTGGTCGTACTCGTCCGCGTCGCTCATCAGCAGCTTGGCGCTGTCCGCGTCCGTGCGGGCCACCAGCAGGGTGGGCACGCCCATGACGTCCGCCGCCAGACGGGCCGCGTTCAGGGTGCGCACGAAGTGGCTGGTGGGCACCAGCACCTTGCCGCCCATGTGGCCACACTTCTTCTCGCTGGCCAGCTGGTCCTCGAAGTGCACGCCCGCGGCGCCGGCCTCAATCATCGACTTCATCAGCTCGAAGGCGTTGAGCGGGCCGCCGAAGCCGGCCTCGGCGTCGGCGATGATGGGGGCGAACCAGTAGCGGTCCGTGCGCCCCTCGGCGTGGTCAATCTGGTCCGCGCGGCGGAAGGCGTTGTTGATCTTCTTCACCACCGCCGGGACGCTGTCCACCGGGTAGAGGCTCTGGTCCGGGTACATCTGCCCGGCCGAGTTGGCGTCCGCCGCCACCTGCCAGCCGGACAGATAGATGGCCTTCAGGCCCGCGCGCACCATCTGCACCGCCTGGTTGCCGGTGAGGGCGCCCAGCGCGTTGATGTAGTCCTCGGTATGGAGCAGCTCCCACAGCCGCTTCGCGCCCATCTCCGCCAGCGTGTAGCTGATGCGGATGGAGCCGCGCAGCTTCTCCACGTCCTTCTGGGTGTAGTTGCGGGTGATGCCCTCGAACCGCTGAGCGTGGAGCTTGGCGTGAGGGGAGACTTCGGTCGTCGTCGGCGTGGCGTCGTACATCGCGTGCTCCTCGCTGCAGTGAGTATGTGGAATACGGGTTGTTGCGTGTGATGCGGGGGACCGGGGCGGTCCCCATGGAAACGTCAGGCGTTGGCGTCGAGCGCCTCGTAGGCGGGCAGGGTGAGGAAGTCCTCGAAGGTGCCGGCGGTGGACAGCTGCTCGAAGAGGACGCGGGCGCGCTCGAGGTGCTGGGCGCCGTACTTCTCCTTCGCGCCCTCCTTCTCGATGCGGGCCATCTCCTCAACGAGGAGCTTGCGGAACAGCTCCGCCGTCACCTTGCGGCCGTCCTCCAGCGAGGCGCCGTGGTGGATCCACTGCCACACCTGGGCGCGGGAGATTTCGGCGGTGGCCGCGTCCTCCATGAGGTTGTAGAGCGGCACGCAGCCCAGGCCCCCCAGCCACGCGGCCGTGTACTGGATGCCCACGCGGATGTTGTGGCGCAGGCCGTCCTCGGTGCGCGTGCCGGAGGGCACCTTGAGCAGCTCCGCCTCGCCGATGCGCACGTCCTCGCGCTTGTTGGAAACCTGGTTCGGCCCCTTCATGTGGGCGTCGAAGATGTCCTTCGCGACGGAGACGAGGCCGGGGTGGGCCACCCACGTGCCGTCGTGGCCGTTCTTCACCTCGCGCAGCTTGTCCGCGCGGACCTTCTCCAGGACGGCCTCGTTGGCCGCGGCGTCACCCTTGATGGGGATGAAGGCCGCCATGCCGCCCATGGCGTGCACGTTGCGGCGGTGGCAGGTCTGGATGAGCAGCTGCGAGTAGGCGTTGAGGAACGCCTTGTCCATCGTCACCTGTCCGCGGTCGGGCAGCACGACGCCGGTGTCCGACTGGAGCGTCTTGATGAAGCTGAAGATGTAGTCCCAGCGGCCGCAGTTGAGGCCGGCCGAGTGCTCGCGCAGCTCGTAGAGGATTTCGTCCATCTCGAACGCGGCGGGCAGCGTCTCGATGAGGACGGTGGCCTTGATGGTGCCGCGAGCGATGCCCAGCTCCGACTGGGCCAGGTGGAACACGTCGTTCCACAGCCGGGCCTCCAGGTGGCTCTGCATCTTCGGCAGGTAGAAGTACGGGCCGGTGCCCCGGGCGAGCTGCTCGCGGGCGTTGTGGAAGAAGAAGAGGCCGAAGTCGAAGAGCGAGCCGGAGATGGGCTTGCCGTCGATTTCGACGTGGCGCTCCGGCAGGTGCCAGCCGCGGGGCCGCACGAAGAGGACCGCCGGCTTCGGGTTGAGGGCGTAGTGCTTGCCGCCCTCGGCGGTGAAGCTGATGGTGCGGCGCACGGCATCCCGCAGGTTGACCTGCCCGCGCACCACGTTGTCCCAGGTGGGGCTGTTGGCGTCCTCGAAGTCCGCCATGAAGACGCTCGCGCCCGAGTTGAGCGCGTTGATGATCATCTTCCGGTCCACCGGGCCGGTGATTTCCACCCGGCGGTCCTGGAGGTCGGCCGGCAGGGGTGCCACCGTCCAGTTCCCCTCGCGGATGGCCTTCGTCTCCGGCAGGAAGTGGGGCCGCTCGCCCTTGCGCCACGCCTGCTGCACCACCTTGCGGCGCTCCAGCAGCGCCTGCCGGCGCTCCCCGAAGGTGCGCACCAGCTTCGCCACGAACTCCATCGCCTCGGGCGTGAGCACCTCCGCGTAGTCGGGGTGCCAGGCCCCCTTCACCACCACCCCTGGACCAAAGGACGGGGTCTTCTGATTGGGGGCTGAGGCGCTCATCCGGGCTCCTTGGCTTGGTGCGTTGTAAATGCCGTCAGACGGTTCGGAAAATGGGTCTTCCGAGCGGGAAATGGAAGGGCGCGTCAAAATCTGCCTGCTTGCCTGTAAGCCTGTCAACAGCATCCGCATTAAATCTGTAAATCAACAAACGGGGGCGGAGATTGTTGGACAGGGCCGAAGGCCTGTGGCGCACGACGCAATCGGGCGCGCCGACCTCCGTAGGTAGGAACGAGGGCCGCTGACGCCAAGGGGCCCCGATGGGGAGAGACACGCCATGGACACGAAGCGCTGCGCGGACTGCGCGGAGGAGATGAAGTTGGAGGCGCGGAAGTGCCCGCACTGCGGCACCCGGATGGAGCCGCTGCACCGCGACGTGGAGGGGAAGAAGCTGGCCGGAGTGTGCGCGGCGCTGGGGCAGTACTTCGGCGTGGACGCGGCGCTGCTGCGCGTCGCCTTCGTGGTGGCGCTCGCCTTCTCCGGCGGGACGGCGACGATGGTGTACCTGCTCCTCTGGGCCTTCACGCCCGCGACCGCGGTGAGCAGGCCCCCCGTGCAGAAGGCGGTGGACTGGCTCGGCAGCGTCGGCGGCAGCGACGCGCCCCAGGTCGAAAAGCGCGTGTAAACCCGTCAACGGGCCGGCGCGGGTGTCTTTCCGCGCGGGCCCTCAGGGCAGCTTCGGGCGGATGATGCGCGGCGCGTCCGGGTTCACGTCGAGGAGCCGGACGCCGTCGCCCTCCCGCACGGTGCCGCCCTTCAGCACCTTCGCGAGCTGGCCGCGCCGCCCCCAGCTCTCCTTCAGCAGGCCCGGCCTCAGCGCGTCCAGCTTCCAACACGGCACGCACGGCTCGGTCAGCTCCAGCAGCACCTCGTCCCCGAGCGCCAGCCGCTGGCCCGGGGGCAGGGTGTCCAGCGGCAGACCTTCCACCAGCACGTTCTCCTTCAGCGCGCCCACGGGCACGTCCAGCGCCGCGCGCGAGGCCTCGTCCAGGAGCAGCACCTGGCGCTTGTGCCCGAGCGCGCGCTGCGAGTGACGGTCCCCCTCGAGGCCCCGGCCCTCCACGGCGCGCGCCTCGGTGACGCGGCGCATGGGCGTGCCCCTCGCCTGGGCGAGCAGGAGGGCTCGGATGGTTCCGTTTCCAGTGGCGCCGGGAGTGCTCACGGGACAACGGTAATCACGCCGGGCCGGCGTCGGGCAGGTCCGGCTTGTTATGCCCTGGCCCGCCGACGTCACCCCTTCCTTCGAGGAGCCCCCGCGCGTGAGCACGAAGAACGTTCGCATCGAGAAGGACACCTTTGGCCCCATCGAGGTGCCCGCCGAGCGCCTCTGGGGCGCGCAGACCCAACGCAGCCTCCAGAACTTCGCCATCTCCACCGAGCACATGCCGCCCGCCCTCATCCGCGCGCTCGTGCTGGTGAAGAAGGCCGCCGCCATCGTCAACATGGAGAACGGCACCCTGCCGCGCGAGAAGGGTGACGCCATCGTCAAGGCCGCCGACGAGGTCCTCGCCGGCCAGCATGACGGCGAGTTTCCGTTGAGCATCTGGCAGACGGGCAGCGGCACCCAGACGAACATGAACTGCAACGAGGTGCTGGCCAACCGCGCCTCGGAGCTGCTCGGCGGCGAGCGCGGCGAGGCCCGCAAGGTCCACCCCAACGACGACGTCAACAAGGGGCAGAGCTCCAACGACGTCTTCCCCACCGCGATGAGCGTGGCCGCCGCCATCGCCATCGTCGAGAACGTCATCCCCGAGCTGAAGGCCCTGCGCGACGTGCTCGCGGACAAGTCCCGCGCCTTCAAGGACATCGTCAAGATTGGCCGCACCCACCTCCAGGACGCGACGCCGCTCACCCTGGGGCAGGAAATCAGTGGCTACGTGGCCCAGCTGGAGCACGCGCGGAAGCACCTCGAGCTGACGCTGCCGCACCTGTACGAGCTGGCCCTGGGCGGCACCGCCGTGGGCACCGGCCTCAACGCGCCCAAGGGCTACGCCGAGCGCGTGGCGAAGGAGATTGCCAGCCTCACCGGCCACCCCTTCGTCACCGCGCCCAACAAGTTCGAGGCGCTCGCCGCCAATGACGCGCTCGTCCAGGCGCACGGCGCCCTCAAGGGCCTGGCCGCGGTGCTCTTCAAGGTGGCCAACGACGTGCGGTGGCTCGCCTCCGGGCCGCGCTCCGGCCTGGGCGAAATCACCATTCCGGAGAACGAGCCGGGCAGCTCCATCATGCCGGGCAAGGTGAACCCCACCCAGAGCGAGGCGCTCACCATGCTGTGCGCCCAGGTCATGGGCAACGACGTCGCGGTGTCCGTGGGCGGCGCGTCCGGCAACTTCGAGCTGAACGTCTTCAAGCCCCTCATCATCCACAACGTCCTGCAGAGCTGCCGGCTGCTGGCCGACGGCATGCGCAGCTTCCGCACCCACTGCGCCGTGGGCATCGAGCCCAACATGCCGCGCATCCGGGAGAACCTGGAGCGCAGCCTGATGCTCGTCACCGCGCTCAACCCGCACATCGGCTACGACAACGCGGCGAAGATCGCCAAAAAGGCCCACAAGGAGGGCAAGACGCTCAAGGAGGTCGCCGTGGAGCTGGGCCTCCTCACCGCCGAGCAGTTCGACCAGTGGGTCCGCCCGGAGGCGATGGTCGGCGAGAAGGGCTGAGCCCGGCGCCCACGGCCGGCGGGTGCTCGCCTGCCCGCCCGCCATGGGGCGTGTACGAGAAGGTGAGCCCCAAGGTGGGGCGGCCTCGTCCGTTCCCCCTGGCGGGTGGGGCGCGAGGGGCGGTGCCCGGCCCCAGGGCAGCCGCGCGACGGAGGCGCGCGGGGTGGGGGACGGGAAGAAGCGTAGGGCAGCACACGCTCGTGTCAGAAGGGGCGGGCGCGAGGGCGACAGGACGATTAGGGTACTGGGGCCATGAACGTCCCCTTCGTCATCGAGACCACGCACCGCGGCGAGCGGGCGTACGACCTGTACAGCCGGCTCCTCAAGGACCGCATCATCATGCTGGGCACGCCCGTCAACGACGACGTGGCGAACATCATCGTCGCCCAGCTGCTGTTCCTCGAGTCCGAGGACCCCGACAAGGGCATCAACCTCTACATCAACTCGCCCGGTGGCTCCGTGACGGCGGGCCTGGCCATCTACGACACCATGCAGTACGTGAAGTGTCCGGTGTCCACCATCTGCGTCGGGCAGGCCGCGTCCATGGGCGCGCTGCTGCTGCTGGCCGGCGCCAAGGGCAAGCGCTACGCGCTGCCCAACAGCCGCATCATGATTCACCAGCCGCTCGGCGGCGCGCAGGGCCAGGCCACGGACATCGACATCCAGGCCAAGGAAATCCTCCGCCTGCGCAGCTACATCAACGGCCTCATCGTGAAGCACACGGGCCACTCCATCGAGCGCATCGAGAAGGACACCGAGCGCGACTACTTCATGAGCGCCGAGGACGCCCGGCAGTACGGCCTCATCGACGAGGTGGTGGAGAAGCAGCGCATCACCCCTCCCACCGCGGGCAAGTAGTCACGTCCCGCCGCCCCCGTTCGCTCCGGCGGACGGGGGTGGTCCGCTCGCGAGCGCCGGGCGACCGAGCAGCCGCGAGATGAGCGCCGCCCGGGAGTGGACGCCGAAGCGGCGGTAGAGCGACTTCGTGTACTGATTCACGGTGAACCGGCTGATGCCGAGCTGGTCCGCGATTTCCTTGTCCGCGAGCCCCCGCAGGAGCAGCTCCAGCGTCTGGCGCTCGCGCGGCGCGAGCCGGGCCTTCAGGAGCGCATCGCCCTCGGGCTCCGGCGCATCGAACATCGACCCGCATTCGGCGTGGAACAGGTGCAGCAGCTCGCGGTCCGCCTCGTCGAACGGCCGCTCGTTGCGCGCCCGGTAGAACCCGACGCCCTGCACCACCGAGGGCTCGTCCGAGCGGCGAATCGAGTACAGCGAGTCATCGAGGTGCGCCGGCATGAGGTGGTGCTCGACGAAGGGCGCGCCGTACCAGCCCCGGTCATCGACCAGCTCCCGCCGCCTCAACGTGACGAGGGCCGCGGGCTCGACGCTCCGGTGCATCAGCGCGCGAATGGCGGGATGGAAGGCGCTGCCCGCCTGTCTCAGGGCCTGCATCGAGGGGAGCGTGGTGCCGTCCCAGCCCTCCAGCACGACGTACGTGAAGTTGCCCCGCCCCTCCGGCTGGAAGTCCCGGTCCAGCACGCAGGCGCTCACGGCCGCGCCCAGGATGCGCCGCATGCCGGAGAGCAGATGCCTGGGGCGCTCGTCCCCGGTCGCCGGCAGCTCGTGCGCCTCGTTGAGCAACCGCACCAGCGCGCGCACCTGATGACTCCGAAGATGGCCGCTCCCCATCGAGCCTCCCGCGGTGGTCCTCGGAGAGCATACTCCCTGATTTTAGTGAATTGCTGGGTAGGCGACGCGGATGGGAGCTTCCCCGGGTGAAACCGCTGGAGCCTCGTGTCACGGGACACGGCGCTCCAGCCCCACCCGAGGAGAGACGCGTGATGAAGAGCCGACTCAAGAAAGTGGTGCTCATGGCGGGAGCCCTCCTGCCGCTGGTGGCGGTGGCGCGCAGTGTGCCCGCGAGCAGCGGCCGGCCCGAGTTCTGGAGCGACGGCACGTGCTTCCGGGTGGCCTACAGCACCATCATCAATGATTGCTCCACTCGGAAGAGCTTCGAGATTCCCCTCTCCATCGACTCGTCTGGGGACAAGACGGTCGTCGTCGCCGCCCAGGTCACCACGACGTCGGGCCTCGTGGGCTGCGCCGCCGTGGGGATGAATCGCGAGTTCACCCAGGTCTACGGCGGCACGCGCAAGTGGATCGGCCCCCCCATCAACACGACGCAGCTCATCACGCTGACCGACGCCCACGTTCCGTCCAGGGGCTATCTGTACGTCAGCTGCCACCTCGACAATGGCGGACGAGTCAACTCGGTCGACTACAACCCGTAGCAAGAGCGCGTGAGGCGCCGGCACGTGGGCCGGCGTCCGTCCGATGTGCCAATGACTGCCGGGGTGGGGCGCTCGCGTATTCGCGGGCGCCCCGGTGCACGCGACATGGAAAGAAAATGGGCATTTGTCATCGCCGGCCTGCTCGGTGGGCTGCTGACCCTGGGCCTCGGCCGCCTCATCGGCGGGGAGGCCGCGGGCACCTCCGCCTCCGCCGAGCGAGAAGCCGCCGAGCTGCGGCGGTTGAAGCAGCAGGTCCGTGAGCTGGAGGCCTCGGTCGCCGGCTCCGAGCGGTTGGCGCGTGAGGCGCAGGTGACGGCTCGCGCCGCCCAGGCCGCCGTCGGTCCCCGCGTGGAGACCTCCCCCGCGCCGGAGCGAGGCGCTGGAGCCGTGGAGCCGGCGGGAGCGGGGAGTCCCTCCGCGGAAGGCGCGGACGCGGTGCCTCCAGAGCCCACGCCTGAGGAGGTGGTCGCCAGGCTGGACGCGCGCTTCTTTGGCGAGGAGGTGGATGCGGCGTGGAGCCGGGATGCCCTGCCGCGCGCGGAGCGGCTCGGTGTCCTGTTGCCGCGGGGCGCGCGAGTCGTGTCCCTGGAGTGCCGCAGCTCCATGTGCCGGCTCGAGATGTCCCATCCGAGCCTGGAGTCCTTCCAGGGCTTCGTTCGCGAGGCGCTGCTCGGCACGGGGAATCCGTGGGACGGCGCGTTCATGGCCTCGCTCAAGGGGAACCCGGCGCTTCCCGGAGGAGTCCAGGCGGTGGCCTGGCTGGCACGGGCGGGAGTGGAGCTGACGCCGGACGCGGTCGCGGGGCCCTGAGCCGGGTGGATTCCCATGGGGGATGGGCGCAGGCCCTGCGCTGGTGGCCCAAGCAGGCGCAGACTCTTCGCGCGTGCCGCGAGGGCTCCCTTGCTCGCGGGTGGCACGGTCCATGCTCAATGTCCATGCATGGTCCCGCCCCGCCTCCGCCTCGTCCCCCGTTACCTCCTGTCCGGTGCCCTGCTGTTCGGTGCCGCGTGCGCCGGACCGACCAACCGGCTTCCCCAGCCACCCTCGGCCTATGCCGTCCAGCAGGAGATTGGACAGCGGGACGTCATCCAGGCAGGCGAGGAATACGCCCGGAACAACAGCTTCTTGCTGGCGGAGGCCAGCGAGGCCATCGAGATTCGCCCGAACTACTGGCGCATCCGCTTCGGGCTCGCGGACCGGCCCGGCCGCGGAATCGAGCTGGAGTTCGACGAGCTGGCGCGCCGGATTACCCGCGCCCAGGAAATCGAAATCACCCCGGGCGCGCTGCCAGCGGAGTCGGCGCAGGGCGGCAGCGGGGTGAGCGTGCCCAACGCGGGCCAGGGCCGCGTGCCCATTCCCTGACGTCAGGCTTCGTCGTCGAAGAGACCGGTCGGCAGGCCGTCGATGCTGCGGGCGTTCTTCTCGCGCCGGTACGTGTCCAGCCCCTCCGGTCCCTTCGCCTCGGCCCACTTCGTGAGGGTGGGCCGCTCTCCTTCGTACTCGAAGAGCGGGACACCGTAGCCGCACGACTTCTGCACGAGGTCGATGTCGAGCCACACCATCTGCCGCGCGCCCGGAGGCTCCTCGTTGCCGAACACGTCCGCCAGCAGCCGGGTGTACTCGGGGCCACCGTGCCGGAGGACCCGGCCGCGTCCGTACAGGCGCAAGATGTAGGGAGGCCCCTCGAAGGCGCAGAACATGAGGGTGAGGCGCCCGTCGGCGCGCAGGTGCGCGGCCGTCTCGTTGCCGCTGCCGGTGCGGTCCAGGTAGACGACCTCGCGCTCACCGAGCACGCGGAGCGCGTCGAGCCCCTTGGGTGAGACATTCACCCGCCCGGTGGACGCCGCGGAGGCGGTGAAGAACAGCCGCTGCCGCTGGATGAACTCACGGTGCTCGGGCTGGAGGTGCGGGAATTGCTTCGCCATGGGGCAGACGACTCCATCACACGTGGAGGACCTCCGCGAAGTGTTGGAAAAAGCAAAGGCGCGCGTCAGTCATTCCCAGGCCGTGCGTCAAGTTGCATTCGCAGTGCTGTTGCCAACCGCGCTTTTCGCGGCGGGCCGTGACTGCGAGAGAGCCCTTGTCGGGGTTCGACTGGGAGGAATCATGGGGAAGCTCGTTCAGCTGGCAGTGCTCGTTGGGGGTCTTGGCATTGGCGCGATTCTGGGCGTGGTGAGCGCCCCGGCCACCGCGGAAGCGCAGCCGCGTGACTGTTGCGTCAGCTGCGGCGGCGGCTCCGCGTGCGGTCTGTGCGTGGAGATGTGCGGCGTCAAGTGCGGCCCCTGCTAATCCGCCTCCGTGTCGCTCGTTGAAGCGGCCACGAAGCGGCCACCGCGAGGAGGTGGCCCGATTCGCCGAACCCGGTGAAGCGGGCTAGCCTCCTCTCCCATGGCGGATTCGATGATGGGTCGGACCCATTCTGGCGTGCTGGTGGGACTGCTCCTGGCGCTGTCGGGAGAAGTGCTCGCCGCGCCGCCCCCGTGCGGACCTCGGGACCCACCCACGTGGTGTGATCCGAAGATGGTCGCCATGAAGTTGCAGGACGCGCAGGGGACCATCGACATCCGCCTGGAAGCAGGTGGAGCGGTGTCGTGGCAGCGGTCTGCCTGGCAGGGAAAGCTGAACGTCCAGGCGGACCGCGAGCCCTCCGGCACCCTCAAGGTGACGGTGTGGCGACCCGGGGTCGAGGCGCCTCTCAAGAGCGCGGTGCTCGAGAAGGGGCAGGCGCTCGTCATCACCCCGGGCAAGGATGTTCCCGCTGGCTATTTCGGCCCGGGTCACCAGCCCGTGAAGTTCATCGCGGACGAGTAGGGATTTCGCCTCATGAAGCTGCTCACCCGGTCGGTCGTGGGAGTCGCCGTGGCGCTCGGCTTTGGCGTCGGGGTCTGGTTCGCCAGCAGCCAGGGACCCACGCAGGTTCGCCTGGAAGCGGAGCCGGTTCCGGCCCCGCCCGCGCCGGCCCGGCGGACCGAGGTTCCGCGCGTGAACGAGACGCTCATGGCCCAGGCGGAGGCCGCCGAGCTGCGACGCAAGAACAAGGCCCTGGAAGAGGAGCTTCAGGCCCTGCGGAGCGGCGCGAGTGGCCCGCCGGCTGCCGCGTCCACGACGGCGCCCTCCACTCCGGCGCCCACCTTTCGCGCGAGTGCTCCGGGCGCGGGGCCGGACCAGCCCCTGCCGTTCGCTCCGGACACCCCGGAGCCCTACACGCCCAAGGGCTTCGAGCGGGTCTCCCAGCGCGCCGCGAAGGAGTGCGGGATGGGGCTGGATGTCGTCGCGCTGGACTGCTCCGAGTTCCCCTGCATCGCCTGGACGCGGGCCACGGACCCCAACGTGAAGCACTTCTCCATGTCGGGCTGCGGCCCCTGGGAGGAGGCCTTCAAGCACGGCACGGTCGTCGTCGGCAGCATCGAGGACGCGGACGGTGGGGGACAGCTTCGCTACTTCTCGTGGATGGCCGTCCCGCCGGACCCCAATGACCTGCTCATCGCCGTGCGCCGCGCGAAGGAGCGCAACGCCGGCATGAAGGAAGCGCTGGGGCTGAAGTAGGCCGGGCCGTCCTCAGGGAATGACCCGGCGGCGGCGGAAGTCGGCGAAGAGGCGCAGGAACATGGCCTCGGTGTCCACGTACTCGTGGAAGCCGAACCGCCGCGCCTTCGAGCCGTCCGCCAGCACGTCGTAGTCCCACGCGAAGACGAAGTCCCCGAAGCGCCAGGAGGACACGTCCTTGTACGGGTGCCGCTCCAGCCCGTGCTTCTCCTGCATGGCCTTCCACAGGGGCTCCTTGTCGGCCATCACGACCTCCAGCGACATGGGCAGCGGCGGCGCCACCTCCAATCCGAAGGCGTGGGCCAGCTTCGGCCACAGCTCGCTCCAGCGGAACAGGTCGCCGTTGTTGATGTTGAAGGCCTGGTTGGCGCAGCGCTCGTCCGTGGCCGCCCATACCGTGGCCTTCGCCAGCAGCTCCGCGTCCGTCATCTCCAGCAGCGCGTCGTACGCGCCCGGCCTGCCCGGGAAGCGCAGCGGCAGTCCCAGCTCCCTCGACATGGCCGCGTACACCGCGATGACCATCGCCAGGTTCATCGGGTTGCCGAGCGCGAAGCCGCACACCACCGACGGGCGGATGGCCGACCAGCTCCAGGCCCGGCCCTTCTGACGCGTCTCCAGGAAGGCCTGCTGGTCCACGTTGAACTCGGGCGGCATGTGCGGTGCGTCCGTCTCGCGGGCCGGCGTCTTGAACGGGCCCAGGTGCGCGCCGTAGACCTTGTATCCCTGCATCAGACTGATGTGCCGCAGGCCCGGGGCGATGGGCTCGATGGCGTCCACCACGTTGACCAGCATGGCCAGGTTCGGCGGCACCAGCTCCGCCCAGGTCGGCCGGTCCTGGTACGCGGCGTAGAAGATGTGCGTCACGCCGGTGAGGCCGCCCAGCTTCGCGCGGCAGTCCTCTGGGTTCAGCAGGTCCACCTCCACGTACCGGACGCGGCCCGAGGGCGCGCCGCCCCGCCGCGACAGGCCGATGACGTCCCAGTCGCCGAGCGCCGCGAGGTGCGTGACGAGGTTGCGGCCGATGACGCCCTGGGCTCCGACCACCAGGGCCACCTTGTTCTTCGTGCTCATGTCCTTCTCCCGTGGGGAATGGCGCCAGCGCGCCGAGGGGCCGCCGCGCGTGGCGCACGGGTGGGGGAGGCCTCCTCGCGACGACAGGCGCGGCTGCACCTGATAATGGGCGGCACGCCGCTCGCGGACCACGCGTGATGGCGGCATAGGACTTGTGAGGTGAACTCACGATGGCGCGGCTGGACGTCAACCGCTCGGGAGAGATGGAGGTCTTCGTGCGCGTGGTGGAGCTGGGCGGCTTCTCCGCCGCCGCGCGCGCGTTCCGGATGACGCCGTCCGCGGTGAGCAAGCTCGTGGCGCGGCTGGAGCAGCGGCTGGGCGCGCGGCTCGTGAATCGCTCCACGCGGCGGCTCCAGCTCACCCCCGAGGGCGTCACCTTCTACGAACGCAGCGTCCGCGTCCTCGCCGACCTGGACGAGGCGGAGCGCGGCATCGCCGCGAATACCTCGCCGCGCGGCCGGCTGCGCGTCAACGCCAGCGTGCCCTTCGGCACGCACTTCCTGCTGCCCCTCGCCCCGGAGTTCCTCGCCTGCCACCCCGGCGTCACCCTGGACCTCGTGCTCACCGACGAGGTCGTCAACCTCCTGGAGGACCGTACCGACGTGGCCATCCGCAGCGGGCCGCTCGGTAGCTCCGACCTGGTCGCGCGCAAGCTGGGCGAGACGCGCATGGTCATCGTCGGAGCGCCCGCGTACCTGAAGCGCCGGGGGACGCCGGGGAAGCCGCGGGATTTGGAGCGGCACAACCTGCTGCGCTTCGGCTACTCGCGCGCCATGGAGGAGTGGCCCTTCGTGGAGCGCGGCGCCGAGGTGCGCGTCTCACCCTCCGGCAATGCCCAGGCGAGCAACGGGGACGCCCTGCGGCAGCTCGCGCTGGCGGGCCTGGGACTGGCGCGGCTCGCGGCCTTCCAGGTGCGGGAGGACATCGCGGCGGGCCGGCTGGTGGCCGTGCTGGAGGACCACAACCCCGGCGACACCGAGCCCGTCCACGCCGTCTTCGTGGGCGCGGGAGGACCGCTGCCCTCGCGCGTGCGCGCGTTCCTGGACTTCCTCGCCGCGAGGGTGCGGCTGGGCTGAGTGCCCGTTGCCATGGGCCCTCCCGGTAGCACGCCGTGTCGTCCTACGGGGCCGCGGCGGGCCGTGTATCCTCGCCGTCACAGAACAGCAGCTCCGCCAGGCCGCCCACGCGGCCCACCAGCACCGCGACCTGCCCATAGGCGCGGCCGAAGCGCTCGGCCTCCGCGCGGCACAGGCCGGGGACGAAGAAGCTCGGCTCGGACCAGTTGCCGTCCTCCGACTGGCCAACGGCGGCGGCCACCTGCCAGCCTCCCGCAATCAGTTGCGACAACAACTGGTCCTGCGCGCGCTGGTTCTCGTTCTTGTCGCGCGGGTGTGAGCCCGGGTTCCACGCCGTCAGGAAGGCCCACTCGCGGTGGCCGCGCTCCTCCAGCACCGCGTCCAGGGCCGGATGCAACGCTCCCACGCGAAGCTCCCGCTCCTCGCCCCCGGTGACCGCATGCGGCCCGATGACGTAGCGCGTTGCCCGGTAGGCTTTCAGCAATCCCTCACGCTTGGAGTCGTCCATCCCCGCATTGTGACGTCCGGCACCATGGGATGTCACCTGTGACAGGGTCACCCCCGACCTGGGATTGGCGAAATGGGTGTCGTGCAATTCCTTTGAATGTTTGATTTCGTGCGACGTCGAAGCGCCCAGCCACGTTCCATTCGCGGAACGCTCAGGCGAGCGAGGGGAAACGAAACATGATGCGTCGAGTCGTCGCGGGTGCCGCGTTGGTCGCGGCATTTGGAAGCGGTTGTGTGTCCGTGAGTCATGTGCAGACGGCGGACACGTTGGGCTCCGGCAAGTTCCAGTTCGCCGTGGAGCCCGGCGTTGGCGGCGCGGCCGTCATCGACAGCGACGTGGGGGGCGGCAGCATCTACTACCCGCACATCGACCTGGCGGCGCGCTACGGCGTGTCCGACGGCGTGGACCTGGGCGTGCGCTTCGGCTCGTCACTGGTGGAATTGCAGAGCAAGTTCCTGCTGACGGACTCGCGCGACCCGAACAAGGCCATCTCGCTGGCGCCGTCCGTGACGGGCATGTTCCTCGGCACGGGTGACGAGGGCGACGATGCCTCCATCAGCTACGTGAACCTGTCCCTGCCGCTGCTGGTGGGCTTCAAGACGAGCGGTGGCTCGGAGTTCGTGCTCGGGCCCCGCGTCTCCGGCACCCGCATCTCCGGCAGCGCGCTGGAGGACGGCGCCGCCGTCAACATCCTCAGCGTCGGCGCGTCCGTGGGCTACGCCCTGCGCGTGACGGAGGGCTTCCGGCTGATGCCGGAGGTCGGCGTGTCCATGCCGGTGCTGGGCGAGGTGAACACCACGCAGACGGACTCCGAGGTGGCCTCCGGCTTCGGCGGCGGCTTCGTCCAGTTCAAGCTGGGCTTCCTCTTCGGCGGTGGCCGTCCCATCAACCGCGACTCGCGCATCGACGCGGCGGACATCGACAACGCCAGCGTCGACAGCGGCGACGAGAACGCGGGCAACGACGGCTACGAGGACTGAAGCCGCGCCCGAAGCGCACCCGTCACGGTGAGGGCTTCACCCCTCCCGTGACACGCTTCACCGTGTGGCCCGCGGGCAGGGTGTCCTCGGGCTTCACGCCGTTGATGAGGGCCACTTCCTCCACGGGAATGGTGGAGGGGTAGCGCTCTTGGAACTGCTTCACCGTCATGGCGGCGTCCAGCTTCACCAGCTCGATGCGGGCGGGCTGCACCGCCAGCGCGGCCGGGTCGGTCAATTCGCCGAAGCTGCGGAAGGTGGCGCGGAACGTGTCGTCGTACGACGCGAGCTGTCCGGCCGCCGTGTAGGCCAACAGCTGCAGCGTGGTGCCCGCATGCGTGAAGAAGGTGGTGACGCCGCCGATGGCGCCCTGCTCCGTCTGCGCCTGGAAGTACGCGGAGCCGGCCGGGTAGCCCTCGGGCGCCGCGTTGATGGGCTGGATGCCCTGCTGTGAGAGGAACTGCCGCAGCGCGGCCTCCGGCGCGACGTTGCCCGCCGGTGCCAGGCCGATGATGGCGTCCTCCTTGGGGCTGCCGGCGAGCACCGCCTGCGTCTGGTTCGCCGTCTTCCACCCTTGAGGGAAGGTGAGCTGGAAGCGCAGGCCGGGGTGCAGGAAGACATTGCCCCGGAAGAAGCCCTGGCGCGGGTCTTCCCCGTAGGCCATGCCCTGAAGCATGGCGAGGTACTCCTCGCGGCCTTCCTTCAGGCGGCTGACGTCCACGTGGGCCTTCGCGGCGCGCGCGCGGGCGGCCTCCACGCGCTCTCCCGGGTCGGGGTGCGTGGACAGCCAGGAGGGCAGGCCGCCGGCTCCGGCGGACTCGCTCACCCGGCCCAGCGTGGAGAAGACGTCCGCCGCCTCGCGCACGTCGTAGCCGGACCCCAGCATGTAGCGGAAGCCCAGCTCGTCCGCCTGGCGCTCGTCGTCTCGGCCGTACTTGAGGAAGAGCAGCTGCAGGCCCGCGGCGGCGAGGCCTCCGTACTTCGCGATGTCCTCGCTGATGACGCTGCCCACCACGAGGCCCAGCTGCGCGAGCTGCGCCTGGGAGAGCTGCTCCACGGAGTGCCGCGCGGTGATGTGGCCGATTTCATGGCCCAGCACCGACGCCAGCTCGGCTTCCGAGTTGAGGTGGGTGAGCAGCCCGCGGGTGACGAAGACGGGGCCGCCGGGCAGGGCGAAGGCGTTCACCACCGGGTCGTCCACCGCCTGCACCGTCCACGGCAGGTCCGGCCGCTCCGAGCGGCGCGCCATGGGCAGGCCCACGGCGGCCACGTAGTCCTGCACCTTCTTGTCGTCGAGCAGGCCGATGGACTGCCGCACGTCCAGCGCGCCCTGCTTGCCCAGGGCGATTTCCTCGTCGTTGGACACGAGGGCCAGCATTCGCTTGCCGGTGGCGGGGTTGCGCACACAGGCGGTCATCGCGACGAGCAGCAGGGGCAGCAGCACCCGGAGTCCTGGGGCCATGACACCTCCCGAAAGGATGGCACCCCGGGAGGGCCGGGCCCGGGGCGGAGAGGTCCGACTTAGGACAGCGCCGCCGGGGAGGACACGGGTGGTGTAGGGCGGGGTGTCACTGCCGGACAGATGGGCGCGCGGGGTGGCCGGACTTCCGTTAGCTTCTCCATGGAGGAGGCTCTCGGATGGACTCTCTCGACGCGCGGATGGAGCAACTGGAGCGCCGGTGCCGGCGGTGGCAGGGACTGACGTTCGCGGCGCTCGCGCTGGCCGGACTGGGGCTGGGCGTGGCGGCGCTGCGGGAGGCGCGGCCTCCGGAAGAGATGATGGCCTCGCGGCTGGTGCTCACGGACGCGCAGGGGCGCACGCGCGCCACGCTGGGGACGGACGCGAGCGGCAACGCCGGGCTGGTGCTGAGCGACGGCGAGGGCCGCCCCCGGGCGCTGCTGGGCGTGGGCGAGGATGGCTCGCCCCGGCTGCGCTTCTCCACGGCGGGCGGCGAGTCGCTGGCCGAGCTGACCGTGTACTCGGACGAGGCCCCGCGCCTGACGCTGTCCAAGGCCGGGGGCGCGGACCTCTTCTCCGTGGGGCTCCAGGTGGACGGCTCGTCGCGGCTGGAATTGGCCGACGCCAACGGGCGGCCCCGCGCGATTCTGGGCGCGGACGAGCACGGCTCGCCCAACCTGCTGCTGGTGGACCGGCGTGGGCAGCCGCGCGTGGCGCTGCGGGTGTCTCCGACGGACGCGGCCAGCCTGGTGGTGGAAGGGCGCGACGGCGAGGTGTTCCGCGCGCCCGGCGTGCAGTGACGTGACGGGGCCTTCAGCCCAGCATCCGGTGGAGGCTGATGTCGAGCTGGCTGCGCACCAGCCCGAGCAGGCTCTCCACCGCGAGGGCGTCGTGCCGCAGCTGGCCGGCCAGCTCCGCCTGGACGCCTTCGAGCAGCAGCTGGCGCGCCTGGGTGACCTTGCGCGCCACGCCCGAGCGTGAGTCGCCGTACAGCTGCGCGAGCCGGTCCATGGTGAAGCCATGGAAGTAGTGCAGGCGCAGCAGGGCGCGCTCCTGGGCGGAGAGCGTCGCCACCACCTTCTGGATGGCCTCGACCAACATCTGGCGCGCGTCCTCCCGAAGGACCTCGTGCTCCGGGTTGGCCGTGGCCAGCATCCGCGCGAAGACCTGTGGGGACTCGGTGACGAGCAGCTCGCGCCCGTTGCGCTCCACCAGCTCTCCGGCGATGCGCGCCGCGACGATGCCCACCCACGTCAACAGCGGCGCCCGGCCCGCGTAGCTTCCAATCCGGGGAGGTGCGCCCGCGCCGCCCACCAGCAGCCGCTCGCGGAGCACCTGCAGCACCTCCTCCACCATGCTGGGTGACAGCGCCCCGAGCCGGGCGGGGATGTAGCGGAGGACGTCCTGCTCGAAGGCCCGCAGCGCCGCGGGCTCCCCCTGGGCGCAGGCGCACGCGAGGTACAGGTCGGCGCCGTGGAGGATGCGCAGCACCTCCGCGGCCTTGCCCGTGGGCAGGTGCCGGGTCAGGTGCCGCACGTAGTCCTCGGCCGGCAGCGTCAGCGAGGGCCACGCCGCGCGGGCCGCCTCGACGTGCCCTCGCAGCAGCGCCTCCAGCCCCTCCACGCTCGCCAGCTCCGCGCGCTGCTCCCGTGAGACGTGCTCGCGCAGCAGCGCCGCCAGGGCGCCCGTCTTCCGTTCGTCGCTCATGGCTTCGCCTCCCGCCGCTGCCAGGCCAGCACCTTCTGGAGCTCCGGCCGGCCCCGGACGCCCGCGGACTCCAGTCGCGCGCGGGCCTCCTCGGCCAGCTCCAGCGCCCGCTTCCGGTCCGGGGCGGTGCGCGTCTCCAGGAGCGCCCGGGCCAGGAGGAAGGTCGTCCTCCCAGCCTCCTCCTTGTCACCGGGCTCGCCCCAGCGGTTCTGGATGCGCCGGGCACGCTCCAGCAACGGCACGGCCTCGTCCGCGGCGCCCAGCGCCAGGTGCGCCTTGCCGGCACAGGTCAGGGCGCTGGCGGCCTCCGGGGACTCCAGGCCCTGGACCTTCTCGGTGACCTTGCGTGCGCGCTCGCAGTACGCGAGCGCCTCCTTCGGAGCCCGCGTCGCCAGGGCCACTTCGGCCAGGGGCAGCAGCGCCGACACCGAGTGACCGCCCTCCGGGCCATGCTCCTGCTCCATCCGCTTCAGCGCGTCCAGCAGGTCGCGCCGGGCCTCGGGGTGGCGGCCCGTCTTCAGATACAGCTGCCCCCGGAGGGTCAGCGGGAGGGAGGCGCGCGGCGTGTCCGGGCCCTGCGAACGCTGGATGCGCTCCAGGGCGTCGGTGGCGAGCGCCAGTGCCTTGGCATCCTGGCCCGCGTCGCTGGTGATGCGCGCCTGCTCCACGAGCGCGAACACGACGGTGAGGTGGTTGGGGCCCCGGGCCTTCTCGAAGATGGCGCGCGCCCGCTCGGTCATGGACCGTGCCTCCTCCAGCCGGCCCTCGATGCGCGTGACGCCGCCGAGGTTCAGCAGCACCGTCCCCAGTTGGGTGGTCTCCGGGGTGGAGGTGGATTCCTGGAGGGCCAGGGCCTTGCGCCAGGCGCTGACGGCCTCGGTGTGCCGGCCCACCTGGAGTGAGGCGGTGGCGACACGGTTGTAGGACGTCACGAGGGCCGGGTTGCCGGAGCCCATCAGGCGCCCGCGTATCTCCAGGGCCTCGCGGTGGAGCTTCAGCGAGTCCTCATAGCGGCCCTGGCCGGAGCGGATGCGTCCCAGCAGGTGGAGGAGGTTGGGCGTGCGGAGGCTGTCCGGGCCATTCCTCCCGCGCGAGAAAGCCAGGCCCTGGAGCGCCTCCTTCTCCGCTTCGGCGAGGCGGCCCTGCATCTGCCTCAGCGACGCCAGGCGCGTGTGCAGGTCCGTGGTGATGTCCGGGAAGCGCTCTCGCCCCAGTCGCTCGAGGGCGGCCTGGGCGTGCCGGATGAGCTTCTCCGCTTCGTCGAAGCGGGACTGCTCCTCGCCCACCACCCAGATGAGTTCCATCAAGGCCCGCGCCGCCGTCTCGTCGTCACCCGCGGCCTCGGCCGCCCACAGGGCCTGGTAGTCGGCCTCCTCCGCGTCCTTCGTCTTGTTGAGGGCCCCGAGGAGCTCGCCGTGGGCCCTGAGCACCTCCGCCCGCAGCGGCTTGTAGTCGAGCCCCTGGATGTCCTCGAGGAGGGCCGTCGTCACCGCGAGGCCCTCCTTGAACCGGTGCGACAGGAGGTGGGCGCGGGCCTGCGCCAGCTTCCGCCGTGCCGCTTCCACGCGCGGGCGCAGGGGGTCGGGCGGCTGCGGGCGGGCGGAGAGGCCGGGCGCGTCCCGGCAGCCGTTGAGCCCCTCCAGGGAGGTCGCCATCTGGTGCGCGTGCTGCACCGTCACCACGTCTGCCTTCTCCAGCAACTCCGTCACCGCGGCGAACTGCCACAGCCGCGCGTCCAGGCACGCGGACGTCTGCCAGGCGCCCTTCGCGGTGTCGCTGTCGTCCGCGGCCACGCAGGCCTCGGCGCGCAGCGTGCGCCACTGGGTGGCGTAGGCGTCCAGCGCCGTCGAGAGCCGCTCCCAGGCCGGCGCGGCGAAGGCCGCACCCGTGGCGAGGAAGGCCGCGCGCACCCGCTCCCGCCGCTCGGGGCTCCAGGCCGCCGCGAGCTTCTCCACCTCCTGCTCGCAGCGCGCCTCGCGCCGGTGCGTCACCCCGTAGGCCGCGAGCGCCCCCAGCACGCCCGTCACCGTCGCGGTGGCCACCACCCGCGCGAGCATCCTCCGCGGCGGGGTGAGGGCCGCCAGCAGGGCGTCCATGGACGGGAAGCGCTCGTCGGGCTCGGCGCGCAGCCCGCGGAGCACCGCGCGCCGCACCCAGGCAGGGGCCTTCACTTCGCGCCCGGGCGGGCGCACCCGGCCCTGCTGGATGGCCTGGGCCAGCTCTCTCAGCGTCTCCCCGTGGAAGGGACGCAGGCCGAAGAGGGCCTCGTAGAGCGCGACGCAGAAGCTGAACTCGTCCGAGCGCGCGTCGGCGCGCTGACCGCGCAGCAGCTCCGGGGCGAGGTACGCGGGGGTGCCCAGCACGAGGCCCGTCCGGGTGAGCCGGCCCGTGGCTGGAATGGGGGCCTCGGGATTCGTTGGCGCGGCGGGGGCCTCCTGCTGGTGGAGCAGCCGGGCGATGCCGAAGTCCGTCACGCGCACCCGGCCGTCCTTCCCGAGGAGGACGTTGGCGGGCTTGAAGTCGCGGTGTACCAGTCCCGCCGCGTGTGCCGCCGCCAGACCCCGGCCCGCCTCCACGAAGACGCGCAGCACCTCTCGCCAGGGACGCGGCGGGTTCATCCACTCGGCCAGCGTGGTGCCCTCCACCAGCTCCATGGCCAGGAAGATGCCGTCGCCGAAGGTGCCCACGTCATAGAGGGTGACGACGTTGGCGTGGGACAGCCGCGCCAGCGCCTGCGCCTCGCGCAGCAGCCGCTGCTGGAGCTCCTCGTGATGGCGTCCCTCGGGGCGCAGCACCTTGAGCGCCACCGGGCGGCCCAGCTCCGGGTCATCCGCCGCGTACACCACCCCCATGGCTCCGGCGCCGATGCACTCGCGCACCACGAACCGGGAGACCGTGGAGCCGCGCGCCAGCGGCGGCGGGCGCTCCAGCGTGAGCCTCGCCGAGGGGCTGTTCAGCACCCGGGCGCCATCCCCCGCCGCCAGCACCCACTGGCAATCGGAGCAGTCCTCCACGTGGGCGAGGACGTCGGCCCGTTGCTCGTCGGAGAGCAACCCCGCCAGGAGGTCGCTCAGCGTCGTGTCTTGGGGGCACGCATTCATGGGGGCGCCACCACGGAGTTCACGTTTCGCACTGTGTCAAACGTAGGTGCCGCTGGTCACGAGGGGGGTCCAGACTTTTTTGGAACGCGGTCCGCGCCGCTTCCTCTTTCCGCCCGAAGCGCTGGGGCTGCTCCTGGCAGAAGAGGAATTTTCCATGGGGGGTGTTCCGCCATCGGATGGTCTCTGCAAGTCAGGTGTGAATACGTCGGAGACCGCCCGCCATATCGAGGAAGCCCGACAGGAGGCCGAGGACGCCCTGCGTGCCGCGGAGGCCGCGCGTCGTGCCGCCGGGGCCGCGCGTCGTATCTCCCTGGTCGCCTGGCGTGCCGCCGCGGCCGCTCGCCAACAGCAGGTGGCCGAGGAGAGGACCGCCGCTGATGCGCGCGAGGCCGCGCGGCAACCGGGACAGACGCCCGCGGCCGCGAAGAAGTCCCTGGCGGCGGCCCTCGCCGCAGACAAGAAGCGCCAGCAGGCCACCGAGAAGGCCGCCACCGAGGAGAGGAAGCTCCGGGCCGCCGAGGAGCGCGTAGCGCTGACGGCGAAGCGGGCCGAGGACGCCATGCGCGAGGCGAACACGCTGGCGACCCAGGAGAAGGTGCGGCCCCCCTTCACGCAGAAGGACATCGACAGGCTCAAGCCGAAGCGCAGGGAGCTCGCCTCCGCCCACGAGGAGACGGGGCGCGAAGCGGAGCTGGAATGACCTCGGCCATTTTTGGAACGGGGGACGGGTCATTCCCTCTTCATCACCGCGAACCCGAAGCACCCCTTCCCCGGAGACTCCCATGGAAATCCATCGCATCAAGGCAGGTGAGACGCTGTCGCGCATCGCCGCGGAGAACAAGACCACCGTCAGCGCGCTGATGAAGGCGAACCCGAAGATCCAGGACGCGAACGTCATCCGGGCGAAGGACACGCTGCGGATTCCCGGCAAGACGGATGGGTTCGACGGCACGCCTACGAAGAAGTCCAAGAACGTCTCGTCCGGGGACACCTTCGTCGACGGCTCCAAGGGGACCGACAAGGCTTCCAACGCCAAGGACACGAAGGGCGGGGATGGGGGGCCGATCAAGAGCTCGGACGTGATGAAGAAGGCGAAGACGGAGGGCGAGGAAATCAACCGGACCGGCGGCTACCGCTTCGATGGGAAGAACGACTGCTACGGCTTCGTGCGGCGGGTCTGGAACCCCATCCTCAAGAAGCAGGGCAAGTCCCCGCTGCCGGTGGACGACGCGGGCAGCAAGAGCGGCAGCAAGAACTGGAGCCGCATCGACTGGGACAAGCTCAAGCCGGGCGCCGTCCTCTCCACCCATGAGGGCCATGCCTGGGGAGACAAGTGGCACGGCGGCATCTACGCCGGGAAGAAGAACGGGGTCCACTACATCTACGACAACTCGGGCAGCAAGAGCGCGAAGCTGCGCCCGCTGCCGAGCCCGGACTACTTCAAGTACGTCCACACCCCGACGCTGAAGATGCTGGACGGCAAGGCCTGAGTTCCCAGCACCGCGCTCCGGGAGTGGCAATGATTCGCATCGCACTGATGGTGGGAGGACTGCTCCTCCTGGGCGCGGGCTGTGTCGTGCCGAGTCTCGATGAGATTGAGAAGGAATGGCAGCAGAAGTGTGCCGCGCGAGGGGTCTGCCCGCAGGAGGGAGACGCGGGGACCCAGTGCCCGACGGCGCTCATCCAGGCGTACCCCGACGCGGATGGAGACGGGCACGGCGCTCCCGGCGCGGAGGCCCGGAGCTTCTGTGAGCAGGTGCCCGCGAGCTACTCCCGGGTGAACGATGATTGCGACGACTTCCGCGCGCTGGTCCACCCAGGCGCCACGGAGGTGTGTGACGTCGTCGACAACGACTGCGATGGTCAGATCGATGAAGAGCTCGCGGTGAGCGACTTCTATCTGGACGCGGATGGCGACGGAGTGGGAGCGGGCGCCGCGGTGAGGGCCTGCGGGCCGCCGCTGGCACATGTCGCTCGCGCGGGAGACTGTGACGACGGCGACCCGGAGCGCGGCCCAGGCCTGCTCGAGATGCTCGACGGCAAGGACAACAACTGCTCCGGGGGCGTGGACGAAGCGCTCTTCTCCGCGGGGGAGTTCCACGCCGTGTCACTGCGCCCGGATGGAACGCTGCTGGCGTGGGGACGCAACGGGTGGGGCGAGCTCGGGGATGGCACGGCCACCCGCCGTGACGTGCCCGTGCCGGTACCGGGCCTCACCGGTGTCGTCGCCATTGCCGCGGGCGCCTACCACACCGTGGCGCTGAAGCAGGATGGCACCGTCTGGACATGGGGGCTGAACGAGTGGGGCCAGCTCGGCATTGGAGAGACGGCGCCCGACACCCGGCTGGTGCCCACCCAGGTCCAGGGCCTCTCCGAGGTGACCGCCATCGACGCGGGGCGGCACCACTCCGTGGCGCTGCGGCGGGATGGCACGGTCTGGGCCTGGGGACACAACACCAGCGGAGAGTTGGGGGACTGGAGCACCGTCCACCGCTTCCGTCCCGTCCAGGTGAAGGGCTTGTCGAACGTCGTCTCCGTGGTCGCGGGCTCGATTCACACCGTGGCCTTGCGGCGGGATGGCTCGGTCTGGGCCTGGGGGTTCAACGGGAATGGCCAGCTGGGGGATGAGACGTTCGAGAGCCGGCCGGTGCCCGCGCAGGTCCTGGGGATGACGGGCGTCGCCTCGGTGACCTCCCGCGGAGACCACACCGTGGCCCTGAAGCGGGACGGCACCGTGTGGGCCTGGGGACGGAACGACCTGGGGCAGCTCGGAGATGGAACGACGTTCGACAGCCCCGAGCCCGTGCAGGTCTCGGTGCCTGGGGGCGCCGTCGGCGTCTTCGGAGGCGGCAACCATACGATGGCCCTGGCGCGGGACGGGACGGTCTGGGCCTGGGGCAGCAACGCCGGAGGCCAGCTGGGGACCGGTTCGACCCGCGGCAGCGCGGTGCCCGTGCGGGCGTATGGGCTTGGCGAGGTGGTCTCCGTGATGGCCGGCTGGTCCCACAGCTTCGCGGTGAGGCGGGATGGCACCGCCTGGGTCTGGGGAAGCAATGAGTGGGGAATGATTGGGGACGGAACGGGCGTGGACCGCATCGTTCCAACCCCGGTGCCGGCGCTGAACTACCCGGTGGGCCTCCGACGTCAGGGCGTCGGCGGCACCACCTTGTAGCCGCGCTGGAGGAGCGGCGAGAGGCGGTCCGTGGTGTCCCAGGCCTCCACCACCTTGCCTTCGCGCATGCGGTAGAGGGACTGGCCGTTGAGGGTGAGCGGCTTCGGCTTGCCGGCCGCGTCGAGGTTCTTCGGGTCCGAGCCCAGGGCCTTCCAGTGGACCGCGACCAGGTCTCCGTCCGCCACGACGTGGAGGATGTCGAACTTGAGGTCGGGGAACGCCTGGAAGCTGGCCTCCGCCTGCTGGCGCACGAGCGCGGGGCCCGTGACGCCCGAGGGCGTGTCCTGCGAGTGGTCCACGAAGTCCTCGGCGATGAACTCGGGGATGCGGTCCAGCTTGCGCAGGTTGTAGAGTTCCTCGGTGAGCATCCGCGCCCGCTGCTTGTTCTGCTCCTCGAGCAGGGCGGCGTGCTCCACCGGAGACACGGTGGCGCAGGCGGAGAGTCCCAGGGCGCACAAAAGCATCGTCACGTGTCGTTTCATGGCCCCGGAGTCTGTACACGCCCCCCAGGAGCGTCAGCACCCCGGGGCCGGGAAACGTTCACCTCATGGCGCAAGCCGGCCTACGGGCAGGGCGGCGTGTTGGGTCCTCCGCACCGCCTCGGCGCGCGCCAGTCCTTCCCTGATGGAGGGGCGGATGCGATAAGCGGGGCCGGATGCCCCAGCCGTTTGCTACCGGTCGAGTGGGGCTGTCGTCGCGCCGCATCGACTCCGGGAGCAAGGCCGTCATGTCGCAACTCGAGAAGCTGACCATCAAGGGCTTCAAGTCGATCCGGTCGCTGGAGGGACTGGAACTGCGCCGGCTCAATGTGCTCATCGGGGCGAACAGCGCGGGCAAGAGCAACTTCATCGCGTTCTTCCGGCTGTTGAATGAGCTGATCGAGAAGAGGCTTCAGCTTCATGTAGCCCAACGAGGTGGGCCAGATGCGCTGCTTCACTTCGGGCGCAGGACGACGGCCCGGCTAGAAGCGGAGCTCTATTTTGGCCAGAACGGCTATCTCTTCAGCCTCGTTCCCACGGTGGATAACCGGCTGATTTTTCACAACGAGCTGTTCCGTTTCACAGGCGGAACGGTGCCCATGGCGGACTCTTTGGGAACGGCGCATGTCGAGAGTCACGCGCCGAGCCTTCAAATCGGGGTGCCCGAGTATTACTCCGCCATTGTTCCGGCCATTCAGGCATGGCGGGTGTACCACTTCCACGACACAAGCGACGCGGCGAATGTCAAAGGGGTAGGGGCCCTCAACGACAACCTCTTCTTGCGGTCCGACGCGGGCAACCTCGCGGCGTTTCTCTATCGGCTCAAGGTGCAGCACGGGGCCGAGTACGAGCGCATCCGGGATGCGGTCCGGCTGGTGATGCCCACCTTCGATGACTTCATGCTGCGTCCCTCTCCGCTGGCCCCGAACTCCATCCAGCTGGAGTGGCGCGAGCAGGGCTCGGACTTCCCATTCCTGGCGCACCAACTCTCTGACGGCACGCTGCGCTTCATCTGCCTCGCGACGCTGTTGCTCCAGCCGGAGCTGCCCTCCACCATCCTCATCGATGAGCCGGAGTTGGGCCTGCATCCCTACGCCATCAACGTCCTGGCCTCCCTGCTGCGGAGCGCCTCGACCCGGACCCAGCTCATCCTCGCCACCCAGTCCGTGACCCTCATCGACCTGCTGGAGCTGGAGGACCTGATTGTCGTGGAGCGCCGCGACGGGCAGTCCGTCTTCAAGCGGCTCTCCACCGAGGAGTTCGCGCAGTGGATGGAGGAGTACAGCCTGGGCGAGCTGTGGATGAAGAACGTCCTGGGAGGGAGGCCTTCGCGGTGATCCGGCTGAACATCATCGTCGAGGGGCAGACCGAGGAGACCTTCGTGCGGGACCTGCTCGCTCCGCATCTGGGCGAACGTCAGGTCTTCGTCGCCGCGCGCTGTGTCGCCACGGGGCGCCGCAAGGAGCGAATCTTCCGGGGCGGTCTGGTCAGCTACGCCAATGCCGTACCTCCAGGTTCACGAGTTCGAGGCGCTCCTCTTCAGTGACGTGGCGACGACGGGGTACGTTCTTGGCGCCACCCCTTCGGAGCTGCAGCAGCTCCAGAAGATTCGCGGCGCGTTCGAGACTCCCGAGCACATCAACGATTCACCGGAGACCGCTCCGTCCAAGCGTCTCCTCCAGCTCTTCCCCAGGTACGACAAGACCTTTTTCGGCCCCGCGGCGGTGAGTCGCATTGGCCTGGAGGCCGTCCGGCGCGAGTGCCCGCACTTCGCGAGCTGGCTGACGACGCTGGAGCGCCTGTCCGCGCAGCCCGCGGAGGGGGAAGCGACCGGAGGGTGAGCTCCGGCCGCTCCGTTCATGGCGCAAGCCGGCCCAATCCGATGGGCGCCGCGAGGCTGGTGTCCGGAATCCCAAACGCGTCCACCAGGGCCACCGCGTCCGGTCGGACCTCCGCGCACAGCCGCTCCACCTCCTTGCGGATGGCCTTCGCCTTGGAGCCCTCCAGGAGCCCGTGCTCCAGGAACCAGCCGCTCGCGGACTCCAGGCAGGACAGGCCGTAGAGGTCGCACAGCCGCCCGAGCACCGTCTTCAGCCCCGGCTCCTGCACGGCGGCCACGCCCTTGAGGAACTGCTCCAGCACCAGCCGCTCCACGTGCGCGTGCGCCAGCGCGAGCAGGTGCTCCTGGCACTGGTTGAACGCCTCGAACGCCTCCACTCCCGCGCCCAGCCGCTTGCGCAGCCGCCGCGACACCGAGGCCAGCAGGTCCTCCTCCCGGTAGCGCAGCACGCGGAGCTGGAAGTCGCCGTCGCGCAGGTGCTCGCTGTCCGTGCGCCGCGCCGCGAAGGGGTTGCGGTCCGTCACCGCCTCCGTGGCCCGGTCCGCCAGAAGCCGCAGCACCGCGAAGACGCGGTCGTCCTCGAAGCGCTGGCGGTAGCCCGTCAGGAGGCCCTTGGCGACGAGCTGCATCAGCACCGTGTTGTCACCCTCGAAGGTGGTGAACACGTCCGTGTCCGCCTTCAGCGCCGGCAGCCGGTTCGCCTCCAGGTAGCCCTGGCCGCCGCACGCCTCGCGCGCCTCCTGGAGCACCGCGGTGGTGTGCCACGTGGCGTACGCCTTCAGCCCCGCCGCCAGCGCCTCCACCTCGCGCGCGTCCTCCTCCGTGCGCTTCACGTACCGCTCCACCAGGTGCTCCAGCGCGAAGTCCAGCGCGTACGTCTTCGCCAGCGGCTTCAGGAGCCGCGCCTGGTGCGTCTGGTGGTCCAGCAGCCGCACCTCCTGCGCGCCCACCGGGCCGAACTGGCGCCGCAGCTCCGCGTAGCGCACGGCGATGGTCAGCCCGCTCTTGGCCGCGCTCAGCGCCGCGCACGCCACGCTCACCCGGCCCGCCACCAGCGTGCCCAGCATCGTGAAGAAGCGCTTGGAGTCGCCGGGGATGTCGCTCGTGTACTCGCCCTTCTCGTCCACGCGCCCGAAGCGGTCCAGCAGGTTCTCCCGCGGCACCCGCACGTGGTTGAACCAGATGCGGCCGTTGTCCACGCCGTTGAGGCCCATCTTCTCGCCGCAGTCCTCGATTCGCACGCCCGGCAGCAGGCGGCCCGCCTCGTCGCGCAGTGGCACCAGCAGCGCGTGCACGCCCAGCGCCTTGCCGCCCACTTCCAGCTGCGCGAACACGGTGGCCATGCGCCCGTGGCGCGCGGCGTTGCCAATCCATTCCTTGCGCGCGTTGTCGGACGGCGTGTGCACCACGAAGTTGCCGGACTCCGCGTCGTAGCGCGCCACCGTCTCCACGTCGCGCACGTTGGAGCCGTGGCCCAGCTCGCTCATCGCGAAGCAGCCCGGCAGCTCCAGCGAGGCCACCTTCGGCAGGTACTCGCGGTGGTGCTTCTCCGTGCCGAGGAAGAGGATGCTCGCGCCGAACAGGCCGAAGTGGACGCCCGCCTTCACCACGAGGCTCAGGTCGAAGAAGGCCAGCGTCTCGAAGGCGGCGATGAAGGCCCCCAGGTCCGCGCCCGTCTCGTCGCCGGCCGGGAAGGCGATGTGGCCCAGGCCCTGGTCCGCCATCGACTTCAGCCACTTGAAGACCTGGTCGCGGTAGGCCGTGGTGTCCCGGGTGGACGTGTAACGGAAGGCCGGGTCCGCGAGCCACGCGCGCACCTTCTGGCGCGCCTCGGGGTACTTGCGGTCCAGCACCGCGCGCAGCGCCTCCGGGTCGAAGGAGGTCGTCTCCGTGGGGCCCTCGTGCGTGGGAGCGGGCGCGGCGTGGGGCACCAGCGAGCGCACCGCCTCGCGGCCGGAGATGCCCAGCGTCTGCTCCAGCTGGGACAGCGCCCGGGACAGCTCCGGCATGGGGGCGGGCAGCCCGTCCGAGCCGCTGATGACCTGCGCGAGCTGCGCGCCCAGCTCCGCGAGGCTCTGGTGGCTGCTGTGGGAGAGCTGCTCGGCGGTGCGGCGGATGTGGTCCTTCACCACGGCCAGCTCCCCGGGGCTGGGCGGCAGCACCGGGTCCAGCCAGCGGGCGAGCACCACGTTGGAGCGCAAATCCAGCCAGGGCTGCTGGCGGGCCGCCTCGCCCAGGGCGCGGAGCTCGTTGGCGCTCAGCTCGCCGTCCGTCCAGGCCACGTACAGCATGGGCACCAGCGGCGCGAGGCGGGGCAGCGACAGCAGTTCGTGCGCCGTGGGGCGGCCTTCATCCACCATCATGGTCGGCTCTCCAGGAGGCAAGGGGACGGGCGCAGTCTGGACAGCCCGGCGCCGGCCGGCAACCGGAGAAGACGCTCCGTCCGTTGGTGGGCAGGCGGGCGGGCGTGCGTTGCCGGGGGCAGGGAAGCATCCCCACGTTGCCGCGCATGGACGAAATGCAGGAACTGGAGGAGCTGCTGCCGCAGGCTGGCGCACACTTCCTCGACAGCGACCGCGAGCGGGCCCGGCACGAGATGCAGGGGCCCTTCATGCTGCCCCCCGGGCCCACGGGCTTCTCCTTCGCGCTGTACCAGTCCGTCGGCGTGGGGCTGATGCCGGGCCACCGGCTGGAGCTGCTGGAGAACGGCACCGTCTTCGAGCGCATGCTGGAGGACATCCGCAACGCGAAGCAGAGCGTCCACATCCTCGTCTACATCTGGCGGCCGTGCGGCGTGTCGGACCGCATCGTGGAGGCGCTGGTGGAGCGCGCTCGCGCGGGCGTGCAGTGCCGCGTGGTGGTGGACCCGGTGGGCAGCGAGGAGGTCGCCGGCGACAAGGACTTCGACCTCCAGGTGGAGAAGGTGCTCACCGAGGCCGGCGTGGAGGTGCACTACTACCGGCTGCTCGCGGGCAAGGTGATGGGCCGGCTCCTGGGGCGCACCCACAACAAGATTGTCGTCGTCGACGGACGCATCGGCTACACGGGCGGCTTCGGCATCTGGAAGGTGTGGGAGGGCGACGGCCTGAAGCCGGAGAACTGGCGCGACACCAGCGTGCGCGTCGAGGGCCCCGAGGTGCTCCGCATGCAGCTGTCCTTCTCGCGGCACTGGCAGGAGGCCGGTGGCGGGCTGCTGCCGCCGAGCGCCTTCCCACCTCCCGATGAGACGCACGTGGGGGAGGAGTGCGCGAGCGTGGGCTTCGTCGACAGCGCGGGCAAGCTGGGCGTCACCGACGCCGAGCGCATGGTGCGCCTGGTCATCGCCGCCGCGCGCGAGCGGCTGTGGATTGCCAACGCGTACTTCACGCCACCGAACGCGATTCTGGAGCAGCTGGAGGAGAAGCTCCGCCAGGGCGTGGAGGTGCGCATCCTGGGGCCGGGGCCGGTGCACGACGTGCCCATCATCCGCGCGTCGCAGCGCTCCACCTACGAGCGGCTGCTGGCCGCGGGGGCGCGCATCTACGAGTACCAGCCATCAATGATGCACGCGAAGACGATGCTCGTGGACGACTGGCTCGCGGTGGTGGGCTCCACCAACCTGGACTCGCTGTCGCTCAACAAGCTGGGCGAGGGCTCGCTCGTGATTTCCGACCCGGAGTTCGTCCGCAAGCTGCAGCGGTGCTGGGCGAAGGACCTGCGGCACTCGAAGGAAATCACGCTGGAGAACGGGGGCCGCACCAACCCGTGGCGGCGAGCCGCGCGGCGGGCCACGCAGCTCGTGGGACGGGACCGGTAGCCCGCGCTTCAGCGCGGGTCCGTCACGCCCACTTGTCGGCAGTATTGGAGCACCGGGCACGTGGAGCACTTGGGCCTCGCGCCCGTGCACACGTGCTTGCCGAAGGGCACCAGCAGCCGGTTGATTTCCACCCAGTACGCGCGGGGGAGCTGGGCCTCCAGCGCCTCCAGCGTGGCCTCTGGCGTGCGCGCCGTCACGTAGCCCCAGCGGTTCGTCACCCGGTGCACGTGGATGTCCACGCTGATGGCCTCGTGGCCGCAGGCGATGCCGAGCGACAGGTTCGCGCACTTGGGGCCCACGCCCTTGAAGGACTGGAGCACCCGCGCGTCACACGGGAGCTTCCCGCCGAACTCGTCGCGCGTCCGCACGGCGATGGCGTGAATCTGCCGCGCCTTCGGCTCGTGGAAGGTGACGGGGCGGATGAGGTCGTCAATCTCCTCCGGCGTCAGCCGGGCCATGGCCTCGGGCGTGGAAGCGCGTCCCAGCAGGGCCAGCGACACCGGCAGGCTCACCTCGTCCAGCGTGCGGATGGAGAGGATGCAGGCCACGAGCTGCTCGAAGAGCGAGTCATGGCCGCGCGCCGCGAGCGCGAACATGGCCGCGTCCGCGAAGCCGCGCACCTGCTCGCGGATTCGGGGGAGCACCTCGTCGATGTCGAAGGGGGCCTTGTCCGGGCGGGGCGGCGGCTCGGCCACCACCCCCGGTGCCTGCTCCGGGGGTGGACGGACCGTCCTCGCGCTCACGCGCGCGGGGGCGCGCCGGCTAGACGTCCTGGGTTTCCGGGCCGAGGTCATCCGAGCGCTTTTCGCCGTTCTTGTTCGGGCCGCCGTGGGTGCCGAAGTCACCGGCGTTGCGATTGGCGGGGTAGACGTCCGTATCGTCCCGGCGCTCGCGGCCCTGGCCCGACACGTCCCCGGAGTCCGCCTTGCGAGGCTGGCTCTCGGGCTCGTCCCTCGCGTCCATCCGTCCCTGACCCTTGTCCTGCTTCTTCGCCATGGTTCGCCTCCTGTCCCCGAAGGATGGGGACGGAGGCGCGGCACGGCCCAGGCTCGCCCCCGGGGCCGCCGGGAGGGCAGGGAGGCGAGAGGGTAGTGTGGTGCGCGGGAGACCTTGGAGGTCAGGCGGCCGGCTTCGTCAAATCCAGCGCGTACCAGTTGTCGCAGCCGAAGTGGCCCGTCTTGCCCATGGGGGCGCAGAGCGGCTCGAAGCCCAGGCGGCGGTAGAGCTTCTGGGCCTGCTGCATCCCGGCGAGGGTCTCCAGGTAGCAGCGCCGGAAGCCCGCCTCGCGCGCGAAGGTGAGGCAGCGGCGGAGCATCCGCTCGCCCGCGCCCAGGCCCCGGGCCTCGGGGAGGAAGTACATCTTGCGCAGCTCGCAGACGCCCGGGTCGCCGCCCTCCAGGGGGGCGATGCCGGCGCCGCCGATGACGCGGCCCGCGCGCTCCAGTACGAAGTAGGCGTGCTGGGGCCGCGAGTACGCGGCGCTCATCGTCGATACCTCGGGGTCGTGGATGGCGAAGCCGGGGCCGTCCGCGCCGAACTCCGGCATCACGGTGCGGATGATGGCGGCCACCGCCGCGTCGTCCCGGGGCTCGATGGGACGGATGATGAGGTCTTCCATGCTCGTGCTCATGGGGGCCGCAACGTTCCACAGCCCGCGCCCGGGGGCCAGGGGCAGGCTGTGTGTGTGCCGCGCTCCAGCACCTTCAGCGGGTGGGCAGCTCGTGGAAGGTGATGCCGGGCAGTTCCAGGCGGCGGACGGCGTCCATGAAGCGCTCGGTGCCCACAATCACCGTGGCGTAGTTGCCCACGCGGAACAGGTCCAGGTCCGTGGGCAGCGAGGCCGCATCCAGGATGGGTTCCTCCGGGAGCCGGAAATACACCCAGCCACAGGTCGCGCAGGGTGGCGGCACATCGGGCGGAATGCAGTCCCGATGGAGCCGGCCGTGCGGCTCTATCTGAAGCTCCAGCAGCTCCGGCGGGTCCTTCTGCCGGAACCGCAGCTCCGTCCGGCAGCCCTGCAGTCCGCGCACCCCTTCCGCCTGGAGGCGCTCCAGTGCATCCCGGCGAACCACCCAAAGCACGTGCCCCAGGGACGTGAACGGGCCGAACTTCCCGGAGGCACGGCCTACCAGGGGACCGAAGGTTGTTCCGGGTGGCAACGCGGCATCAGGGGGCGCCAGGGGGCGCACCAACTCCCGCAGACGCGCGAACTCGGGGAAAGGCTCGGGTCTGGCCTTTTCGAACGCGTGACGCTCGGGCAGCTGCGACAGGTCCACCGCGGGGTACTGGTGCCCTGAACTCGCCCACGTGGTTCCGCACGTGTGGCACCGCGCGCCGGGCAGCCCCCATTTGTGTGCAGCATCGAAGCTGGCCGTTACTGCCTTCTCAGCCTCGCGCAGCCAGAAGTACCGACTCATGTGTCACGAGACCTCACGCTCCAGGGCGGGGGAGCTTTCCCGCGCCTCCCCAGTTCCTCCGCGGCCCACTGCCCGGCGCCGCAGGCGCAGGTGGGCGCGCGCCTGGGAAGAGTGCCAGCTCGATATCTCCGGCCAGCTCCAGCTTCTCCTCGCAACGGTAGAAGCCGCAGGCGGCCCCCAGGCATAATCCTGGTCCGTCGCCTGCCGCCACCGAACATGGGTAGGCGTGGCACCGCCAGGACTCAATCGGCCTTCCAAGTGTGCAGCCCGGTGCACAGGTGACACCGGGGCGATACACAGGGCGGCGCGAGGGAACTGGGAGGGCGGCTTCCTCCGGCCCGGGTTCCGGGGCATCCTGGGTGGCACGTCAGTTGTAACGAGGGGGAGATATGTACTGCCCTGATTGCCGGCAGGAGCGGCTCGGCCAAGCACGCCGATGCGCGCTCTGCGGCACGGAGATGACCGCGAGACCGCGCGCTGCCGTGGAAGCGGAGCTCGCGCACGTCCACTTCCTCCTGGATGAGCTGAAGCGCTGGGACACCTCCGAGGTGCCGCGCAACGTCGCGCGGTTCATCTCCGAGCGGTACGAGCGGCAGGCCCGCATCCTCCTTGCCGTGCTCACCGAGACGCCTCCGGAGGCGGTAGGGCAGGTCGCGGCCGGGGTCGCCGAGGCTTCCTCGGGGGCCGTGGGCCAGGGCCCGGCCGTGCGCGCCGAGACTTCCACCGAGGTTGCGGAGACAGCGCCCGCGGGGGAGGTGGCTGCTTCGTTCTCCGCACCGTCGATGATGGGGGCGTCCGCGGTGGCGCTGGGGCCGGTGACGCCGGCCGGCGCGCCTGGGGCGTTCGATGCGAAGGGTGAGGACGCGGTCGGCGCGACTCCCGTGGGAGCGACGGTCTCCGAGCCGGTGACGGCGGCGGAGTCCGCGGCCTCCACGCGCGGAGCGGACGAGAGGAATGTCCATGCGCGAGCGGAAGACGCCGCCACCGCGCGAGCAGTGGAAGGTTCCGAAACCCACGCGCCGAACGAGGCGGCTGGCGGCACGCGGGCCCAGGCAGGGGAGATTCCGGCGCAGGCCCATGCCTCCCAGGCTGCGGACGAGGAAGGGAAGGAAGACGCGTGGCCGGCGGCGTACCGGACGGCTGCTCACGGTTCCGGTGCGGGCTCGGAAGCCCAGGCGGATGCGGCGCGCGGCCCGGGCCTGCCGTGGCCCGAGACGTCGCTGCCCGAGAATCCCGCGGAGCCGTACGCCGAGCCTCCCGCGCCGCGCAGCCTCACCGCGCGCCTCGTCGAGGAGACCTCCACCTGGAACCGGGTGTGGAGGCCGTTCCTCTACGAGAGCATCATGTGGTTCGTCGGTGCCTTCCTCATCCTCTCCGGCACCCTGTACTTCGTCTTCGAGAGCTGGGCGGGGATGTCCTCCAGCGTCCGCTCGCTCACCGTCTTCGGAATGACGGCGGGCTCCGCCGCGGGCTTCTCCATCTGGGGCGCGTACCTCGCGCGGCGCGAGGCGCTGCGCAATCCCGGCAACATCCTCGGCCTCATCGGCGCGGCGGTGGCTCCGCTGGCGGGCATCGCGCTCGGGCCCTTCGACTTCGGAGAGGCGCTCCAGCTCGGCGGCGTCGGACCCGTGCTGCTCGTCCCGGCGCTGCTCGTCTGGTCCGGGGTCGCGGCCGTCCTCGTCCGCAAGCCGGCGGAGGCCTTCGACGCGCCCTCGCGTCCCTTCGTCCAGGCCGGCCTCGCCGCGGCCACGTTGATGATGGGACTCGCGCCGCTCGCCGCGAAGCTCGGCGGCCTCGCGCCTTGGCTCAACGTCCTGCCGTGCGTGCTGTTCTACGTCCTCTCCACCCGGCCCATCGCCGAGCCACGCAAGGGCATCGCGCTCGTGTTCGCTGTGGCCGCGCCGCTCTACCTGCTCGCCCTGTACTCGGTGCGGCTGCACGTGGCGCTGGTGGGTGTGGACCTGGAGCCGTCGCCGGGCACCTACGCGCCCTTCGTCGCCTTCCTGCTCGCCACCGCGCTGCGCTTCCGCGCGCTTCCGCCGGAGCGCGCCACGGATTCCCTCGCGCTCGGCGTGGCCTCGCTCCAGGTGGTCTGCCTCATCACCGCCGCCACCGCTCCCGCGCCCGGCTTCTTCTTCACCGCCGCCATCCTCACCTGGACGATGGTGACGCTGGCGCGCGGCAATGTGGCCCGTCTGCCCTGGGTGTACGGCGCCTACGTCGGCGCGTACTTCTCCTATGGCTCCAGCGCGCAGCTCATCCCCGGCGCGGTGAGGCTCTTCATCGACAGGCTCAAGGCCCGGCTCGGCTACCCCGTCAACGAGGCGCTGCCGCTCCAGTTCGGCGCGCTGACCGCGTTGCCCTTCGTCACCGCCGGCGCCGTGCTCGCGGTGTGGCGCCTGTGGCGCGGTGAGCGCACGGGCAACGCGCGGGACATCGCGCTCGCGGAGGTGCTGCTGCGCGCCACCGCCGTGGCCAGCCCCCTCTTCGCCCTGCATGGCATGGCCGGTCCCGACGCGCGCCCGGCCTTCTGGAGCGCGCTCGGCCTGGCCGTGGTGTGCCTCGCGGTGGGCCTGCTGGTGGAGCGCTTCTACCTGACGGTCGTCGGCGCCGTGCTGGTGATGTTCCTGCCCTTCCATGCCGCGTCCCTGCTGGGCTCCGAGGCCGCGTCGGTGGTGTCCGGCGTGCTGGGGCTGCTGCTCGCGGGCGTGTGCCTGCTGTGCACCGCGCGCACGCGCTGGCTGCTCGCGTCCGCCGTGGGCGTGCTGTCCACCGTGGGATTCCTCATGGGCATCTTCGGCCATGGGAGTGCGATGGCCGTCACGGGTGTGGCGCTGTGTGGCGCCGCGGCGCTCGTCACGGCCTGGGCCCTCCAGAGCCCACCGGCCATGGCGTATGCCGCGTTCCTCGCCGCGGCGCTCCTGCCCCGGCTCGCCAGCGAGGTGGCGCTGGCGTGGGTGGCGCCCGCCCTCGCGCTCGTGGCGCTCGGGCTCGCGCTGCTGGGGCAGCGTGGGGGGCTGGTTCGGCTGCTCGGCGTGCCCGCCGTCTTCTACGCGCTGCTGGCGCTGCCGTGGGGTGTTCTTGCCACGACGCCGGGCCTGGGCCTGGTGATTCTCACCGCCGCGGCGTCCGTGGCCGTGACGTCGCGCACGTTCCGCTTCGTGCGGCCGCTCGCGGTGGTCATCGCCGCGCTCGCGCTGCTGCCTGATAGCGGGACGTACTACTCACCGTGGGGCGGGTGGATGTCTCCGGCCCTGTCCATGGCGCTGTTCGTCCTCTGGTCGCTGGGCACGTCCGTCACCGCCGCGCGCTGGGGACGGAGCGCCAGCACCACCACCGCGGGCGTCGTGGCGCTGCTCTTCCCGCTCATCACCGCCGTGGTGGGTGGGTCGCGGCAGTACGGGGTCCTCATGCTGGGCGCGGCGCTCGCGGCCCTGCTCACCGCGCGCGCCCTGCCCGCGGGGCTCAGTGTCGCCGTCGCCGCGCTGTACGCCACCGTGGGCGTGTCGAGCTTCGGCCCCGTGGCACTCCTGGCCCTGGCCGCCGCGCTGAGCGTCCTCGCCGTGCTGGAGGAGGTGCCCGCCGTGCTGCGCACCGGCGCGGGAGGCGGGCGCTTCGCGATGGTCGCCACGCTGTCCGCCGCCATCGTGTTGGGCATCGCCGTGGCGGAGTGGGATGACGCGGGCCTGCCGCTGCTCCTGGCGGGCACGGTGTTGCTGCCGCTGCTGTGGACGCGCGCCAACCGCCAGCCCTTCTTCGCCTCGCTCATGGTGCCCTACTCGCTGGTGGGCATCGCCATGGCGGGTGGGCGTCCGCCGGCCTGGGTGAACGCGCTGCCGCTGGTGGCCCTCGCCGTGGTGCGCGCCGTGGAGCACTTCCCGGCCGTGGCGTCGCTGCTGCTGCGCTCGTCGGAGGAGAAGCCCCGGCACGCGCTGTCCTCGTGGATGCAGGGGGCGCTCGCGGGCGCGTCGGCACTGATGCTGATGGTGGTGTGGCGTGCGCCCACGCCGCTGTACTTCCTCGCCGCCGCGCTGGTGCTGATGCCCGGGCCCCAGCCCTTCCTGCGCGTCTGCGGCTCCGCGCTGCTGCTCCTCTTCGTGCCGCAGGCGCGGCCCATCGTCACCGGGCTGCTGCTGGCCCTGGCCCTGGCCGAGCACCACCGGCCCGCGGCGCTCTGGGCCTTCTTCCGCTGCCCGCCGGACAAGCACCTGCGGTTCGCGTCCGTCAGCGCGGCGCTCGTCCTCGCCACGCTGCCGGTGCTGGACGTCCCCTCGACAGACCGGCTGGCCGGGCTGGCGGCAGTGCTCGCCGCCGCCGCGTTCCTGCTGTCGCGGCGCTGGCTGCTCACCCCCGCCGTCTGGGCCCTGGCGCTGGCGCCCGCGGGCCTGGACCGCGGGATGTTCTTCCGGGACGGTTCGTTCGCGCCGGGGCTGGCCGTCATCGCCGTGGCGCTCGGCGCGGCGCTGCTGTCCGCCGCGTGCCAGTCCGGCCGCGTGCAGCGCGCGCTCTCCGCCGCCTTCGCGCGGGTGCTGCCGGAGCTCGACGGCACCTGGAGCGAGCCGCTGTGGGCCGGTAGCGCGGGCGCGCTCGGCCTGTTGCTGACGGGGTGGTTGCTGGACTCGGGCGTGGGCTCGCTGCCGCTTCCGGTGGCGGTGGGCGCCGCGCTGACGTCGGCCGTCCTGATGGTGGCGCGCGAGCGGTGGATGGCCAACGTGGCCACGGTGCTGCTGGGCGCGTCGCTCATCGCCGCGGTGCCGCCGCTGTGGGCGCCCGCGGTGGTCAGCGGGACGGGCCTGGTGTTGTGCCTCGTGGGCTTCGCGCTGGACGCGCGCGGCGTGCGCGTGGGCGCGGCGCTGCACCATGGTGGCTGGGTGCTGGCGCTGCTGTCGCTGGCGGGCCTGCGAGACTTGAGGCACGCGGGCACGCCGCTGTGCATCCTCTTCGGCCTGGGCTCCGCGTGGACCGTGGTGCTGCGGCGGCGCGGGCGCGAGGTGGTGGGCTGGCTGGCCTCGCTCGCCGCGGTGCACGGGTGGCTGATGCACCTGGGCGCGGTGTACTCGTCGGGCCGAGGCTCGGAGTTCATCCTCCCGTACTTCGGCGCCGCGAGCGCGCTGCTCGCCACGCTGGCGCTCTTCGTGGCGGGGGAGAAGCTTCGCCGGGGCGTGGGGCACGGCTTCACCGTGGTGGCGCTCACCGAGGTGCTGCTGGGGCTGTCCCTGCTGGGCGCCACCGAGGGCGCGCTGCGCGAGGCGCTCGTCGCCTCCGTGTCGCTGGCGGTGCTGCTCTTCGCGCTGGTGCGCCGCGCCGCGGGGGAGGGGGATGAACGGTCCGCCTTCCTCGCGCAGGCGGTGCTCGCCCTGGGCTACCTGTCCGTGCGCCTGCTGGGCATGGGCGCGCACCCGGACGTCGCGGACAGCCTCGCGGCCCTGGTGGGTGGCGCGCTCTTCACGGGCCTCTACTTCTTCGTCCAGCGCGAGGGCTCGGGGCTGGAGGCCTTCCGCCGGCCCGCGCTGGTGGGTGCGTTCCTCTTCCCGCTGGCGGGCCTGCTCTCCGCGCCGTGGGGCGAGCCGCTCCAGGTGGCCGCGCTGCTGGTGGGGCACGCCGCGCACTTCTCCGCGCTGGGCACGCACCCGGCGCGGCGGAGCGTGGCGTCGCTGGCGGCGGTGGTGGCCTTCAACGCCGCGCTGCTGCTGGTATGGCAGGGCACCGGCGCGGGCGAGCCGCAGTACTACGTCATCCCCGCCGGGCTCTCGCTGCTCGCGCTCCTGCGCGTGTTCCGCGACTCCATCGAGGAGCACACCTACGCGCGGCTGCGCGCGGTGGCCGTCACCGGCATCTACGTGGCGGGCGCGTGGAAGCCGCTCATGTTCAGCGATGGCGGCTCCATGCTCCTGTGCGTCGTGCTGTGCGTGGTGGGCGTGGGCTTCGGCATCGCGCTGCGCATCCGCTCGTACGTGTACCTGGGCACCGCGTTCCTGGTGACGTGCATCGCCGCCAACCTCGTGCGCTTCGGCATGAGGGACCACCGCATCGCCGCCGCGTCGCTGTTCATGCTGGGCCTGCTCGTCATCGGCTCCATGGTCATGCTCAGCGCCCACCGCGCGGCCCTGCTCCAGAGGTACGCGCGGGTGCGAGAGATGCTCTCCACCTGGGAGGGGTGAGACGGAGAGTTCTTGGCGGCCCACCCTGGACGTGGGATTGAATGCAGCCCCAACAACCCCCCGGAGGAGTGCTGTTGCTTCGCCTGCGTCTGCTCGCCGCCATTCCCCTCTGTGCTCTCGTCGGCTGTGCCACCGTGAAGACCCGCGCCGCGGAGCCTCCGGTGGCCATGGAGCCCACGGCTCCGGCGATGGTGGCACCGGCCGGGAACGCGGTGACGGCCGCCGACCCACACTCCGTGGCAGGGCAGGCGAGCACGGTGCCGGTGGCGACGGTGGAGGGGACTCCCGTGGCGGCGGCTCCGGAAGCGATGACGGACTCCGAGCGGGAGGAGAAGGTGCGGCTGGTGACGGCGGGAGTGATCGCCGCCGCGCTGCAGGCCGCGGCGCTGGTGACGGGCCCGGCGAACACGACGGGACGCTTCTGGGACGAGATGCTCTCTCCGACGGAGCTGGGGCGCGCCATCGTCAAGCGCTCCATCGAGCTCGTCGGCGCGCGCAAGCTCAGCCGTGGCGTGCCCAATGACTGCTCCGGCTTCGTGCGTCTCGCGTATCTCGCGGGTGGCATCGACCTGGTGGCGCACGGCTTCCTCGCCGGGGAGAACGCCGTCTCCGCCATCTTCCGCCGCGCCATCGAGGTGGGCACCGTCCACCACCAGTCCCCGCGTCCGGGCGACCTCGTCTTCTTCCGCGAGACGTATGACCGCAACCGCGATGGCCGCCGCAATGATGGGATGACCCACATCGGCGTCGTCGAGGGTGTGGACGCGGACGGCACCGTCACGTTCATCCACCGCGGTGGCAAGGGCGTGGCGCGCAGCCGGCTCAACCTGTCCGCGCCCACGAAGCACCAGGCCAGCCAGGGTGGGGCCGTGCTCAACGACTACATCCGTCCCGCCGCCAAGGGCTCGCGCGCCTACCTCGCCGGAGAGCTGTTCGCCGCGTTCGCCTCGCCTGAGGGGCTGTAACTTTCCGTCTGGCGGCCCATACCCGCCGTGGCTTTGAAGCGCGGGGCGGCTCGTGCGTCATAGGCGCCATATGAGAATCGTCCTGCTGCTTCTGGGGGGTCTGCTTCTCGCTCCGGGCTGTGTCGTCCACTCGCGGCCCCTGCCGCGCCCAGCGCCGCGTCCGCAGCGTCCTCCTCCGCCCCCGCCGCCGCCGCGTCCGTCGGCCATGTCGTACGACGAGGCCGTGGACCGCGGCTTCCGCGAGTGCCGCGCGCGACGTTACGAGTGCAAGCTGAAGGAGGCCCACCGCACCGGCAATGACGTGTGGAAGGTGAAGTTCCACGCCTTCGCGCCCGGCGCACGCGGCAAGCTGCACCTGGACTTCGACGCGTACTCCCGCAACCTCCTTCGCGTGGACGAGAACGTGAAGGCCCGTCGCGGCGACTGGGACGACGACGACTGGGATGATGATGACCACGGTCATGGCCACGGCCGGGGGCGCGGGAAGAAGAAGGGCCACGCGCGGCACGACGACTGAGTGACTGTTGCGTCGGGAGAGGGGCTCTTGCGCCTCCCCGCCGGAGTGCGGCCTGTCTGGTGCGTGGTTCAGCGGAAGGCGTCGACGATGGCAACGCCGGAGACAGAGAACTCGAGGATGGCCATTCCAGGCTTGGAGCCCGGGAGCTTCCGGAGTTGGTTCTCGCTCAATCGGGCGACCGCGCAGATGGGCAGCTTCTCGGTATCCGGCGGGTGGGCCTCGTAATACCGGATGACGACCTGTGGACCGCCGGTCCAGACCTGCCCGTATAGACGGGTCGTGGTTTCCAGGGTGCCGAAGTCTTGCTCCAGGATGCTCTCGATGGGCCCGTCATAGAGGGTGATGGGCTTCGACTTGATCTGGTTCGCGTCGAGCTCTACCCATGCCGCGTCTCCCACTCGCAGCTTCAGTGCTCGCATCACCCGCTTGGCTTCCTCGGGACACTCCTGAGGACCTGGAGTTCCATCCGGCCGGAGTGCCACCCCGCCTGTCGTGGTGCACCCGGCTGACAAGGTGAGCAGGACGATGGGGCCGAGCAGAAGTGCGTTGAGCCTGAGCATGAACCGCACTCTTAATTCCGGAGGAGCTTGCGGTCCATTGGCACGGCGACGTGCATGAGCCCATCCTCGCGGAAGAGCTGGAGGGCGAGATCGACAAGACCCCCCTTCTCTGATTCGAAGGCGCTCTTGTCCACGACGACCGAGATCTTCCCCGACTGGCCTGGAGCGAGGTCAGCCCGGTTCATCCGCAGTGCGAAGGGACGATCTGTGTAGGTGGACTCGGAGGTCAGCTGGACGCGAGCGAAGGTCCACCGAGCCCTCGCGTCCATGTTGGTCAGGTGGATGACGACCGCCGCCTTTCCAGGGCCAGAGAAGACCTCGACCTTGGTGACCATGTCCTCGTTCTTCATGACCACCATCCGCTGCTGACGAAACGGCGTCTTCTTCACCTCGCCATTCAAGAGCAGTGTCGCGTAGGCGTGGTCGACGGAGTTCTCCTCCTGCTTGAGCCGCTCGTTCTCCTCGCTCAGCTCGCGCTCCCGATTGAGCGAGTCATAGAGGGACGAGAGCACCGCGTCGTAGCTCTTGCGGTCCTTGAACACGTTGACCTGGTGGTCGGTGAACGGCGCCGGGCCATCATCCTTGCGCCACGGAGGCTGCACGAGGAATGGAAGCTCCGTTCCGTCCGCGAGCGTCACGAGCAGGGGCACGCCTTCGTCCTGATGGAGGTCACGTAGCGGCTCGATGACCACCTTCTTGCCACCCACGAGCAGGGGCTCGAAGCGGCCCTCCCACGCGAGGAGCCGCGTCTTCTCCGGGTCCACGTTCTGCTCGAAGCGGAGGACGGTGGCCACCTGACCGGAGACGTAGAGGTTGGGCGTCGTTCTCGCCGGGTGCTCCGATACCAGGAGCGTCCGGATGACGACCTTGTGGCCGGGCTCTCGGGCCAGGGCCCCGGAGGCCACGAGCGCCAGAAGCAGGGCCACCTGGGCGAACGGAGGGTTTCGCATAGTGGGGCAGACCTAGCAGATGGGCTTCCATGCGCACAACCCTGGAGGCATGGCCACCCGGAAGGGAAACGCACGCCCGGGCACCGGACCTGGATTCGGTGGTCTCGACTGAGTGCAGGATCTGTCACGGCCGACGCTCAAGGACGTAAGACGGCTCTCGGACGTCCTCACCGTCTTCCTGCGCACGGTGTTGCCTCCGCCCGATGACTGCTCAGTCTGGGATCGAAAGGTTGAACAGTCTGGTGTCGACGATCTCCGGATCGGGGCCGCCGCGCACGCCGGTGTCCAGCGCGTCGATGGCCGCGACGTCTTCCGTCTTCAAGGCGAAGTCGAAGATCCCGATGTTCTCCGCGATGCGCTCCGGCCGCACCGACTTCGGAATCGCGGAGAGCCCGTGCTCGATGTGCCAGCGCAGCACCACCTGGGCCGGAGTCTTGCCGTACCTCTTTGCCAGAGCGACGACCACCGGGTGCGTCAGCGGGCTCTTCGCGACACTCGGATCCTTCGCGGCGTAGACGTTGACTCCCCCGAGCGGCGACCAGGACTGCGTGATGACGCCGTAGCGCGCAGCGGCCTCGCGCAGCGCGCGCTGGGTGAAGAACGGGTGCAGCTCCACCTGGTTCACCGCCGGCACCGCCTCCGTGCGCGCGATCAGGTCGGCGAGGTGCGACGGGCCGAAGTTGCAGACGCCGATGGCCCGCACACGTCCGTCTGCGAGCAGGCGCCCGGCCGCCTTGTAGGATGCCACGGTCGCCGCGAAGTCGGTGGGCACCGGCCAGTGGAGCAGGTACAGGTCGACGTACTCGAGGCCCAGCTTGCGCCGGCTCACGTCGAACCCACGGAGCGCTTGCTCGTAGCCGTAGTCGCTCATCCACAGCTTGGTCGTGACGAACACCTCAGAGCGAGGGACCCCGCTCCGGGCGAGCCCCTCGCCGACCTGGCGCTCGTTGAAATAGGCCGCCGCGGTGTCGATGAGCCGGTACCCCTTCTCGAGTGCGGACGCGACGGCACCCGCGGTCTGCTCTGGGGTGCTCTGGAAGACGCCGAGCCCAAGGGCTGGCATCCGGATACCGTTGTTCAAGGTGATGAGAGAGCTCGTTCCAGTCATGGTCATTGTCTCCATTGCGTGTTCCTGTGGGGGTTCGGTTTCCGTGCTCACGCTGCTTCTCGGGAGAAGCCACGGCTGAACTGCTGGCCCGACTGCACCATGCGCCGGACGCTCTCGAGTCGCTTCCGCTCGTAGGCACGAAGCGCATCCGGCACCGAGGCGCTCCCCGCGGCAGCGGCCAAGGATGCGGCGAGAGCTTCTGCGTCATCGAGAGACGCAGCGAAGCCCTTGCCGGTCATCGGGCTCGGCACGTGCGCGGCGTCTCCCACCAGGACGAGGCGCTCGTGAACGAGCCTGTCGGGGACGTACTCGGCAATCGGCGTCCCGATGAGGGCTCGCCGCCGCAGGCAGTCCACGATGGCGTCGCGCCAGGGGGAAGGCCAGCGCTCTCGGGCCTCCTCTTCGAGTTCGCGGAGCGTCGCCGCTGGGATGTGGGCAGGAGCGAGGGAGCGGTGCACGACGTCGCCGACCACGCAGCCCGTGGCGCGGAGAAGGTCGTTGCGGCCCGCGTCGTACCAGGCCCAGCCAATCTGCCGGGAGCCCGGGACGAGGGACCCGTCGCGCCCGGGGACCGGGTAGCCGAACATGAAGTCGTCCGCCCCGCTGAGCATGACGACGTCCTGAGGCCAGCGCCGGGGTGCTGGGAGCGCGGCCTCGTCGGCCAGGCCGAGCCAGATGAGGTAGCCGGCGAAGGTGGCGTCGGGCTTCTCGGGCGAGACCTGCCGGCGGACGATGCTCCGGTGCCCATCGGCACCGACGAGGATGTCACCCCGGAACGTCCGGCCGTCGGAGGTGGCCGCCCATACGGCATCCGCGTCCTGGTCGACGCGCTGCACGGGGGCTTCGTGATGGAGCACGATGTGAGGGTCGGATTCGGCGGACGCACGCAGCCGAGCGTGCAGTTCGGACCAGGTCGCCCCCTGTAGTGAGGTGGGACTCGGCGCCAGTGAGAACGAAGTCGAACCGGTGAGCCGTGCCAGCCTCCTGAGCACGCCCGCATCCAGGCCGATGGCAGCCCCCGTCCGCGGGAAGGTGCCCGCCCGCTCCAGCAGGGTGACGTCCAGGCCCGCGCGCGACAGGGCCAGCCCCGTCATCAACCCCGACAGGGAAGCGCCGACGACGATGGCGGCTCTGCGACTGCTCGTCATGCTTGGGGTCTCCTCCTTCAGCATCCCGCGGGGCTCAGCGGTCGATGGTGGCCAGCCCGGCCGGGGAGTACCGCTCCCCGTGGATGGTGATGTGTGCCGAGGCCGCCTCGATGTCGCGGAGGTCGTCCGGGGTGAGCGCGACGGTGGCGCCGCCGAGGTTCTCCTCGAGGCGGTGCTGCTTCGTGGTGCCCGGAATGGGCACGATCCACGGCCTCCGGGCGAGCAGCCACGCGAGCGCCACCTGCGCGGGCGTGGCTCGCTTCTGCGCGGCGATCCGGGTCACCAGCTCGACCATTGCCTGGTTCGCCTTCCGGTTCTCCGGCGCGAAGCGGGGAAGCGTGTTGCGGAAGTCGGTGGGGTCGAGCTTCGTCGTCTCGTCGATCTTCCCCGTGAGGAACCCCTTCCCGAGGGGGCTGAAAGGCACGAAGCCGATGCCGAGCTCCTCGAGTGTCGGGAGCACCGACTGCTCCGGCTCGCGCCACCAGAGCGAGTACTCGCTCTGGAGCGCGGCGACGGGCTGCACCGCGTGGGCGCGGCGGAGGGTCTGGGCACCCGCCTCGGAGAGGCCGAAGTGCTTCACCTTCCCCTCGGCGATGAGGTCCTTCACCGTGCCCGCCACGTCCTCGATGGGCACGGCGGGGTCGACGCGGTGCTGGTAGTAGAGGTCGATGGCCTCGACGCGGAGCCGCTTCAGCGAACCCTCGGTGAGCCGACGGATGAGCTCGGGGCGACTGCTCACGTTGCCGTGGTGCTTCCCGGTGTCTGGGTCGATGTTCCAGCCGAACTTGGTGGCGATGACCACCTGGTCCCGAAACGGGGCGAGCGCCTCGCCCACCAGCTCTTCGTTCGTGAACGGGCCATAGACCTGGGCGGTGTCGAAGAACGTCACCCCGCGCTCGACCGCCTTCCGGATGAGCGCGATGGCCGCCTGCTTGTCGGTGGGTGGGCCATAGCCGAAGGACAGGCCCATGCAGCCGAGCCCGATTGCCGAGACTTCGAGGTGGCCCTGTCCGAGGATGCGCTTTTGCATGTTCTCTCCTGTGGTTGCTCCTTCCGAGTAACCCTGGGTGGACCGTTCGCGATATTTGTGAATGCTGGACGCGGTCGTAAGCTGCGCTTCGGAATGAACGACGAACTCGAAGGCATGGCCGTGTTCGTGGCCGTGGCGGAATCGAAGAGCCTTCGCGAGGCCGGCGAGCGGCTCGGCGTGAGCGGGTCGGCGGTGAGCCAGGCGCTGAGCAAGCTCGAGGCGCGGCTCGGCGTGACGCTCGTGCAGCGGACCACGCGCAGCCTGCGCCTCACCGATGCGGGTGAGCGGCTCTACGCGAGCGTCGGGCCGGCGCTCGCCGAGGTGCGCGCCGCTGCCAGCGCGGTGGGAGCGCTGGGAGGCGAACCGCGCGGCACGCTACGCCTGCTCGTGTCGCCGGCTGCCGCGAGCTTCCTGGGGGGCGAGCTGATGCGCGGGTTCGTTGCCGAGCACCGGCACGTCCATCTCGACCTGTTCTTCTCCGACGAGCCGATCGACGTCGTTGCCGGGGGGTACGACGCGGGGATCCGGCTCGGCGAGGTCATTGACAAGGACATGATCGCGGTGCCGGTCTCCGGGGAGCTGCGGCTCCTGGTGGTGGGCGCGCCGTCATACTTCGCCCGGCGCCCGAAGCCGACGCACCCGCGCGAGCTCGTGGAGCACGAGTGCATCAACTGGCGCCCGGCCGCGGGGGCGCCCCCGTACCGGTGGGAGTTCACCGAGAAGGGCCGGGACTTCTCCGTCGAAGTGCCGGCCCGGGTCCTCACCAACGACGTGGCGTTCAATCTGCGCCTTGCGCGGGCCGGGGTAGGAATCACCTTGTCGGACGACCGCGTCCGCGACCAGGTGGCACGCGGTGAGTTGGTGGCGGTGCTGGAGGAGTTCTCGACTCCGTTCCCCGGCTTCTTCCTGTACTACCCACAGCGCCGGCACGCCTCGCCGGCACTGCGCGCGTTCATCGACTATCTGCGTGAAGCGCGGCGTCAGGATGGCGGGCCAGCCCGCTCGGAGCGTCGCAAGCCGGCGCGACGACCTGAGCGCTGAGCCGTCCTCCCGCTTCAAAACGATTGAGTCGTCATGCCAACCAAAAGGGGTTCCCGTGATTGATCACTTGAGCGTTGTCGTCAGCGACTACGCGAAAAGCAAGGCTTTCTACGTGCAGGCGCTCGCCCCGCTCGGCCATTCGCGGTTGATTGAGCTGCCGGCCACGCATGCTGCTCAAGGGGAGAGTGCAGGCTTCTGCCATGCGGACGGGTCTGATTTTTGGATAAGGCAGGGCGATGCGATCAAGCCGCCCATCCACATTGCATTTCGCGCGTCCTCTCGCGCCGCAGTGGACGCGTTCTACAAGGCGGCCATCGCAGCGGGCGGAAAGGACAACGGCGCACCCGGTTTGCGACCCCACTACCACCCCAACTACTACGGTGCCTTTGTGCTCGATCCGGACGGTCACAACATCGAGGCCGTTTGTCACGAGGCGGAGTGACTCGGCTGCCCCCTCTCGATTGCCAACGACCGCTCTTTCGTTTTGCGTGTCAAGCAGTCGGAAGTATGGGCAGGCCGGGGCCGTGTCGTTCATCCCGTTCTTCGGCTCGGCGTTGCAGGTGACGCCGCACTTCCACTCGCTGCTGCTCCCTTGCTGGAGGGGCCGTCTGGGTTGGCGTGTGCCCAAAGGAGGCTGCACGGCCTCTTCCTCCGCCTGGCGCACAGTTCGGCGGCACCCGTCAGCGGCCCTCCTCGCCCCCTCTGCATCAGCCCTCACCCTCAACACCCCTCCCATTCGCCCGATGCAGGACCCGGGCTTCCCACGCGCCGACCTGGCCCGCTGTGAGCAGGCCTTTCCCAATCACAGGACCATCGAGTTCGCCCACGTACACCCTTCTTCTTCGAAGACACGGCCAATGAGGTGATTGCGAACATCCGTGCGGTGGTCATGTCGCCGGACGCGGCTTCGCGCTGACGACACGTGCGCCAAAGGGGGCGGCCGGGACGGCTGGGCAGGAGCTACCCGTGGACCGTGGCCGACCTCGACGATGGCCAGGGCCTCGTACCCCCCCCGACCTGTCTATGTGCTTTTTCTGGAATTCCTGGTATCAAGCCACCATCCGACTCCGTTGGGCACGTGTCGCGGGAAGGCGTGCCCCGAGCCGGGTGCCTTGAGATGCACGTCCGAAAGGAGTCTCCATGTTTGCAAGAAGCCTCGTACTGGCGGCGGGATGCATTGCTCTGGTGTCCGGGTGCGCTGAGCCACCCGATGAGACGCGGGAGATCGTCAGCAACCTGGTCAAGGCCGGGTTCCCGGCCGACGACATCATGGTCGTGGACGGGAAGGTCTACGTCGGGCGAGACGCCGAGGTGTCCATGGCCGCGTCACGCGAGATGCTCGAGTCCGGCGACACCACCGAGGAGCAGTACCGCACCACGAACCTCGTCAGCACGTCGCTGACGAAGATCTGCATCAACGGCTCGACGTTCACCGGCGCGTTCAGCACGGCGCTCGACCTCGCCATCCAGAACTACGACGAGCTGCCACTCACCTTCGCCATGGCGCGCACGCCGAGCACCGGCTGCAGCTTCACCATCAACGCGGTCATCCAGCCGGGTGTGGTCGGAGGCTCCGCCGGGTTCCCGTCGGGCGGACTGCCGTACCACACCATCAACATCGGCGGCGGGCTCGCCTCCTACAGCGTCGACGTCATCGAGCACGTCATCACGCACGAGCTTGGTCACACCATCGGCTTCCGCCACTCGGACTACTACAACCGCAGCATCAGCTGCGGCACCGGCGGCGATGAGGGTGACGCCGGTATCGGCGCCATCCACATCCCGGGCACGCCGACCACGGCGGTCGTCGGTGGCTCGCTCATGAACTCCTGCTTCCGCTCGGTCGAAACGGGCGAGTTCAGCTCCGGCGACCTCACCGCGCTGAGGGCGCTGTACACGCCGCAGACGGCGTTCCGGCGCGTGCTGACAGAGTGGGACCAGCCAGAGGCCAACTGGGGCGGCTTCACGCTGTTCGTCGCCGAGGTGAATGGCGATGGTCGCGCGGACCTGGTGTGGAACAACATTGGAGAGAGCAACTTGACGTACGTGGCGCTGTCGAATGGCGATGGCACGTTCACGCGGGCCCTCACCGGGTGGGCCCAGCCGGAGTCCGGTTGGGCTGGCTACAAGCTGCATGTCGCCGACGTGACGGGCGATGGTCGCGCGGACCTCGTGTGGAACCAGCTGAGCGCGGTGAACCGGACGTACGTCGCGCGCGGCAATGGCAACGGCACGTTCACACGCGTGCTGACGGCGTGGCACCAGCCGGAGGCCAACTGGGGTGGCTTCACGCTGTCCGTCGCCGAGGTGAATGGCGATGGTCGCGCGGACCTGGTGTGGAACAACATTGGAGAGAGCAACTCGACGTACGTGGCGCTGTCGAATGGCGATGGCACGTTCACCCGGGCCCTCACCGGGTGGACCCAGCCGGAGTCCGGTTGGGCTGGCTACAAGCTGCATGTCGCCGACGTGACGGGCGATGGTCGCGCGGACCTCGTGTGGAACCAGCTGAGCGCGGTGAACCGGACGTACGTCGCGCGCGGCAATGGCAACGGCACGTTCACACGCGTGCTGACGGCGTGGGACCAGCCGGAGGCCAACTGGGGCGGCTTCACGCTGTCCGTCGCCGACATCACGGGCGACGGTAAGCGCGATGTGGTGTGGAACTTGCTCGGCACGTTCAACCGCACGTACACCGCCATCTCCGAACTCTGAGCTGGCGCGAGCGGCGTTGCCTCACGTGGCTTCGGCTCTGGGGTGCCCCTGTCGGGGACTGAGCCGAAGCCACCAGCGGTGTGGAACCCGGGGCGTTCGTTGCGAGCAACGGGCGAGTGGAGCCGCTCCAGGCGGAGTCGTCACCGCCATCGCGCCCTTCAACGTCAAACGGTCGTTGAGTCGGCCCTTTGAAGGCGGGGTCTCGCAGGTCACTGCATGTTGGTCACAAGCTGCGTCTGGCACGTGGTCGGGTCGACAAAGGACAGGGTGCTGTCAACGGTGCAGACGGCGCCACCATATGTGCCGAAGAAGACCTGTGCCGTGCAGCTACCGCCGACGGCGCTAACCTCCACTCGCCAGACGCACGTTTTCGAACCGGCGGGATTCGCCGGGTCGACCGTCCAGGCGTACTGCTGGACGACCACCGGGGCGGGGGCGGGGGCGCTGATTTGAAATCCGCCGTAGCTGAGCGGCGGCACAGGGTAGGGCGTGCGGACGCCGATGAATGCCCCCGTCAGGCTCTGGATGTGCAGGGCGAGGGTGGCGCCTGTCAGGTTGTAGACGAAGAAGTCCTGCGTGGCAGGATCAACGAACGCCTCCGAGGGCTCCTTCCGCACGGGGAGCTGGATCGCGCCATCCTTGACGCTGACGTACTCGTGACGTGGAGAGAGGAAGTCGGCATCCAGGATCGCCGTCTGCTCTGCGAGCGCGATTGACGGTGCTAGGGACATCAGCGAGCTGGTCAGGAGGCACCTCATCTTCTTTGTCATGGACTTCCCCTGCGTTGATTGTTGGGTTTGTTGAGGCGAAATCCTTTCTTGTATGGCATGTGATTTTGGTTCGGTTCAAGGGGAGTCGTGTGGGGCTCTGCGTTTGTGCGCGATTGTGGTACTGAGTTGCATGACGCAAGAAAACGCCGGGAGGCTTTCCGCCTACCTTTGCGCGCACGGGTATACCCATCAGTCGACCGGCGCATGTTGCTGGAGGAACCGTTCCACCAGCCTCGCGCTGCTCCAGAAGCTGAAGCTCACGCCCCTGCTGCTTCCTTGCTGGAGGGGCCGTCTGGGTTGGCATGTGCCCAAAGGAGGCTGCACGGCCTCTTCCTCCGCCTGGCGCACAGCTCGGCGGCACCCGACAGCGGCCCTCCTCGACCCCTCTGCATCAGCCCTCACCCTCAACACCCCTCCCATTCGCCCGATGCGTGGACACGAGCCCAGCCGTCCATACCGCAATGGTGACACGGTTGTATCAACCGGGCAGGTGCCCGGGGATGCAACCCGAACGGAGGACGTCTTGAAGCTCAAGCTCGCGTTGGCTGCAGTGGTGATGTGCATCGGCTTCACGGTGGGTTACGGCACCCGGGCGGAGGCCGAGTCTTCGTGTGAGTCCTGCTGGGAGTCGTACGAGATCTGCCTGAGCACGGTCGTGACCTCCACGCAGGAGGCCGCGTGCATTCGCCAGCTCCGGCAGTGCCGCACCGCCTGGTGCGAGTGAGCCGGACCCGCTGAGGCCCCGGGGCTTCGCCGCCCGGGGCGCCCGGGTGGCGCGCGAGTTCAGCCGCGCGCCATCACCCGCCGCAGCGCCTGCTGCATCCGCGTGAGGTCATCGGGCTTCGGGAGCAGCCCGGCCCCGGCCAGCGCGTCCTCGAGGCCCCGCGTCACCTCAGCCCCATGCTTTTTTCCTAGGCTCGCTCGGGCAACCGGGACAAAGTTGTTCATGTCTTCGGACCCGCGCTCCACGTGGACGACCTCTCCGACCACTCGCGAGAACAGCGCATCGCCTTCGCCTATGCGCCGAGGCTCCAGGCAATCCCCGATGAAATGGCTCCTTGCGTGCGTCGCGCCGGTTCTGCTCGCAGTATGGATTTTGTTCTTGAGCGCTCACGGGCCGACCTCATGGCTGGTCGTTACTGGCGCTCTGATTGGCAGTGCCTGCGTCGCTGGCTTTTCTTTTCTGCGCTCGTTCTCTCGTCCCCTGAGAGCGCTCTCTCTCGCGCTCTATCTGCTGCCGCTGGGGCTCTTGTCTACCTATCGTGCGTCGCCGTTCTCCGTATCGAAGACCTTCGAGTTCGGCGCGCTCCCGCCGGCTTCCGCGCCTTCCGAGATGTCGATTGCCCAGCTTCCGACCGGCGCCACCTACCGCAGCGCGTCCTTTGGGTATCGCGGTGGCTCTCTCCTCGAGCCGCGAGAGTTCTCCATGACCGCGACCCTGATCAAGCACCCCAAGGGGGATCTCTTGATCGACGCCGGGTTCGGTCGGGATATCGCACAGCACCTCGCGAAGCTGCCTCTCTTCTTCCGGCTCCTGACACGATACTCGCTGAACAAGACCGCGCGCGAGCAACTCCAATCGAGCGGGTATGACCTGTCCCGGCTGCGCGCGGTCCTTTTGACCCACTCCCACTGGGACCACATCAGCGGCGCCGCGGATTTTCCCGAAGTGCCTGTCTGGATACCTCCCGCGGAACGAAGCTTCGTACACGGTGAAGACTTCACCACGGCCTCGGCAAGAAGCATCAAGTCGCTGCATTTCGAAGAGTATCGATTCGATGCGCGCCCCTATCTCGGCTTCGCGGAGAGCCATGATGTCTACGGAGATGGCACGGTGGTCATCGTCCCGGCGCCCGGCCATACGCCGGGCTCTGTGATTGTCTTCGTGACGCTTCCGGACAACAAGCGCTACGCCTTTATCGGAGACCTCGCCTGGCAATTGGAGGGCGTCACCGAGCAGGAGGAGCGCCCGCTCCCGCAGCGCCTCGCGGATGCCGAGCCTCGGCTCGTTCGTGAGAACCTCGCGCATATGGCCGCGATATCAGCGCGATACCCGGAGATGACCATCGTCGTCGCGCATGATCCGCGGAGCTTCGCATCGATTCCGACGTTGGTGCCAAAGCCATAAGATGGGCCGGTGTGTGCCCAAAGCCCGCAACGGGTAGCGGCATGTCATGGATTGTATGTCGATGGTCCTCGAAGGCTTGTCGAATGGTTGCCGGAGGACGTTTGCCATCAAAGTGTTGCGTGCCGAGCAGTGGGGGGCAAGGAATGGTGTCGTTCATTCCATGAGGAGGGGTGGCCCATTCCGGGCTTCATCCTGCTTCTCGGGGGGGAGACACTCGATGCGCAGTCATCTTGGCATGCTGTGGTCGTGGGGACTGGGCGTGACGCTGGCCTTGTCGCTGGGGGCTTGTGCCGTGGAGTCCCTGGAGGAGAAGGTAGGTCCTCCGGAGAATGCGGTATCGCAGGAGGACGACGCGGCGTTGACGCGTGAGCGTCCGGAAGCCTCGCTGACGTGGGACCCGTATGCGGACGCGGTGGCCTCGGGCACCACGGCGACGGTGCTCAACTCCAGCGCGGCCCTGGGCGCTCCGGACGGGCAGGCCGCGACGCTGCTGGGCCTGCTCAACACGGCGCTCGTGCTCGACCTGGGCCAGGGTGAGGAAGGCACCGGAGACTTGCGCGTCTACTACCAGGGCTTGTCGCTGGCGCTGGTGGCCCAGGTGGACTTCCTGAAGGCGGATGGGACCTTCATCGGCTCCAGCTCGTTACACCTGATGGAGCTGGGACTGGGGACGCACATCGCGGTGGCGACGTACCCGGGGAACGTGCCCTATCGCTACGTCCGCTTGCGAGGCTCGGTGCTCGCGCTCTACCTGGTGGACGCGGTGGAGACGTCGCTGCGGCCCATCTGTGGTGATGGAGTGCTGGGCGGATTCGAAGTCTGTGACGACGGCAATCAACTCTCTGGAGACGGCTGCAACAGTGTCTGCACGGTGGAGCCGGGCTACGCCTGCACGGGACAGCCGAGCATCTGCACCGACATCGACGAGTGCGCCAACGGGACAGCGAACTGCCAGCCGAATGAAATCTGCGTCAACACGCCTGGGAGCTACACCTGCGAGCCCGACCTCTGCGCGGGGGTGGTCTGCGCGCCTCTCGACGAGTGCCACGTGGCCGGCACCTGTGATTCCGCCACCGGCCTGTGCTCCAACCCCACCGCTCCCGACGGGACGCTCTGCGGCGGTGGCATCTGCGAGGCCGGGGTATGTCGCGCGCCGGTCCTCGACTTCCAGCCGCACCAGGACTCCCCCGCGGGTACCCGGCCCTACGGCGTGGCGGTGGGCGACATCAACAACGACGGCAGGCTGGACGTCGCCTTCACCCTCATCACCTCCGCCCTCGTGAGCGTGCAGCTCGGCAACGGCGACGGCACGTTCGGGGCCGCCAGCACGTTCCCGGTGGGCAGCAACCCCAAGTTCGTGGAGATCGCTGACTTCAACGGCGATGGCAATGCCGATCTCGCCGTGGGGGGATACATCAACTCGATGCATAGCGTCAGCATCCTGCTCGGCAATGGTGACGGCACGTTCCAGGGCCGCGTCGACTACAACGTCAACAGCGCCGATCCGAGCGGCGTGAAGGTGGCGGACTACAACGGCGACGGCAAGCTCGACATCGCCACCGCCAACTTCGTCGGCAGCACGGTCAGCATCCTGCTCGGCAATGGCGATGGCACGTTCCAGGCCGCTGTCCCCCATGCCATGCCAGGCACTCCCAACTCCGTGGCGACAGTGGACCTCAACGGCGACGGCAAGCTCGACATCGTCACGGGCAATTACAACGGTAGGAGCGTGGGCGTGCTGCTCGGCAACGGCGACGGCACGTTCCAGTCGGCAGTGACGACTCCGCTGGGGAGGTTCGTGCAGGTCGTGGCGGTGGGCGACCTCAACGGCGACGGCAGGGCCGACGTCGCCGCCAGCCTCTTCAACGACAAACTCGTGAGTGTGCTGCTCGGCAACGGCGACGGCACGTTCCAGTCCGCCGTCGACTACCCCGTGGCCAACGGTGCTGGCGACCTTCATATCGCCGACTTCAACGGCGACGGCCGAGCCGACCTCGCCGGGACCCTCTTCAGCTCCAACGCAGTGGGCGTGCTGCTCGGCAACGGCGACGGCACGCTCCAGCCCGCCATCAACTTCGCCGTGGGCACGGGGCCCTTCTTCATGGCGGTGGGCGACCTCAACGGCGACGGGAAGCGCGATATCGTCACCGGGAACTACTCCGGCGGTACCAGCAGCGTCCTCCTCAACGCGTCGCATTAGCGCCTCCCGGGCAGGGCGGCCGCCGCCGCCCTGCCTCCTTCGTCTCGCTCACCGACGCGAACAACCGTGCGCCAGCCAGCACCACTTGGCGGCGCGGCACGGCAGTGACGGGGCCGCGGCCCGGGCGCGTCTCGAGGCGCCCTGCCCGGACCGCGCGCCAGGAGGCCAGGATCTGGGCCTCCCGTGCGAGCCTCGGACTTCAGTGCACCGCGGTCGAGCTGGGGAAGTCCGGGTCCGCCCCTTCGAGCACGTAGGCCGCGTTCACCAGCGCGAAGTGGGTGAACGCCTGCGGGAAGTTCCCGAGCTGGCGCCGCCCCACCGGGTCCCACTCCTCGGCGAGGAGCCCCACGTCGTTGCTCAAGCCCACCAGGCGCTCGAAGAGCTTTCGGGCGTCGTCCGTGCGTCCCATCAGCTGGTAGGTGTCCGCGAGCCAGAACGAGCAGGCGAGGAACGCGCCTTCGTCACCGCTCAGCCCATCCACGTCCGCCACGGGGCGGAACCGCAGGAGGAACCCGTCCTCCATCAGCTCGCGCTCGAGCGCCGCGACGGTCCCCACGACGCGCGGGTCCGTCGCCGGCAGGAAGCGGGTCAGGGGAATGGCCAGGAGGCTCGCGTCGAGGTCCGTGCCTCCATAGTACTGGGTGAAGGTGTTCTTCTCGGCGTTGAAGCCCTTCTCACAGACCTCTTTGAAAATCTCATCCCGGACCGCGCGGAGCTTGTCGAGCGGGTAGTCCTCGCCGGCCATTTCGCTGGCGCGAATGGCGGCATCGATGGCCGCCCAGGCCGAGACCTTGGAGGCCGTGAAGGAGCGCTCCGGCCCGCGCATCTCCCAGATGCCGCGGTCCGGGTCCCGCCAATGTTCCGCCACGAAGTTCGCGATGCCCAGGAGACTCTTGTTGCCCATCGGGCCCATCTTCCCGAACTTCCGCTGCGAGAAGTTGATGACGCTGGCGACCTCCCCGAAGACGTCCAGCTGGAACTGGTCGAAGGCGCCGTTGCCCACCCGGACGGGCCTGGCTCCGCCGTAGCCGGGGAGCCAGGAGAGCTCGGCCTCGGTGAGCCGCCGCTCCCCCCGGATGCCGTACATGATTTGAATCTGGGAAGGGTCTCCGGCGATGGCGCGGAGCATCCAGTCCCGGAAGGCGATGGCTTCGTCGGCCAGCCCGGCGTTCACCAGCGCCCGCACGGCCAGGGCCGAGTCGCGCAGCCAGGTGAATCGGTAGTCCCAGTTCCGGACGCCGCCCGGAGTCTCCGGCAGGGACGTGGTGGGTGCCGCCACGATTCCACCCGTGGGCGCGTAGGTGCACGCCTTCAGGGTGAGGAGCGAGCGGACCACGGCATCTCGATGGTTTTTGGGCGCCTGAATCCGAGCGGCCCAGTCGGTCCAGTAGCGCTCGGTCTCCCGTTCCGCGACCGCGGGGTCGATGGCCTTCGGAGCGGGCTCGAAGGAGCGCCCCCAGGTCAAGACGTAGGAGACCTTGTCCCCCTGGGAGAGCGTGAAGTCCGCCACCGGCTCGGGTCCGCCGGCCGTGGGGCCTCCGTACAGGTACAGCGCATCCGGTCCGGCCAGCGCGACGGTGAAGTCCTTCTTCCGCTCGATGCTGGGGACGGCGTGACCGAAGGCCAGCCTGGGAACGAAATCGACGTGGACGGGCACGCTGCCGTCGAGCGCCTGGAGCGTCCGGACGAGCTGCGGCGGGCTCTGCCCCGGCACCATGAAGTCGATGAGGCGGAGCGTTCCAGAATCGGTCTGGAAGTCCGTCTCCAGAATCATCGTGTCCCCGCGGTACCGGCGGCGGACCTGGCGCACCTGCTCGCTGGGGCCAATCTTCCAACGGCCGTTCTCAGCAGTCCCGAGCAACGCCGCGAAGCAGGCGTCCGAGTCGAACGCGGGGAGGCACAGCCAATCGATTTCCCCGTCCCGGGTGACGAGGGCGGCGGAGTTCATGTCGCCCAGGAGCGCGTGGTCCTCTATCCGCGGCTGCGTGGGTGGGGCTGCCGCCCGGTCCGGCGCCGGGCGCGGCGCCTCCGTCGTCTGGGGTCCTTCCATGGTCTCTCTCCTTGGCTGGCTCTCTCAAGGAGAGATGCTTTGCAGGACGCGCGACACCGGCACCAGGAAGGCATCGAAGCCCCCGCGCCCCGTCCCATCAAGACGACGCCGAGGTGAGGGCTCGGCAGCCGCCCGGGGCACGCCCCGCCCTCCGGTACGAGGAGCCCGGGCGCCTGGCTCGCAAGCGGCGCCCCTCCCCACGTCGGGATGCCGGCCGGCCCGGCCACGCGGCGGGGAGGCAGGCCGGCGGGCGCGTCCCGTCACAACGGCCGGCGTCACAGTCAGCCCTTCTGAACACACCCACAGGAGCGACCGCCGATGAGACCCCATTCCAGACACCGACATTCCCTGCATTGCATCCTGCCTCCGTACCTGAGCCGGGAGATTGCCCGGAACGGCACGAGGGAACAGCGCGAGCGCATCCTCCGGACGCTCTCCATCGACACCACCTTCCGGTCCATGCGCGTGGCGCGCGGAGCCATGATTCCGCTGGGGCAGCGGCTCATTCCCTCCCCGATGATGGTGGAGAGCCAGCTGCAGCGGACCATCTACGACATGAAGAACACGGAGGCCCTCCCCGGCACGGTGGTCCGCACCGAGGGGCAGGGCGACACCTCCGACGTGTGCGTCAACGAGGCCTATAACGGCCTGGGCGCCACGTATGACCTCTTCTGGGAGGTCTTCGCCCGCAACTCCATCGACGGCATGGGCATGCCGCTGCACGCCCACGTCCATTACGGGGAGAACTACAACAACGCCTTCTGGGACGGCGAACGCATGGTGTTCGGCGACGGAGACGGCGACCTCTTCAACCGCTTCACCATCGCCGTCGACATCATCGGCCACGAGCTGACCCACGGCGTCACCGAGCACGACGGCCCCCTCACCTACTTCTCCCAGTCGGGCGCGCTCAACGAGTCGATATCCGACGTGTTCGGCTCGCTCGTGAAGCAACGCGTGCTGAACCAGAAGGCGGACCAGGCGGACTGGCTCATCGGCGAGGGCCTCTTCACGGACAACGTCGAGGGCGTGGCGCTGCGCTCCATGAAGGACCCTGGCACCGCGTACGACGACGACGTGCTGGGGAAGGACCCACAGCCGGGCCACATGCGGAGCTTCGTCAAGACGTGGGAGGACAACGGCGGCGTGCACATCAACTCGGGCATCCCCAACCGGGCCTTCTATCTCGTGGCGACGCAGCTCGGCGGCTACGCGTGGGAGCGGGCCGGCCACATCTGGTACGAGGCGCTGAGAGACCCGCGGCTGCGCTCCAACGCTGGCTTCGGCTCCTTCGCGCGGCTCACGGTGATGGCCGCGGGCAGGCTGTACGGGAGCGACAAGGACGAGGAGAAGGCGGTCCGCGACGCCTGGAACCAGGTGGGCATCCGCGTCTCGCGCGAGCGGGCCGGCGAGCCGGCGTGGGGCCCCGGCGTGCAGCTCCCGCAGCAGGCCCAGCAGCAGCCGCCGACGCACTAGGGCTGGAGCGAGCGATGCGAATCGAACTCAAGCGGGAGGGAGGCGTCGCCTTCTTCCCGGGCCTCAACCGGCCTCGCGGCCTGGACCTGGCGTCGCTTCCGCCGGAGACGGCGGAGGCCCTCCAGCGCGCCGTGCGGGAGGCGCGCTTCTTCGAGCAGCCCGCCACCGTGGGCACGGCGGCGCGCGGCGCGGACCGGATTCGCTACACCATCACCGTCGAGGATGACGGTGGACGGCGGCACTCGGTGCAGCTCCTCGAACCCGTGGAGGAGCCGCACCTGCGGGCCCTGCTGGAGTTGCTCAAGCAGGCGGAGAAGACGCAGCGCGCCTCGGCGCGGGCGCAGCATCCGTAACCGGAGCCCCGTGGGCCCGGAGCGACGGCGGACTGGCGGGCGCCGTGGCTCCGGACGGGTTCAGAAGGAGCCGCCCAGTTGCAGCAGGCCCTGGTAGCGCCCGTCGAGCACGTCCTCATCGGTGACGGGCGCGAAGTCCTGGCCGAAGAGGGCGCTATAGCTGGCGCGCGCATCGGCGAAGAGGGACTGGTTGAGCTTGTACCGCAGGCCGAGCCCGACGGGGACGTAGCCGCTGGTGTCGTCGAAGTACCGGACGGAGACGCCGCTGCGGACGGAGTAGCGCTCCACGCCGATGCCGGCGAGGCCGTAGGGCTGCAGGCGGGTGTTGGGGAGGAGGCCCAGGTTGATGGCGACCTGCCCGCCATTGCGGATGATGTCGGGGCCGCCGACGCCCGAGCCCGCCCCGGGGTCCAGGTCATTCACGCCGCCGCTGTAGCCCACCTCGAAGCCGAGGAACTCCGAGGCGCGGAAGCCGATGATGGCTTCGTAGGAGAGGCCGGGGTTGAGGTTGGGGGCGAGCTTGCCGGTGTAGCCCTCCGCGCCGAGGCCCAAGAGGAAGTAGGGGCCCTCCCACTCCACGTAGCGCGATTCCATCGCCGTGAGGTCTTCGGCGAGCGCGTTTCCTCCCGCGAGTAGCGCGATGCACAGTCCGGTCCGAATGCCTGCCCTCATGCCTGTCCTCCTCCGCAGCGAGTCGCCCGTGAAGGTGGGGGGATGATGGGGAGATGACAACGGACCGTGGGACGAACGGGCGGGCTCGGCGGGCGCTCGTGAGGAGAGCCCGGCCCCGGCTGCGACGGTGGAGTCGACGATGGAGCGCACGCCGCGATGGGATGGGGCGGGACCGTGGAGGCCGCGGGCGGGTGCTCACTGTTGTGGTTCCGGGGGAGCCATCCCCGGGCAGAAGCCCGGCTTCATGAGGTCCGCGTTCTCGTGGATATCCGAGCTCAGCCGCGCCTGCTCCTCGGGTTTCTGTGCGGTGTAGGTGATGCTGACGCCGCCGGGAATCTCCTCCAGTCGGGAGCGGGACACCACGCTCGGCGCACCGGCCGAGCCCGCGAGCCCGCCGCCGCCCATGCCCTGGTATTCGATGCCGGGCGGCTGGGCCAGCCCGCGGCGCCCCGAGACGCCGTGCTCCTGCTGCCGCGACATCATCTCGCGGCTGCGCTGCCGCAGCGCCTCCACCTGCTGTTCCGCGTCCGTGACGATGATGAGGGCCACGCCCTCCGGCGTGTCCTCCGCGCGCGCCTGGGCGCCGGGGACCACCATGGGGCAGTCACGCTCGATTTCAGCCCGCGGCGGTGGCTGCTCGCCCGTCGCCTCTGGAGGAGGCGCGGACTGCTGCGACGTCGTGGCGGACTGGGAGCAACCGACGCCGAGCCACAGCGCCGTGGAGACGGCGAGCACCGAGGTAAGTCTGGACGAAAACATGAGGGAGTCCCCCTGTCGTTGAGCCTGCGCGAGAAAGGTGGGGAACGGCACCCACACCGCGCAACGCGACCTCACCCGCCAGGCTCCCCAGCCCTCCAGGGCAGGTGCGTCTCCGCGCGCGGATTCAAGCAGGCCCTCCCGGGGCGGCGTCCGCGTTGGACGCCTTCGCCGCGGAGCCGTCCCAGGTCATCCCCTCAAGCGCTCCGTGCCGGAGCCCTAGTCATCACCATCCTCCACGTACACGAGGGTGTCTCCCTGGTAGTAGGGGCGGTAGCGGACGGCGCCGCACTGCTGGTAGGTGATGGAGCCCACCACCGAGGCCACGCAGCCCGCGGGGAGCGTCGTGATGTAGCTCACGCCGACTGGCGCCGCGACCACGGCAGCGCCGTAACCGTAGCCGCCGCCGTAGGCGGCCGCGTGCCGTCGGGACGTGCGCCGTGAGGTGCGCCGCGCCACCCGGCGCGAGGTGCCGTACTGGCCCTTGATTTCATCCTGGAGCGCCCCTCCCAGCATCGAGCCGACGTGCTGGGCCATGGCCGCCTCCGGGAGGAGCCCTCCCAGGAAGAAGAGCCCCAGCAACATCCCCGCTCCCCGCCGGCGAACCCCGCGCGCTTCCGTACTCATTTCGCACCTCCCCGCGACTGCTCTTCCTCCTGCGCCTTGCCGCCCTCCTGCTGCTTCCCACCCTGCGTGTCCTGCGCGAGGAACGACACGCGCATCGCATCGCGCGGGGGGGTGAAGCGGAACTGGTCCTGGGCGAGTCGGGGCGACAGGTTCCAATCGGAAAGGGTGACGGCGTACTCCGGGCTGCCGGGCATGTCCCTGGAGGTGATGACGTACTTGCGCGGCAGGGGTCGCGGGCCGTCCTCGACCCAGAGCTGCCAGTCCACCCCCTCGCGGTTGCGGAAGGCCAGGTGGTGTACGGGCACGCCCTCCAGCATGGTGCGTCCGAGGTAGGTGCCGGAGCGCACATCCTCGATGAGGGCGGCGTAGGGGTTGCTGAGGAGGAGGTCCCCGCCGGGGGCCTCCAGTCCAAGTTGCTCCGCGGCCATGTCGATGGTCGCGTCCAGGGTGGGGGGGGCCTGCGCTGTCGCATAGGCATTGGTTCCCTCCCCATGGAGCGCGAGCTGCTTGCCGTCATAGTAGAGGTGAAGCTTCGCCAGCTCTCCCTCGCGGTCCACACGGAGCCGGTCCGGTCGCTGCACGCTCACGTCCCCCATGCGGTTGAGCTGAATCTTCTGCCCCGATTCGAGCACGATGTCCTGCGACCCCTCGGTGTGGACGGTGAACTCGCGCTGCGCGGCCAGGAAGTCGCTCATCTGGCGCAGGATGCGATCGGCCTTGGGCTCGACTTTCGCGGCCTGCTCGGCGGGCGCCTGCGTCTTCTGCTCGGCCCCCAGTGCGGGAACTGCCATCACGAGGAGGGCGAGCACGAGCCCGCGTCGCCCTCCACTTGCTCTCCTCGAGTTACTTGCGCCAGCCATGAGCACCTCCTCCGTTCCTGCGAACGGTTCAAGACTGAGGTTGGCCAGGAGACGATGAGGAGAGCCGGGCGGACAGGAGGTCGAGACATCCCTCCTCGCGTGGGCGCACGGGAGGCCGCTCGCGGCGGGCGGGCCCGGGCGGGCCCGACCCTCGGGCAACGTGGGCCCCCGTGCTGTGTCAGAAGCCGATGGCGGGCAGGGCCGGCAGCGGCCCGCCCTCCATCGCGCGCTCCACGGCTTCCGTGTAGCCGCGGAGCCGCTCCCGCCAGGGGGCGCCTTCCAGGGCGCGCTCCGCCCCGGCCTGTATCTGGCGCAGGGTCTGCCGGGCGGCATGCCGGTCCTCCGGGCTCCGCGCGCGCTGACCGACTTCTCCCGTCAGCCGCAGCAGCCGGAGCACCACGGCGGGCTCGCCCGCGCCGTAGCGGAGGATCTGGTCCGTGGCGAGCGACAGGTAGTCGCGCAGCGAGGCGGCGTGAAGGAAGACGCGGGGGTGCCCCGACGCATCCGGCAGCACCCGGGGGCCCAGGCGCAGCTGGCTCATGGCGCACAGCAGGAAGGTGAGCTGGTCCACCACCTCCACGGCCGTGTACGGGTCGTTGATGCCCGGCGAGAGCGCCTTGATGGCCACGTCGACGAGCTGCCGCACGCCCAGCGCCACGTCCGAGTCCAGGTCCCTCCAGCGGTCCATCAGCAGCGCGGGCAGGAGGGCCTCCGCCACCTCGCGCGACTCCGCCGGGCCTCGGCCGCCGGGCTCCACCCGGCCCACCACCGCGCCTCGCGTCACCGGCTCGCCGATGGCGACGTCCACGTGGACCACGAGCCCCAGCGTCTGGGCCACGGCCAGGAGCCTGCGCCCGTCCACGTCCGCGACGAAGCCACTCGCGCGGGCCCGGAGCGGCCAGGTCGTGCTCGACGAGGGCGGCGGAACCGGGGCGGGCGAGAGGTCCTCCTGGCAGCGCGCCGCCATCCTCCGCGCGACGCGCAGCGTGTCGCGCCCCACCTCCCGCACCAGGTTCTCCACGCGCATGAACTGGAGCGTCTCCAGCACGTGGAAGATGAGCGCCGCCTCGCAGAGGACCAGCAGGAGCATGGCCAGGCTCAGCGCCGGACGCGGCAGCCGCGCGTCTCCGGGAATGAACCCGAACGACTGCGCGGCCACGAGACAGAAGACGCTCGTGGCGACGAACATGGGGATGACCACGCGGACGCCCGCGCTGTGCAGGTACAGCCGCAGCAGGCGCGGCGAGTACTGCCCGGCGGCGTTCTGCACCACGAGCATGGACAGCGACAGCACGATGCTCAGCGAGGAGAGCGCGATGCCCAGCACCGAGGAGAGCATCGACCGCGCCTCCTGCACCGAGGCCAGCCACGCCACGCCGCGCAGCACCGACGCCAGTGGCTCCGGCGGGTGCACCATCAGCACGCCCAGGAAGGCCCCCAGCAGCGCCCCCAGCACGGGTAGGAGCCACAGCGTGTGGCGGGCCCACCAGACAAGGTGGTGGATGTCACCCGGCAGCGCGTGCCGGGGCACACCAGGGCCCGCCTCCCCACGCGCGAGTGCCCGGGCTCCCGCCATGTGCATACCTCCGCTCCGAGCGCCGGTATCGCCGGGCGCCAGGGCCACGCCCGCGCACCGCGGATGAAGGGCGCCTTCGCCGAAGCTGCGAGCGGGCCATGGCGAGCGCAACCCGGAGGGGCCCGGGGGCCAGGCGCAGTCGCCGGAGCACGAGCCGGCCTGAAGGGTGGGGCAGGCGCGCTGGAGCGTCCCGGGTCGAGACGGGCGAGGCTTGGCGCCCATCCACCCCACTCCCAATGTCAGTCAGGAGGCCGACGGCATGCGCCGCGGTACCAGAAAAAAGGAGAGCCCCATGCGGTTGCCGTCCCGTATCGCTCCACTCCTGGTGGGCCTGATGCTCGCCGCCTGCTCGGGCATCGAGGTCAACACCAACTATGACCCGAGCGCCGTGCAGCAACTGGAGAGCTATCGCACCTACGCCTGGCTGCCGACGCCCGAGGGCAAGGACCCGCGCGTCTACAACGACCTCATCAACAACAACCTCCATCAGGCGGTGGACCGGGTGCTGCAGGGACGCGGCTACCGGCAGGTCGCCATGGACGCCTCGCCGGACTTCGTCATCGGGTGGCAGGGTGCCATCGACTCGAAGCTGGACGCCCAGACGGTGAATTCCTACTACGGCTACGGGTGGGGCACGATGTGGAGCCCCTACTACGGAGGAGGGGTCGGCGTCCCGTATACCTACGTGCGCGAGTACGAAGAGGGCACCCTCATCCTCGACATCGTGGACGCGAAGGCGAAGCAGCTCGTCTGGCGCGGCACGGCCCAGGCGGTGGTGGACGAGAACCCCACCGCGCAGAGCTCGCGGGAGCGCATCAACGAGGCCGTGGAGGAGATGCTCGAGCGCTTCCCGCCCCAGCCCGAGCAGTGAAGGTCCGCATCACCCGCCCGGTGGGCGCGCTCACGTGGCGCGCCTCCAGGCGCGGGCCAGCAGCACCACCAGGATGAGCCCACCCACCAGCCCCAGGCCCAGCAGCCCCAGCAGCCACAGGAAGACGCGGTCCACCAGGTGCCCCGCCCTGTCGAAGGCGTGGTCCACCCAGCCCCGGGCCAGGCCGTCGACCTGCTGGAGCGTCGCCACCCGCTCGGCGCGCAGGGCGTCCACCACCGCCGCGCGCTCCTGGCCCACCCCCGCCATGACGGCCTGACGCTCACCGGAGATGAAGTCCTGGAGCGACTGCCGCTCCCGGCCCAGCGCCTCCAGCACCGCCGCGCGCTCCCGGGCGACGAGCGCGGGCGTGTTGGCGGCCACGCCCGCCACCCGGTCGAGGATGTCCACCGTGCGCGCCAGCTCGGCCAGGGCGGACTGGAGCGCGGGGGCATTCATGGCGTCCGCGGCCACCAGCTCCGCCTGCCAGCGGGCCTGGCGCGGCAGGCTGGCCGCGTAGAGGTCCACCCGCGCGGTGATGTCGCGCGTGTCCTCCAGCAGGCCAGCGGCCCTCTTCAGCAGGCCTCCACCCGACGCCGCCGTCACGGAGGCCAGCAGGGGCACGGTGGACTCGCGCGCGACGAGCGGCCCCGTCAGGGGGTGCTCGGCGGCCCACGCGTGCACGCGCTCGCGGGCGGCGGACACGTCCTCCTTGCCCGTGACTTCCCGCCACAGCGCCTCCACCTGCGACTCCATGTCCGCCAGCGAGCGCTGGGCCTCGGCCAGCAGCTCCGGTGAGGCGCTCACCGCCCTGTTGGGCAGCGTGGCCTGGAGCTGGGCGAGCAGCGCCCAGGCCTCCACCAGCGCCGCCACCGGGTCCGGCTGGTAGAGGGCGCCCTGCATGGCGGGCACCGCGTCCGCCTTGAACGCGAGCATCCTCCGCGACATCTCCGGCGTGCCGGCCTTCGCGGCGATGTCATCCGCCGCCGCCTCCAGCAGCCCGGAGAAGCGCCGGGCCAGGTCGCGCACGCGGATGCGCAGCGCGCTCACGTCCAGGTCCGAGCGTCCCACGCGCTCCCCCAGCGCCGAGGTGGGAGGGCTCACCGTGGCGCACGCGGAGAGGAGCGCCATGAGCACTCCCACGAACATTCGAGGCCAGGGGCAAGGAGGCGGTGACATGGAACCGGCGCAAGCTGCGCATGCGAGGCCGCTCCGCCGACCCTCCCCGTGAGCGTGTGGGCACGTTGCGCGCAGGACGGACGGGCCCTCTGCCCGGAGTCGGCGGCGACGTGGCCGCGACAGCGAGCGGGTACGGAACCCCGGGCCTCGCCTCCCGGGACGTCCCTCCCCGAAGGGACAGTGTGCGGACAGCCGTCCCGTCTCCACGCTCCCTCCACCACGAAGTCAGTGCACACGAGGTGCTTGCCATGCGATTGCGTCACCTGCTTCTCCTCGGCCTCCTGGCGCTCATTGCGCCCGGGGCCGCTCATGCCCAATACAGTGACCCCACGACAGCAGGCTTCGTGGCGGCCCCCGAGCCCGAGCGCCACTTCATGTTCAGCGTGGGTGGCGGCACCTCCTTCCCCATCGCGGACGCGGGAGGCCGCTTCAAGACGGGCGGTGGCTTCCAGCTGGGCGCCGGCTTCCAGTTCCAGCAGCGGCTCGGCGTCCTCGCCGAGTACCTCTATACCGCCTATGACGTGGAGTCCGATGTGCTGGACGTCGCCAACGTCGAGGGCGACCACTCCATGCAGGCCGGCTCCATCAACGCGGTGGTGAACCTGCTGCCCAAGAGCCCCATCGGCATCTACCTCATCGGCGGACCGGGCCTGTACTACCGCAGGGTGGCGGTGAGCCAGCTGGCGGGCGTGGCGGCCGTTCCGTACTGCGACCCCTGGCTGTACTACTGCAGCACGCAGGTGGTGCCCGTGGAGGAAATCCTCGGCGCGCGGAGCAGCACGGACTTCGGTCTCAACGCGGGCGCGGGCATCACCCTCAGCATCGTCGGGGATTTGCGCCTCTACGTGGAGGGCCGCTACCACTACATCTTCGGCCCGGAGTTCACCGACGCGGGCGGCACGTCACGGCGTGCCGACGGCCAGTACGTCCCCGTGATGTTCGGCCTGCGCTACTGAGGCCCCGGGGCCTGGAGCGGGCGCGCGCGGAGGCTGGCCCCTCCGCGCCGCCCCGGCTTCTTCGTTCTTCACCCGCCCGCCTCCCTCATCAGGGCTCCTATCCGTCCTAGAGTAGGGCGACGCGGGACGCCAGCGATGCGGCGCCGAGCAGCCCGGCGTCGCTGTTGAGCACGACCTTCACCGGTGTCGCCTCCAGCAGGGTGCTGAGCCGGCCCTTGGCGACGAAGGAGGCGCGGAAGGTCCCGTCGAGGAGCTTGGGCAGGATCTTCGGAGCGATTCCTCCCCCGACGAAGACCCCGCCGCGCGCCACGACCTTGAGCGCGAGGTTTCCCGCCTCCGCGCCATAGATGGAGACGAAGAGCGATAGCGCCTGGGTGCAGAGCGGGTCATCGCCGGCGAGCCCGTGACGGGAGATGATGGGGGCGAGGTCGCCGGACGCGGAGTCCAGCTCCTCGCGCACCGCGGGGGACTCGGCCCCGGGTGAGCGCTCACGGACGAACTCGTAGAGCGTCACCAGCCCGCGCCCGCAGATGATCCGCTCGTAGGAGACGCGCGAGTGCCGCTTCAGCAGGAACCGCAGCAGGTCGATCTCCAGCTCGTCTCGCGGCGCGAAGTCCGTGTGCCCACCTTCGGAGGCAATCACGTCGTAGCCAGTACCCTTGCGGACCACCACCGCCTCTCCGAGCCCGGTCCCGGCGCCGAGCAGCACCCAGGGCCCGTTGGGGTCCGACGGCGCGTCGTTCAGGATGGCGAAGTCGGACGCTGGCAGGATGGAGACTCCGATGGCCATGGCATGGAAGTCATTGACCAGGGTGACGCGCGGGAGCCCGAGGGTGTGCTCCAGGCTCCTCGCCTCGATGACCCAGCGCAGGTTGGTGGCCCGGCAGCTGTCCTCGATGACCGGACCGGCGATGCCAAAGCACGCCCGCGAGACTTCCTTGCTCCGCTTGCCCAGGAACTCGTTCACCACGGCTTCGAGGCTCGGGAAGGCGGCGCTCGGATAGACGCGCCGCTCGACGATGGCCTCGCCCTGCACCAGGGCGAGCGCCGTCTTCGTTCCGCCCACATCTCCGGCAAGCACCAGCATGCGGCGTCGCTCCTATCGCTCTCAGCCTTCGAAGACGAAGCAGACCTTGGCGGCCTCGCCCTTGTCGGCCATCTGGTAGCCGCGCGCCGCCTCGTTCAGCGGCAGGCGGGTCGTGCAGATCTTCTCCGGGTGCACCCCCCAGCGTGCCAGCCGGTCCAGGAGGTCGCTCATGTGCTTGAGCGAGGTCACCCAGGAGCCGTACAGCGTGATTTGCGGGTGGATGAGCACGGGCGAGACGTCGAATTCGATCTTGCCGCCTTCACCGACGAACGCGCACCGTCCCCACTGCCGCGTGCCTTGCAGGGCCAGCACTCTTCCCGGTGCCGTTCCCGAGCAGTCGATGCTTGCCTCGCAGCCCTTGCCCCGCGTGAGGTCCTTGATGCGGACCAGCGTCTTGTCATCCACCTCCAGGGCCTCGTCCACGATGCCGAGCTCCTGGGCCATCTTCCGCCGTCCCGGGGAGACCTCCGTCCCGATGACCTTGTTGGCTCCCAGCGCCTTGGCCAGCATCGCCACGCCCATGCCGACCGGCCCCAGGCCCGTCACCAGCAGCGCATCTCCGCCGCTGACGCCAATGCGTGTCAGGGCTTCCCAGGCGGTGCCGACGCCGCAGGCGCACATGGCGCCATCCACCCAGGACAGGCTCTCGGGCAGCGGGATGCAGTCGCGCTCGTCCGCCAGCATGAACGGCGCGTGGCCTCCGTGCCGCTGCCAGCCATACGCCGCGCGCACCGGGCTGGAGCAGCTGATCTGGTAGCCCTCGCGGCAGTCGTCGCAGACCCCGCAGCCGCTGATGTGATAGACGGACACGCGGTCGCCGACCTTCAGCGCCTGACATCCCGGGCCGACCGCCGCGATTCGGCCGCACGGCTCGTGTCCGGCAATCATGCCGGGGACGTAACGCTCGGCCCCTTCGCCGATGTGGGCTCGATAGATGGCGCGGATGTCGCTGCCGCAGATGGCCGAGGCCATGATCTTGACCAGCACCTGGCCATGCTGCGGCTGGGGCACGGGAATTTCCCTGAAGTCCACCGTCCTGTTGCCCGGCAGGATGACGCCCCGCATCGTCTCTGCCTTCTGACTGGCGGCTGGTTGTGCCATGAGTCATGCCCCCGAAGAGTTCTGGATGAAACTAGGGACCCACCACCGCACCGACGAGAGGGATGCACTCGCGGGAGGGGCGAGCCTGTCTGTCTATAGAGGCGCTTCCACCCCGGCTCGCTCGCCAGTGCTGATGAACTCGAGGTCGTAGTTCGCCCGTGGGGCGCTCTTCGAGGGACCCGAGACGAGCATGACCAGCGGCCCGGCGAGCTGGTGGCGGCGGACCCAGTCCACCGAGAACCGCTGCCAGTCTGTCGACTCGTCCGGCTGCTGGATGGCCAGCACTCCATAGGAGAAGGCCAGGCCCCGGCAGACGCTTGGATCGCTGCTCGCCGCGACGACCCACACCGCGGGCTTGAACCGGGAAATCATCCGGGCCGTCGTCCCGCTCTGCGTCGGCACCACCACCGCCGCGCACGGGACGGTCTCCAGCGCGTGATGCGCGACCGACGCGAGGGCCTCCGCCGCCGTCGTCACCTTGCCAGCGGGGAAGGCCGCCTGCATGGCGGCGGGTCCGCGGGTCGAGCGCCTCGCCTCGGTCTCGGCCGCGATGCTCGCCAGCGTCGCGACGGACTCCACCGGATAGCGGCCCATCGCGGACTCGGCGGAGAGCATGACGCAGTCGGTGCCGTCGAGGATGGCGTTGGCCACGTCCGCGGCCTCCGCGCGCGTCGGGAGGCGGCTGGACACCATGGACTCCAGCATCTGCGTGGCGGTGATGACCGGCTTGCCCGCGCGGTTCGCCAGGGCAATCAGCTGCTTCTGGAGCAGGGGGACTTGCTGGATGGGCACCTCGACTCCCAGGTCCCCGCGCGCCACCATGATTCCGTCGGCGGCGTCGAGGATCTCCTCGATGTGCTGGAGGGCGCCGGCTCGTTCGATCTTGGCGATGATGAAGGGCTGCTTGCCTCGCGCGGCGGCCGCCTGGCGCACCATCTGGATGTCCGCCGCCGTCTCCACGAAGGACTGGCTCACGGCGTCCACGCCTTGCTCCAGGGCGAAGTCGAGGCAGGCGCGGTCCCGGGCGGTGAAGGCGCTGATGCCCAGCTTGATGCCCGGGAGGTTCAGCCCCTTGCGGGAGCGAAGCTCGCCTCCCACCGCCACCACGCACTCCACGTCGTTGCCCTTCACGCGCTCGACGACGAGCTGGACCAGCCCGTCGTTCAGGAAGAGGCGGTCGCCGGGCTTGACCACCTTCGGCAGGTCCTCGAAGGTCATCGAGACACGCTTCGCGTTGCCGGTGAGCTGCTCCGTGGTCAGGATGAAGCGGTCGTTCGCCACGAGGTGGATGGGCTCCGGCTCAATCTTGCCGAGCCGCATCTTGGGACCGGGCAGGTCCACCATGATGGTGACCGGGCGTCCCACGACCTTCTCGGCCGCCCGGAGGCGGGCAATCGTCGCGGCGTGTGCCGCGAACTCGCCATGGGAGAAGTTGAGCCGCGCGACGCTCAGCCCGGCGGCAATCAACCGTTCGAGCACCTCGGGCGAGTCAGAGGCCGGACCGATGGTCGCGACGATCTTGGTCTTCTGGGCGGGCAGTGACATGGGTTCTCCGTATGAGGCTTCACGCCACTAATGGACGGCGGGACTCCCGGAGGGCTCGGGATGGCTGACGGCGGAAGGCCCCTCGGTCAGCACGGAGCCGTCGACGAAGGGACGCCCCCCGGCCAGCGCCTCCAGGTTCGCCACCGTGGTCCGGGCGATGTCTCCCAGCGCCTCCCGGGTCAGGAACGCCTGGTGGGCGGTGACCAGCACCTTGGGGAAGCTCAGCAGCCGCGCCAGCTCGTCGTCGTGGAGCACCTCGCCGGACAGGTCCTCGAAGAAGACACCTTCCTCCTCCTCGTAGACATCCAGCGCCACGCCGCCCAGCTTGTCCGCCTTCAGCGCGTCGATCAGCGCGGTGGTGTCGATGAGGCGACCCCGGCTCACGTTGACCAGGATGACTCCCGGCTTCATCAGCTCCAGGGTCTCTCCGCGGATGATGTGCTTCGTCTCGGGCGTCAGGGGAATGTGGAGCGAGATGACGTCGCTCTCGCGCGCGAGGGTCTTCGCGTCGACGTACCGCACGCCGAGCTGCCGAGCCCACTCGGTGGCCGGGTACATGTCGAAGGCCAGGATGCGCATGCCGAAGCCGTGCAGTATCTGGGCGGTGATGCGGCCAATCTTTCCGGTGCCGAAGATGCCGGCCGTCTTGCCGTGCAGGTCGGTGCCGACCAGTCCGGCCAGTGAGAAGTTCTGCTCGCGGACGCGATTGAAGGCGCGGTGGGTCTTCCGATTGAGGGTCAGCAGCAGGGCCACGGCGTGCTCGGCCACCGCGTAGGGGGAGTACACGGGCACGCGCGTGACGGTGATGCCCGCCTCCCGCGCCGCATCGAGGTCGACGTTGTTGTACCCCGTGCAGCGGAGGGCCACGAGCTTCACGCCCAGCTCGCGGAGCGCTTGCAGGCATGGCCGGTCCACCACGTCGTTCACGAAGACGCAGACGGCCTGCGCCCCTTCCGCCGTCTGCGCTGTCTCCGCGGTGAGCCGGAAGTCCCAGAACCGCCACTCGAGCGTGTCCCGGGGCGCCTCCGCGAGCAGCCGCTCCCGGTCGTAGGGCTTCGTGTCGTAGACGGCGGTGATCATCTTCCTGCCTCCATCCAGGCCGGTGCGCCACTGAAGGTGGATGACGCTCGTGCCGAAGGCCACCCCGGGGTGAGCCGTCGAGCCAGGGCCAGTCACGCCGGGCGACCGCGAGACGTCAGCCGAGGAAGTAGAGCACCAGCACCATCAGGATGAGGAACTGGAGGGACAGCGTCCAGACCGTGACCTTGCGGAGCGGGAAGAGGAACGCCTCTCCTGCCTGCTTGAACTCGACCTGCGCGCGCAGCCGACGGCCCGTCTTCAAGGCCGACCACATCAGCGCGTAGCCGAGGACGACGAAGGCGGAGGAGATCGAGAGGACCACCCAGCGTGGCCACGTCTTGATGAGCAGGTCGGTGACGAGCGCGCCTCCGCCCGCGATGGCCGCGCCGGTCCTCACCAGCGAGAACAGGGTCCGCGTCGCCGCCATATGGTTGTTGTCGAGCGCGAGCCTGGAGGACTCGTCGGCCGGAGGCTGAGAGGGGTTGCTCATGCAACCTCACACAGCACGCGTCGGGTGTGGCGGGCGATCATCACCTCTTCATTCGTGGGAACCACCCAGAGGGCGACACGGCTGCCGGGGCCGCTGATGCGGGGCCCGCCGCGAGCGTTGGCCTCCTCATCCAGCTCCAGCCCGAGCCAGCGCGCGCCCTGGCAGACCCGCGCGCGGATGGGGACGGCGTGCTCGCCAATGCCCCCCGTGAAGACCACCGCGTCGAGCCCGTGCAGCGCCGCCGCGAGCGAGCCGAGCTCACGGTGGATGCGGTAGACGAACAGGTCCAGCGCTTCGCCGGCGGCGGCACTGGAGCGGTTGAGCAGGTCTCGCATGTCGCTGGACTCGCCGGAGACGCCCAGCAGGCCGGACTCTTCATAGAGGAGCCGCTCCAGGGCGCGCGCGTCCATGCCGTGCCGTTCCATCAAGTAGAGAAGGACTCCGGGGTCGATGGCACCGCAGCGGGTGCCCATCATGAGGCCATCCAGCGCGGTGAGGCTCATGGTCGTCGCCACGCTGCGTCCTCCGAGCAGGGCGCACAGGCTCGCGCCGTTCCCGAGGTGTGCGACGACCGTGCGTCCCCTGGCGGCATGGGAGTCCACCTCCGGAAGCACGGAGGCGATGTATTCGTAGGACAGCCCGTGGAAGCCGTAGCGGCGGATGCCCTCTTCGGCATAGCGGCGGGGCAGGGCGAAGGCCTGGGCGACGGCCGGCTGGGTGCGGTGAAACGCGGTGTCGAAGCACGCCACCTGCGCCACCGTGGGCGCCGTCCGCGTGACGGCCTGGATTGCCGCCAGGCAGTGGGGCTGGTGTAGCGGCGCCAGGGGAATGAGCGCCTCCAGCTCGGCGAGGGTCGCCGCGTCGATGCGGGCGGGCCCGAAGAAGCGGGTGCCGCCATGCACCACGCGGTGACCGACGGCGGAGATATGACGTCCGCCGAGCACCTCCTCCCGCCGCCCCCAGGCGAACAGATGCGCGATGGCGCCCTCGTGCCCCAGCCGCGTTCCGGGAGCCCAGTCCTGCTCGCCAATGACGGCGCCGTCCGCCCGCGCGGTGAACCGTGGGTGAGTCGACAGCGCCTCGAACTCCCCGCGCAGCAGCAGGCGCGGGGACTCCTCGTCGAGGAAGATGGAGAACTTCAGGCTCGACGAACCGGCGTTGAGCACGAGCAGCGCGTTCGGCACGTCACCCGCTTGGAGCGCCATGTGCGCACCTCAGTCCCGCCAGACCCAGTCGGCGATTTCCGGCCGGTCCCTGCCGTGCTCGTGCGCGTAGGCCAGGTTGGAGATGAGCGCGTTGCGCATCTCCTCCTTCAGGTGCCCCGCCCTCGTGCGCAGCTTCGGCACGCGCTCAATCACGTCGATGACCAGGTGGAAGCGTGACGTCTCGTTGAGTATCGCCAGCTCGAACGGCGTGTTGATGTTGCCCTTCTCCTTGTAGCCATGCACGTGCAGGTTGTCCTGCCCCTTGAAGCGGTAGGCGAGCTTGTGGATGAGCGAGGCATACCCATGGAAGTTGAAGATGATGGGCTTGTCCGGCGTGAAGAGCCCGTCCAGCTCGCGCTCCGTCGACCCGTGCGGATGCTCCGTCGACGACTGCAGCTTGAAGATGTCGACGACGTTGATGAAGCGCAGCTTCAGGTCCGGGGCGCGCTCTCGCAGGATGGCGGCGGCCGCCAGCGCCTCCTGCGTGGCCACGTCGCCGCAGCACGCCAGGATGACGTCCGGCTCCGCGTCGGCGTCCGTGCTGGCCCTCTTCCAGATGCCAATCCCCTTGGCGCAGTGGGCGATGGCCTCGTTCATGGTGGTGAATTGCAGGTGCTTCTGCTTGTCGGCGACGATGACGTTGACGCAGTCGGTGCTGCGCAGGCACTGGTCCGCCACCACCAGCAGCGTGTTGGCGTCCGGCGGCAGGTAGATGCGCGTGACGGAGGGCGACTTGTTCGTCACCAGGTCGATGAAGCCCGGGTCCTGGTGGGAGAAGCCGTTGTGGTCCTGCCGCCACACCGTCGACGACAGCAGGATGGTCTCCGAGGCGACGGGCGCCCGCCATTTCACGTGGTTCTTGCTGATGTCCAACCACTTGGCGTGCTGGTTGAACATGGAGTCGATGACGTGGGCGAAGGCCTCGTACGTGTGGAAGAAGCCATGGCGCCCGGTGAGCAGATACCCCTCGAGCCAGCCGAGCAGCGTGTGCTCCGAGAGCATCTCCATGACGCGGCCATCCCGCGCCAGCTCTCCGCCGTCCCCGTCCTCGGGCCGCAGGTCCGCCATCCAGGTCTTCTTGCTCACCTCGTAGATGGCCTGGAGCCGGTTGGACGCCGTCTCGTCCGGGCCGAAGACGCGGAAGCTCGTCGGGTTGTATTTCATCACGTCGCGCAGGAACTCACCCAGAGGCCGCGTGTTCTCATGCAGCGTGGCGCCACGCGTGTCCACCTGCACGGCGTAGTCCCGGAAGTCGGGCAGCTTGAGGTCCTTGCGCAGCAGGCCGCCGTTGGCGTGCGGGTTGGCGCTCATGCGCCGCGCGCCCTTGGGTGAGAGGGCCCGCAGCTCGGGAATCAGCCGGCCGCTCTCATCGAAGAGCTCCTCGGGCCGGTAGCTGCGCATCCAGTCCTCGAGCGCCTTCAGGTGCGCCGGGTTCTGCCGCACGTCGCCGAAGGGGACCTGGTGGGAGCGCCAGGAGCCCTCCAGCTTGTGCCCTTCCAGCTCCTTCGGGCCCGTCCACCCCTTGGGGGAGCGCAGGACAATCATCGGCCACCGCGGCCGCGTTGGCGTGTTCGTCTGCCGCGCCTGGCGTTGCAGGGCGCGAATCTCCTCGACGGCGCGCTCCAGCGTCTCCGCCATCTTCTGGTGCATCTGCTCCGGGTCGCTGCCCTCGACGAAGTAGGGCTTGTAGCCGTAGCCCTTGAAGAGGGACTCCAGCTCCTCGTGGCTGATGCGGGCGAGGATGGTGGGGTTGGCGATTTTGTACCCGTTGAGGTTGAGAATCGGCAGCACGGCGCCGTCGTGCACGGGGTTGATGAACTTGTTGGAGTGCCATGCCGTGGCCAGCGGCCCCGTCTCCGCTTCGCCATCGCCCACGACACAGGCGACGATGAGGTCGGGATTGTCGAAGGCCATGCCATACGCGTGGGACAGGCTGTAGCCCAGCTCGCCGCCCTCATGGATGGAGCCCGGTGTCTCCGGGGTGACGTGGCTGCCGATGTGGCCGGGGAAGGAGAACTGCTTGAAGAACAGCTGCATGCCCTCCGCGTCCTGGCTCTTCTCCGGATAGACCTCCGAGTAGGTGCCCTCCAGGTACGCCGGCCCCAGCACACCCGGCGCGCCGTGGCCCGGCCCGGCGACGAAGATGACGTCGAGGTCATGCTTGTTGATGAGCCGGTTCAGGTGAATCCAGGTGAACGAGAGCGCGGGGCTCGCGCCCCAGTGGCCGAGCAGCCGGTGCTTCGCGTCCTCCGGCTTCAGGGGCCTGCGCAGCAGGGGATTGTCCTGCAGGTAGATCATCCCGACCGAGAGGTAGTTGCACGCCCGCCAATAGGCGTTCATCAACTTCACCTCGGAGGCGGTCAGCGGCCCCCCGCGGGTCTGGTCCCTGGCGGACGGCGGCGCTTCTGGGGTCTGTCCGCGCGCCAGCATGGGCTGGGCGGAGTCCGCTTCGAGCTCCATGTCGCTGCGATACCGGCCCAGGGCCGCGGCGCGGTCGCACATGGCGCGGTGATAGAAGACGCGCTGGCCGGCCCGGACATTCTCGCTTCGGCCCTGCCAGGCTTCGAGCGCCTCGTCCTGCAACGCGCGGCCATAGGAGAAGCTCAGCGTCCAGGGCTTCGGGCTGTCCACCCGATTGATGGCATTGAGATGCTCGGTGGCCTGGACGTGGTCCTGCCCGCCGGAGAGGAAGACGATGGCGGGGACCGCGGCCGGGACGTGCCGCTTCAGGGTGCGCACCGTCGCCGCGGCCACTTCCTCCACCGACGCCTGCTTGGGGGCGTCCTGGCCCGCGGTGACCATGTTCGGCTTGAGCAGAATCCCTTCCAGGGCCACCTGCTCCTCGAAGAGCGCCTCGAAGACCGCTCGCAGCACGCGCCCCGTCACCTCCTCGCAGCGCTCGAGCGAATGCGCTCCGTCCATCAGGACTTCGGGCTCCACAATCGGCACCAGCCCCTGCTCCTGGCAGAGGGCGGCGTAGCGTGCGAGCGCGCGCGCATTCTCGCGCACAGACTTCTCGGTCGGCAGTCCCTCGCGGATGGTGAAGACCGCACGCCACTTGGCGAAGCGCGCGCCCAGCTGGCGGTATTCCGCGAGACGCTCGCGCAGCCCGTCGAGTCCTTCCGTGACGAGCTCTCCCGGGGCCCCGTCCAGCGGGTGCGTGCCCGCGTCCACCTTGATGCCGGGAATGATGCCGCGGCTGGCCAGCAGGTCCGCCATGGGTGTCCCCGTGGAGGTTCGCTGGCGAATCGTCTCGTCCTGCAGGATGACGCCGCCGATGAACTCGGCGAGGCCGGGCGTACTGAAGAGCATCTCCCGGTAGTCGCGGCGGCTCTCCGGGGTCGACTCGATTTCGCGCGCGGTCAGGCGCTTCGTAATCGTGGAGACCGTCTCGTCCGCCGCCAGGATGCCTTTACCGTCAGCCACAATGGCTCGCGCGGTCTCGATGAGTCCTCGGATTGCTTGCGCGGCTTCGTTGGTGGTTGGCGCCGTTATCATTGTCAGCCTCCCATGGGTCCAGACAAGAGGCTGAGGGCGCCCTGGCGCACCCGCAATCAGCGGGGTATCGGGCGGCACCGGGCAGGCACGCAGAGTCACCGAGGAGGGGAGTGCCGGCAATGTTCCCCTGCCGCGAATGACTTGCCACGAGGCCATCTTGATTCGGCGGAATCGCCTGCCGTGCGGCTGTTCTCGCGGGATGGGCGAGCGCGGGAGCCAGCCATGACGATCAGATTGTTGATAGCGGATATCGACGGAACCATGGTGACGCGCGACAAGGTCCTCACGGCGCGGACGTGCGAGGCTGTCGCTCGGCTGCGCGCCAGCGGTGTCATGTTCACCGTCACCAGCGGACGGCCGCCGCGTGGGATGGCGGGGCTGGTGGCCCAGCTGAAGCTCACCGCCCCCGTGGCCGCCTTCAATGGCGGCGTCTACGTCAAGCCCGACCTGACGACCGTGCTGGCGCAGCGAACGATTCCTCCGGACGTCGCCAGGGACACCGTCGACTACCTGCTGGGGGAGGGCATGGATGTCTGGGTGTACCAGGGCGCCGACTGGTTCCTCCGTGACCCCGAGGCGTTCCGCGTGGCGCGCGAGAGGAGCAACGTCGGGTTCGACCCGGTCGTCCTGCGGAACCTGCACGCCGTGCTCGACGCTCCCATCAAGATTGTCGGCGTGAGCGAGGACCGCGCGCTGATTGCTCGCTGCGAGACCGCGCTTGGCGAGCGGCTCGGCACCGATGCATCAGCGGCACGCTCGACCCCCTACTATCTCGACGTCACGCATCCCGAGGCGAACAAGGGCATGGTCGTGCGGGAGGCCTCACGCCTTCTCCAACTGCCCCTGGAGCAAATCGCCACCATCGGGGACATGTCCAATGACATCCCGATGCTGGAAGCCGCTGGCCTTGGAATCGCCATGGGCAATGCCGGCCCCGAGGTGCAGCGCGTCGCCCGCCACGTCACGCGCACCAATGACGAGGATGGGTTCGCCCATGCGGTCGAGTCCTTCATCCTGGGCGAGCCGCCCCTTGCTCGGACGCCGCTCGGGCTCCCGCCCCGCGTGCGCGCGTGCCTCTTCGCGCTGGAGGGGGTCCTGGTGCAGACGACCCACCTCCACGCCAGGACCTGGAAGCAGCTGTGCGACTACTACCTGCGGCGGCGGGCGCGAGCGTCGGGGCTCCCCTTCATCCCCTTCGACGAGGTTCGTGACTACAGCCGCTACTTCGACGGCAGGCCCACGCTGGAGGGCATCCGCGCGTTCCTCATTTCGCGTGGCATCGAGCTGCCCGACAAGACGGTGCACGCGCTGGCGGACCGCGAGAGCGCACTCCTGAGCGAGCTGCTCCGGCAAGAAGAGGCGGAGTCGTATGAGGGAGCGCTCCGCTACGTCCAGGCCGCACGCGCCGCCGGGCTTCGGACCGCGGCCGTCTCCGAAGGCAGCCACTGCGGCGAGATTCTCCTGTCGGCCGGCATCGCGAGCCTCTTCGATGCGCGGCTCGACGGGGCCGCTCGAGGGGCTTCTCCAGCCGCCAGGGACCCCCTCGTGGCCGCCCAGGCCCTCGGTGTCCATCCCGAGGAAGCGGCCGTCTTCGAAAGCGAGCCCGCGAGCATCGCGGCCGCTCGGGCGTGCCACTTCGCCTACATCGTGGGCATCGACCGCAAGGGCCAGGCCGCCGAGCTTCGCCGCCAGGGCGCGGACGCCGTGGTGACGGACCCGGCCGACCTCTTCGTCCAGGACAGCGCGGCGAGCCGCTCACCCGAGAGACGGGAAGGCGACGCTCAGTACGCGTCGGGTATCCAGTTCCTCCCCGCGAGCGACGCCTCGTCATCATAGGCCCCGTGGTTGGAGCGCGGGGGCAGCTTGATCTTGGGACGCTTCACCCGCTCATGAGGAATCTTGTCCAGCAGGAAGCGGATGCAGTTGAGCCGCGCCTTCTTCTTGCTGTCGGACCGCAAGAGGTACCAGGGGGCATACGGAGTGTCCGTCGCGGCGAACATCTGGTCCCTCGCATGGGAGTAGTCGTACCAGCGGGTCCAGGCCTCGACGTCCATCGGGCTCAGCTTCCACTGCCGGAGCGGATCGTCAATCCGTGCTTCGAATCGACGTTGTTGCTCCTCCTTGCCGACCTCGAGCCAGATTTTCAGCAGGAGGATTCCGCTGTCGACCATGTACTTCTCGAAGACAGGGCACCCCTTCAAGAAGCGCTCATGCTCCTCGGGCGTGCAGAAGCCCATCACGCGCTCCACGCCGGCCCGGTTGTACCAGCTGCGGTCGAAGATGACGATTTCGCCTGCCGCCGGGAAATGGGGCACGTACCGCTGCAGGTACATCTGGCTTTTTTCCCGGCTCGTGGGCGCCGGCAGGGCCACCACTCGGAACACCCGGGGGCTCACCCGCTCGGTGATGGCGCGGATGGTGCCGCCCTTGCCCGCGGCGTCCCGGCCCTCGAAGGCCACGACGATGCGCATCCCCTCCTGCTTGACCCAATCCTGAAGCAGGCAGAGCTGGGCCTGGAGCTCGCGAAGCTCCTTTTCATAGGCTTTGCGCTTCAACGATTTCGTCTCTGTATCGTGTGCCATGCCCTTATGGTTGGGCGGTGGGACGGCGCTCGCAATGCGCATCCAAGGACGAGCGTGGGTGGGTGCACTGCCTCTCTCGGCCCACCCGCGACGCTCACATCCCTGTGTGACAGAGGACAGCCACGTCGCCCAGGTGTCTCGGTTCCAGGCACTCCGGCAGGTACATACCATCCGCTTCTAACGAGGTGTGCCGAATGCGGGGGACGGAAAACACCAGACAAGGGCTTCGCCCGGCGGTTGCGCGCCCTGTCTGTTCATTGCCATTGCTCGGGGTCCTGGCGGCGCTCTCCGGGTGCTCGGTCGGTCCCAAATTCACCAAGCCCGAGGCCGCGCTTCCCCAGGAGTGGCGCACCCACGACGCAGCAGGGGTCTCGACGCAGAGCGAGGTCGACAGCGCGTGGTGGAAGTCGTTTGGAGACCCAACGCTCGACAAACTGGTCGAGCTCGCCTACCGGCAGAACCTGCCGCTTCAGCAGGCGGGCCTGCGGATCGTGGAGGCCCGGGCCCAGCTGAGCATCCTCACCGGCCAGCAGTATCCGCAGGTGCAGGTGGCCTTCGGTAGCGCCACGGCCGTCGGCGTCAGCGAGAACGCCGCCAATACCGTCCTCGCCGAGCGCCACTTCCTGGATTACCAGCTGGGCTTCGATGCGCTGTGGGAGCTGGATTTCTGGGGCAAGTACCGGCGCGGGGTGGAGGCGGGAACGGCGGGCCTGCTCGCCTCGGTGGCGGACTACCAATCCGGCCTCGTCTCGCTCTCCGCGGAGGTGGCGCGCACCTACGTGCTGATTCGGACGTTCGAGGAGCTCATCGAGCTGGGGCAGCAGAACGTCAAGCTTCAGGAGGAGTCACTCCAGATTGCCGAGTCCCGCTTCCGCAATGGCGCCACCTCGGAGCTCGACGTCGCCCAGGCCACGACGCTCCTGGAGAGCACCCGGGCCACCATTCCCCAGCTGGAAATCGGGCTGGAGCAGGCGCGCAACGCCTTGAGCACGTTGCTGGGCCAGCCGGTGGGCGCGGTGGAGGCCTTGCTGGAAGGCCCCAAGCAGATTCCGAGGGCTCCCGAGCAGGTGGCCGTCGGCGTGCCCGCCGCGGTGCTGCGGCGGCGCCCGGATGTCCGCAGCGCCGAGCTGTATGCCGCCGCGCAGTGTGCGCGCATCGGCGTCGCCGAGGCGGAGCTCTATCCGAGCTTCACCATCTTCGGCAGCATCGGGCTGAGGGCGAGTAGCGCCGGCTCCCCCTCCGCCAATCTCTTCTCCCTCGACAGCCTCTTCTATGCCGTGGGCCCGAGGATTGTCTTTCCCTTCCTCAACTACGGCCGCCTGAAGAACGGGGTGCGTGTCGAGGATGCGCGCTTCCAGCAATTGCTGGTCAACTACCGCAACACGGTGCTCAAGGCGGCGCAGGAGGTGGCGGATGCGCTGGTGGGCTACGTCAAATCCCAGCAGGCCCTGACGTTCGGGCGGGCCTCCGTGAAGGCGGCCCAGCGCTCGGTGGAAATCGCGGTGGTGCAGTACCGGGAAGGCTCGGTGGACTACCAGCGCGTGCTGGATGCGCAACGGACGCTGCTGGAGGAGCAGAACCAACTGGCCCAGACGAGCTCCTCCATCGCCACCAGCCTGGTCGCCCTCTACAAAGCGCTGGGTGGGGGGTGGGAAGTTCGCCAGGGACAACCCATCGTACCGGAAGGGACGCAGCGCGAGATGGAGCGGCGGACCGACTGGGGTGACCTGGTGTCCAAGCCCCGGAAGCAGGAAACGAAGCAAGAAGCCACGCAGAGCCCTTCACCGGGCAACCAGCAGAGCGCTCCACCTGAGAACGAATAGAGAGTCCGTCATGCCCAACAAGGTCCCCAAGAGTGCGTTCAAGTGGATCATTGGGTCCATTGTCGTCGTGGCCATCGCGTTCATCGGTTTCCGGTTCTGGAAATCGCAGCAGGCCGAGCTGCCCGAGGGAATTGTCTCGGGCAACGGCCGCATCGAGGCGAAGCTCGTCGATGTCGCGCCCAAGGAGCCGCTGCGGGTGAAGGAAATCCTCGTGAATGAGGGCGACCTCGTCCAATCCGACCAGGTGCTGGTGCGGATGGATACCACCACGCTGGAGGCGAGCCTCGCCGAAGCCAATGCGAGCGTCGCGGCCGCACAGGAGCGCCTGGCGCAGGCGCAGGCGTCCATCGTCAAGCAGAAGAGCGAGATTGAGCTCGCCGATATCGAGCTCGAGCGCGTCAAGAACCTGCTGGGGGATGGCGCCGCCTCGCAGCGGGAGCTGGACGTCCGCAAGAGCAAGGTGGAGACGACCCGGGCCAGCCTGGCGGAAGCCCAGGCCCTGCTGAAGACCGCGACCCAGGAGGTGGAAGTCGCCCGGGCCAACGCGGAGACCATCCAGACGCGCATCAACGACGCGACGCTCAAGTCGCCGGTGACGGGGCGGGTGCTCTACCGCCTCGCCGAGCCGGGCGAGGTGCTCGAGCCCGGCGGAGGGGCGCTGACGCTGGTGAACCTGGATGACGTCTACATGGAGATATTCCTCCCGGCCAACGAGGCGGCCAGCGTGAAGCTCGGCTCCGAAGCGCGCATCACCGTCGACTACGAGCCCGAGCGGTCGGTTCCCGCGTTCGTCAGCTTCGTGTCTCCGGACGCGCAGTTCACGCCCAAGCAGGTGGAGACGAAGAGCGAGCGGGAAAAGCTGATGTTCCGCGTGAAGCTCCAGCTGCCCGAGGAGCTGGCCACCCGCTACGTCGAGCAGATCAAGACGGGTGTCCGTGGCGTCGGTTACGTCAAGGTGGACCCCTCCACCGCCTGGCCGACCCAGCTGCAGAAGGTCATCGCGGCCCGACCTGCAACCCGGTAGCCCGGTCACCAGGGGGGGGGGAACATCCATGGCCTCAGCTGCGTCTCCAGCAACGCCAGACGGGCGCGTCAACGACGGCGGGCGTGCCAGCAAGCCCGTGGTCTCCATCCAGGCGGTGACGCACCGCTATGGCAACGTCGTCGCGCTCGACGGCATCTCGCTCGATGTTCCCAGCGGCATCATGGTCGGCATCGTGGGCCCCGACGGAGTCGGCAAGTCGACGCTGATGGCGCTGGTGGCGGGCTCCAAGAAGATGCAGCAGGGCCGGGTGACGGTGCTGGAGGGCGACATCGCCGACGCCCGGCACCGGCGCGCGGTGGGCCCGCGCATCGCCTACATGCCGCAGGGCCTGGGCAAGAATCTCTATCTGGAGCTCAGCGTCTACGACAACGTCGACTTCATGGCCCGGCTCTTCGGCCTGTCGGCCGAGGAGCGCTCCGTGCGCGTCAAGGAGCTGCTCCAGGCCACCGGGCTGGGCAAGTTCGCGGACCGCCCCGCCGGCAAGCTGTCGGGCGGCATGAAGCAGAAGGTGGGGCTGTGCGGCGCGCTGGTGCACGACCCGGATCTGCTCATCCTCGATGAGCCCACCACGGGCGTCGACCCGCTCTCCCGGCGGCAGTTCTGGTCGCTCATCAACGACATTCGAGTGGGGCGCCCGGGGATGAGCGTCATCATCTCCACGGCGTACATGGACGAGGCGCAGCAGTGGGACTGGATCGTGGCCATGGACGCGGGCCGCGTGCTGGCCACCGGGACGCCCGCGGAGCTGATGAAGCGCACGGGCACCGAGGACCTGGAGCGCTGCTTCATCGCGCTGCTGCCCGAGGAGAAGCGCAAGGGGCACCGGGAAATCACCATTCCCCCCCGGCCGCCGGGCAAGGCGGAGCTGGCCATCGAAGCCCACGGGCTGACGCAGCGCTTCGGCACCTTCACGGCCGTTGACCACGTCACCTTGTCGATTGAGCGTGGGGAAATCTTCGGCTTCCTGGGCTCCAACGGCTGCGGCAAGTCCACGACGATGAAGATGCTGACCGGATTGCTGCCGCCCACGGAAGGGACGGCGAAGCTCTTCGGCAGCTCCGTCGAAGCCGGAAGCGTGGAGGTGCGCAAGAACCTGGGCTACATGACGCAGGCGTTCTCGCTGTACGGCGAGCTGAGCGTCCATCAGAACCTGGTCCTGCACGCGCGGCTGTACCATCTGCCACCGGAGCAGGCGAAGGCGCGCATCGCGGAGCTGGTGGAGCGGTTCGGGCTGGGCGCGCATCTGGACGCGCTGGCCGAGAGTCTGCCCATGGGCCTGCGCCAGCGGTTGTCGTTGGCCGTCGCCGTCCTGCACGGGCCGCAGATTCTCATCCTGGACGAGCCCACGTCGGGAGTGGACCCGGTGGCGCGCGACAGCTTCTGGGAGCTGCTGATTGACCTGTCGCGCAAGCAGGGCGTCACCATCTTCGTGACGACGCACTTCATGAATGAAGGGATGCGCTGTGACCGCATCTCCCTGATGCACGCGGGCCGGGTGCTGGCGGCGGATACGCCGCAGAAGCTCATCGATTCCAAGCAGGCGGATGGGCTGGAGACCGCCTTCATCGCCTACATGGAAGACGCCATCGCCAACGCGGACGCGGCGAAGGGCGCCGGAAGCACGGCCCCGGCCTCCCCTCCCGCGCCGGGCACCGGGAGCCCGGCCTCGGCCACGACTTTCGTGGCGGGCGCCGGAGGCCAGGAGCCCGCTCCCGCGCCTCTGGTCAAGGATGCGTCCCAGCCCGCGCGGCCGGAGCGGGCCTCTCTCCGGCTGCGCGTGGGCCGGATGCTCGCCTACGCCCACAACGAGGCCATGCAGATTCGCCGGGACTCCATCCGCCTGGCCTTCGCCTTCCTCGGCTCGGCGCTGCTGATGCTCATCTTTGGCTTCGGCATCACCACCGATGTCGAGAACATCCGCTACGCCGCGCTCGACCTCGACCAGTCTCCCGAGAGCCGCGCCTACCTCGAGCAGTTCGCCGCGGCGCAACGCTACTTCGCCCCCACGCCCCCGGCCTTCTCCTCCGACGAGGCCTTCCGCCGGCTCCAGTCCGATGATGTCTCGGTGGTGCTGGAGATTCCGCCGAACTTCGGTCGCGACTTCCGCCGTGGCGCCGCGCCGGAGGTGCTGGCGCAGGTGGACGGCGCCATGACCTTCCGCGGCGACACCGTCGCGCAATACGTCGAGGGCGTGCACGGCGAGCTGCTCAGGGACCCCGCCACCGGGCTCAGGACGGCCGAGCCTCAAAGATATACGGCGGAGCTCGAAGAGCGCTTCATGTACAACCCGACGTTCGAGAGCATCTACTCCATCGTGCCCAGCGTCCCGGCGCTGCTGCTGCTGCTGATTCCCGCCATCCTCATGGCCGTCAGCATCGTGCGCGAGAAGGAGCTGGGCTCCATCATCAACTTCTATGTCACGCCCACGGGCAGGCTGGAATACCTGATTGGAAAGCAGCTGCCGTACATCGCCATTGGCATGGCCAACTTCTTCATCCTGACGGCCCTGTCGCTCATCGTCTTCGGAGTCCCCATCAAGGGCAGCTTCCTCACGCTGTTGCTCTGCACCTTGTTCTACGTCGCGGCGACGACGGGCATCGGAATGGTGACTTCGACGTTCACCACCAGCCAGGTGGCCGCCGTCTTCGTCACGGCGATTCTGACCATCGTCCCCACCATCCAGTTCTCCGGCTTGTTGCAGCCGGTCTCCACGCTGCAGGGCGGCGCCGGTGTCGTCGGCTCCATCTGGCCGGCCTCGTATTACATGCACGCCAGCCTGGGCGCCTTCACCAAGGGACTCAATGCAGGCCTCATCATGAAGGATGTCGCCTTCCTGGCCGCCTGCGTCCCCATCCTCCTGGGTATCAGTGTCATCGGCTTGAGAAAGCAGGAGAAATAGGGGTGAAATCGCTGCTCAACATTCTCTGGCTGGGTCTCAAGGAGATTCGCAGCCTGCTGAGCGACGCGGTGATGGTCGTCTTCGTCATCTACGCGTTCACCCTGGCCATCTACGTCCAGGCGACGGGGACCTCGAGCGAGGTGAACAACGCGTCCATCGCCTTCGTGGACGAGGACGAGTCCACGCTGTCCAAGGAGCTCTTCAACGCCTTCTATCCCCCGCGCTTCAAGCTGCCCGAGCGGATTACCTCCGAAGAGGTCCAGGCGGAGATGGACCGGGGCCGCTTCATGTTCGTCGTCGTGATTCCGCCCCGCTTCGAGCATGACCTGCGCGCGGGGCGCAACCCGGAAGTCCAGGTGAACATCGACGCGACGGCCATGCAGCAGGCGGGGATTGGGGCCGGCTACATCCGCAACATCATCAGCGACCGGATTGACTCCTTCCTGCGGAGCACCGAGGTGGCGAAAACGCCGCCCGTCCGGCTCGTCATCCGCAAGCTCTTCAACCCCAATGGGCTGTCCTCCTGGTTCAAGAGCGTGGTGGCCATCATCAATCAAATCACGCTGCTGACGGTGGTGCTGACGGGCGCCGCGGTCATCCGCGAGCGGGAGCACGGCACGCTGGAGCACCTGCTGGTGATGCCGCTGAGCGCGTTCGAAATCGCCATGGCGAAGGTATGGGCCAACAGCCTCGTCATCCTCGTCGCCACCGGAGCGTCGCTCCTCGTGGTGGTGGACATGATTCTGGAGGTGCCGTTCGCCGGCTCGGTGCTGCTGTGGTTCTTCGGGGTGGTGCTCTACCTCTTCTTCGCCACGGCGCTCGGAATCTTCCTGGGGACGATTTCCCGGTCGATGGCGCAGTTCGCGCTGCTCATCATCCTGGTGGTCCTCGTGTTGATGCTGCTGTCGGGCGGGAGCACGCCCGTGGAGAGCCAGCCGAAGTGGCTGCAGTACCTGACGTACCTGCTGCCGGCCCGCCACTTCGTCAGCTTCTCGCAGGTCATCATCTACCGCGGCGGAGGGCTGGACGCCGTCTGGCGCCAGTTCCTCATGGTGAGCGCCGTGGGCCTGGGATTCTTCGCCTACAGCCTGGCGCTCTTCCGCAAGTCCATCGCGGTGAGCAAATAAAACGTGGGCGCAAAGCCGGCGCCTGCCGCCTCTCTCGCTGCCTGGGAGCTTCCGGCCCGACGACCGCCGTCCAGACGTCGCAGCGCTACTTGTAGCCCTCCTCCGCCATGTCCAACTCCCCACTAGGAGTGAGGCCCGAGGAGACGGCAATGTCGGCAGCAAACCATGAATCAGTGCCCTACGCCGCGGCGCTTCCGATGCCGGATGCGAAGCCGCAGGTCGGAAAGTACGGCCCCATCGCGCCAAAGACTCCGGCGCACGGCTTCACCATCATCGGTGACATCAAGCCGGGCAAGGTCGACCTGCTTCGGAAGATGGCCCGCGAACGCGCGGCCGCCACCTCGCCCAGGGAGCTGTACGAGCTGCTCAAGCCCCTGACGCTTCACTATGCCCGCTGGGTCATCCTCAACAATGACACCCAGCTGATGTATCAGGCCATCTTCGACACGGACTTCGAGCTGTACGTCGAGGATGCCCACCGCCTGTTCATGAAGTCGGGCCTGGCGACGTTCTTCGAATGCATGGTCGGCTTCCCCGACGACTGGAAGACGAACATTCCCGCCTTCGTGCAGTTCTTCAGGGAGCATCAGGTCGACAGCATCTTCGAGTTCGCCAGCTATCCAGGCACCACGGTCTCCGAGGTCGAAAAGGCGCTCGAGGTTCGCCGCACCTTCAGCTCCGTGCTCGATGCGATGCAGTAGGAGGGGCCATGTACGGAGCAGAGAGCGATTCGGTGCGAGCGCAGCCGAAGGGACCGGCGCGGACCTACAATCAGAACCACCGTCCCCGCCCCTACACGGCAGGCCGCCGGCGCGTGAGCATCTACGTGTCGTGGAGCTTCCCGGGAGAAGCGAACCGGGACGTCACCGTCATGGACAACCGCTTCTCGACGATGACCGAGGTGCGGAGAGCGGAATGGCCTCGCTGGGAGGGCCGGGAGTGGGCACACCCCGGGCTGTTCCAGCAGGGCATCGCGGGAGGCCTGGAGCTGTTCTTCCGCTCGTGGACCCGCTTTCAACGCCTCGTCGAGGAGGTGACGGGGCACGGGGTTCCCGTCTGCCAGCGCGTCGACCAAGCCGGGTTCAGGCTGCCGCTCGACGAACGCGTCCTGGCCGATACGGACACCCTGCTCGTCTTCGGGCTCGACCACAACGTGACGGAGCAGACAGCGGAGCCCGCGGAGATTGAAGCGGTACGCCAGTTCCTCTCCCGCGAGGGAACCTGCCTGGTGCTCGGGCCGCACCATGACGTCGGTGCGTCCGATGACCTGAAGGTGCGGGCGCAGGAGTACAACCACCATGGAGACTCCCTGGTCCCACGCCAGCAGCGGTTCGGTGGCTACCTTCGCTCCCTGATGCAGGGGCTGGACATCCCCATCGAGAATCGCTTCGGGCTTCGCCCCGCCGCCGACAAGGACTCGAACAGGCCCGCCCCGCTCTCCGCCAACCGGGACCTGGACACCCGGGGCTGGCTGGAGGGAGTCACCACCTTCTCCTCGCACATGCACCTGCCCCACTATGCGCCGACACGGGACGACCCCAAGGCCATCCGTGTCCTCGCGAAGCAGCCCATCGACCTGTCCAGGCCCCATCCCTTCACCGAGGCCGGCAACCGCGAATTCAATGCCCTGGTCTGGCTCCCCGCCAGCGGTAGTCGGGGCGGAGACGTCCTGATGGCCGACTCGACGGTGTTCAGCACCCTGTTCGGGATGGACGAGAGCCTGGACCGCTTCTGGAAGAACCTGGCGAGCAGGAAGTGAGCGGCGGGGAGCGGCCATGGACGGGAATGACGGCAGCGCGCTCGAGTTGGAGAACATCCAGAGCGGCCTCCTGAGTGCGCGGCCCTCCCCCTACGCCGCGACCTACATCCTGCTGCACATCGAGGACCCGGCCGCGGGACGCGCGCTCATGCGACGGCTGAGTGAAGTCGTCGCCTCGGCCGCGCACCTGACGAGCCCCGCGGGCGATACGTGGGTGAGCGTCGCGCTCACGTATTCCGGGCTCGAGGCGCTCGGCGTCCCCGAGGCTTCGCTCGCCAGCTTCGCGTGGGAGTTCCGGCAGGGCATGGCCGCGCGGGCCGAGGCGCTGGGAGATACCGGCCCCAGCAACCCCGAACATTGGGAGAAGCCCCTGGGGAGCCGGAAGGTCCACGTCATCCTGGTCGCGCTCGCTCCGGAAACGGAACAGCTCGAGCGCGCGCTGGAGCGTGCGCGCCGTGCCTACCAGGACCTGCCCGGCATTCGCGCACTCTGGCGCCAGGATTGTCATTCGCTGGCCACCGGCAGGGAGGCCTTTGGCTTCAAGGATGGAATCAGCTTTCCGGGAATCGAAGGCTCGTCCGTTCCCGGCTCCAACCCACACGAGCGTCCCCTCAAGGCAGGCGAGTTCGTGCTCGGCTACCCGGACGAAACGGGTGGACTTCCTCCCGCGCCGGTACCCGAAGCCCTGGGCCGCAATGGGACCTACGTCGCCTTCCGCAAGCTGCACCAGGATGTGGCGAAGTTCCGCCAGTACCTGAAGGCCAACGCCAGGGCGGCAGGGGAGGAAGAGTGGCTCGCCGCGAAGATGATGGGGCGCTGGCGCAGTGGAGCGCCTCTCGCACGGTGCCCCTTTCATGATGACCCCGAGCTGGGCGCCGACCCCCGGCGCAACAACGACTTCCTCTTTCAAGAGGACGATGCGATTGGGTACAAGACCCCGCCCGGCTCGCACATCCGGCGAGCGAACCCGCGCGACGCCTCGGTCGCCGGCGTCGTCAGCCTGCATCGGATGCTTCGGCGGGGCACCTCGTACGGCCCTCCTCTGCCCGAGGGAGTCCTCGAAGACGACGGTGTCGAGCGAGGGTTGATGTTCGCATTCGTCGGCGCGCACCTCGGACGCCAGTTCGAGTTCGTGCAGTCGGAATGGATGAACGAAGGCGCCTTCTTCGGTGGGGGACACACGAAGGACCCGCTCGCCGGAGCCCATGACGGCAGGGGTGAGTTCTCGATTCCCCACCGCCCGATTCGCCGCCGCCTGACGGGCCTGCAGCGCTTCGTCACCACGCGCGGCGGTGAATACGCCTTCATGCCGGGACTCCAGGCCCTGCGTTGGCTCGGAGACCTGCGTACCTAGAGGAGCGGACGATGGATGTGTTGATCATTGGCGCCGGACCGGCGGGACTGGCGGCGGCGATGCGTGCCGCCATCCTGGGAGCACGAACGACGCTCGTCACCCGCGCTGAATATGGTGGCATGGCCGCCAATGACGGACCTGTTCCAGTGCGGACGCTCGCCCATGCAGCCCGGCTGATGCGAGAGGTCCGCCAGTGTCACCGGTATGGAATCGAAACGGGGACGCCGCGGCTGGACTACGACCACCTGCTCGGCCGGGTGCGCGAGGTCGTCGACGACGTGCGCGAGCACTCGATTCTTCGAGAGCAGCTCGAGGACCTTGGAGTCACCGTGCGCGAGAAGGCGGGCACCGCGCGCTTTCTCGACGAGCACACCCTGGAGACAGAAAGCGGCCAGCGGCTGCGGGCGGACAGGTTCATCATCTGCGCCGGAGGAATCAGCCGCCCGCTCCCGGTCCCAGGCGCCGAGCTGACGGCCACCCACAGCGATGCGTGGAGCCTGACCCAGGTCCCGCCCTCACTCCTGGTCGTCGGCGGGGGAGCCACCGGGGTGCAGCTGGCCTCGGTCTTCAACGCCTTCGGCTCGCGCGTCCAGCTCTTCGAGGCGGGCCCTGGAATCCTGCGCACCGAGGACGGGGACGTGGCCGTGGCCGTCAGGGCCGCGCTGCGCGAGGCGGGCATCGACGTGCGCGAGGGCTTCGGCACCATCGACTCGTTCGAGCGGACGCGGGACGGCGTCCGGATGAACTTCACCCATGCTGGCGCCCAGGAGCGAGCGGAGGCGGCGCTCGCCGTCGTCGCGATTGGCTGGGCCGCGGACGTCGCGGGGCTGAACCTGGCGGCCGCGGGGGTCGAGACGTCGGCTCGCGGCTTCATCGCCGTGGACGACCAGCTCCGGACCTCCGCCCACCACATCTTCGCCGCGGGCGACGTCACGGGCCGGCGAATGCTGGTCCCCCCGGCGATGCAGGACGGCTTCGTCGCCGCGACGAATGCCGTGCTCGACACCCACCTGACGAGCGAATACTCCGTGAACCCCATCGCCAGCTTCACGGACCCCGAGTACGCGCAGGTGGGACTGACCGAAGCGGAGGCCCGTGAAACCCACGATGTCATCGTGGCGATGGTTCGCTGCGACTCGGCCACCCGCACCATCATCGATGGGAGGACGACGGGCTTCTGCAAGCTCGTCGTCGACCGCTCGGGCACCGTGTTGGGGTGCCATATCGTCGGCGAGAGGGCCGCTGAGACAGCGCAGGCGGCGGCAATCGCCATCGCGGCGCGGATGCGGGTCGCGGAGCTGGCGCGAGTCCCGTTCTCGTTTCCCACCTACACCGGCATGCTCGGGCGAGCGGCGGCGGTCGCGGCCCACCAGCTCAACCAGCAGGTCGGCTGGCAGGAGAACCCCCTGGACGGCGCCTGAGGGTGGGGGCGCATCGCAGCAGGTCCCCTGCAAGGAGCTGGCGGCCCTCCGGGCGACGCTGAGCCAGAGAGTCCGTGCTGCGCATCGACTCGCCCTGATGGGCCGCCATCGACTGACCTGTTGAGGGGGAGGGAGGGTGCAGAGAGGCCGAGCAGGGCCGCTGACAGCGCCGCCCGAGCGATGCTCCCGGCCGGTGGACAGGCCGCATGAGCCCCCTTGCCGGTGTCCCTCCAGGGCCTTCGCCCGGGGCCGGTCCGCCCGGCTGCTCTCACGACGCCGCCCGCTCCCGCGCGTAATGCGTGGGCGGCAGTCCGACGTGGCGGGTGAAGGCCACGCTGAAGGTGCTCGCGGAGCCGTAGCCAACCTGCTCCGCGACCTCCGCGACCGTGACCTCCTTCTTGCGCCGCAGCAGGTCCTTCGCCAGGGCCATGCGCCAGCCGAGCAGGTACTCCATGGGGGCCACGCCCACCGCGCGGCTGAAGCGCTCGAAGAACGTCGAGCGCGACAGCGCGGCCTCCTTCGCCAGCTGCGCCACGGTCCACGCCCGGGTCGGGTGCTCGTGCATCCGGCGGATCGCGACGGCCAGGCGCTCGTCGGCGAGCCCGCGCAGCAGGCCCGGCGACGCGGCGGTGCCCGCCGTGGAACGAAGCGCTTCGATGAGGAGCACCTCCATGAGGCGGGCGAGGATGACCTCGCGCGCGGGCCGCCGTTCGCGCGACTCCTCCCGCAGGAGCTCCACGAGGGAGGAGAGCCGCTGCTCACCGCGGACATGCACGAACTGGGGCAGGAGCGACACGAGCAGGCTCGCGTCCGGAGAGGCGAAGACGCAGTAGCCCACCATCAGCCGGACATCCGGCGGACCGTGGTGTTCACCGTTCCGGATCTCCCCATCGGGCAACATGATGCGCGGCGTCTCGTGCTTCCCCTTGGGCGGCTCGACGCTCGTCGTCGTGAAGTCGAACGCCGCGGGGACGAGGACGAAGTCCCCCTTCTCCAGGATGACCGGCTCGCGTCCGTCGATGGCCAGGCGCATCCGCCCCATGAGGACCGCGCAGTAGAAGGGCCGCCCTGCTTCCGCGCGCCGCACCCTCCACCGGCCCGCGGCGCTGACGAGCTTCGAGAACGGCGCGCCCGGCTGGAGCAGCGTGACGACTTCAGCGAGCGGATCCACCATGACCGGACTCCTGCGAATGAAATCTGGACTCCCTGTTGTAGCAGGTCCGGACATCGCTCCGTATATCCGTCACCGAAAGCCACCTCCCAGGAGACACCATGAAGACGATTCTGATCACCGGCTGCTCGTCCGGCTTCGGCCTCGATACCGCCCGCTACTTCCTCGAGCGCGGCTGGAAGGTCATCGCCACGATGCGCACGCCGCGCGAGGACGTCCTGCCCCGCTCCGAGCACCTGCGCGTGCTCCCGCTCGACGTCACCGACCCGAAGAGCATCCACGCGCTGGCGGAGGCCGCCGGCCCCATCGACGTGTTGGTCAACAACGCGGGCGTGGGCCTGATGAGCGTCTTCGAAGGCACCCCGATGGAGACGGTCCGCAACACCTTCGAAACGAACGTGTTCGGCGTGATGTCCGTGACCCAGGCGTTCCTGCCCGGGTTCCGGCAGCGCAAGGCGGGGGTCATCGTGAACGTCTCGTCGGGCACGACGTTCAAGCCACTCCCGCTGCTCTCCGTCTACACCGCGAGCAAGGCGGCGCTCAACGCGTTCACCGAGTCGCTGGCGCTGGAGCTCCAGGCCGTCAATGTACGGGTGAGCCTGGTGATTCCGGGCCGGTCCCCGGAGACGCCCTTCGGGCAGAACGCGCAGGCCCGGATGCGGGACCAGGGCGTCACCGTCCCCGAGTCCTACGCCGACTTCGTGCGGGGCATCTTCGAGCGGAGGACGGCGCAGCAGTCGGAGCCGTTCACCCGGTCGCTCGACGTGGCGGAGGCCATCTGGCGCGCGGTGACCGACCCGTCCGCTCCGCTCCGCCTGCCCGCGGGCGCGGACGCCGTGGAGATGGCCCGCACAAGCCCCTAATTAGCAGAGGGTCCAGGGCGCCCTCCACGAGAGCGGCTCACGCCCGGAAAGGCGTGCGCAGATAATCAAGCTGCTCAGCGGCCGAAGATGTAGACGGCGGCGGCTTCTTCGCTGCTTTCATCCGCGGGGTTGCCGTTGACGCCAGTGGCCCTGCTGTCCTCATTGGACGCCCCCACCGCCAGGGTGTGGCCATCTCCCGACAGCGCAGTGCCTCCGCCAAACGAGTCGTCCACCTCCGTGTTGAAGGCCTTGAGGTAGGCCTGCTGCCTGGGGAGGCCCGCGACCGCGAGCACCACCAGCCACAGCCGCTTCATCTGTTGTCCATCTTCCTTTCGAGGCCAGCGCCTATTGGAAGCTCACCTTGTCATCGCGCTGGTAGCAGACGTGGGCCACGCCGGTCGTGGGGCGCACCGCGATGCTCGGGCGCGACGACGACTGCGCCGTCCCAATCTGGGTGTACGTCCAGAGGTTCCGTGCGTCGGGGGTGATGAGCTCGAGTGCCGTCCCATGGCGGTGGGCGATGAACAGCTTGCCGGCATACGCCAGGTCGCTGGCGTCGTTCTCGTTGTCGACCGGAAAGGCGGTGTACGTGCTCGCGGAGAAGGGGCTCGCGACGGTGATGTCCAGCAGGCCCATCCTCGCACCCAGCGAGCCACCGCTCGCCAGCATCAGGAGATGGTTGCCAGGTCCCCAGACCATCGGGAGCCAGCGGTTCGCGAGGTCCACCGGCTCCAGGCGGAGGCTTTCGGCCGTCGTCCCCCGGACCGCGGTCAGGTAGATGGGCCCGCCGCTGCCCGTGGTCACGGGGATGTACAACGTCCCCGCCGCATCGAAGGCGACATCGCCCATGACGTACTCGACCGCGGTGCCGGACGTGGCATCGATGATCGCGGGGCTCCAGGTGTTTGGCGCCGTCCGGGTCAGCGACGAGAGGGAGGTGACGTTGTCACTGACGACGATGACGGGCCGCAGTCCCTGCGCGGGGTCGAGTGCGATGCTGACCCGGGTGTTGGGGGAGCGATTCACGGGAGCCGTGTTCTCGGTGACCCACGCGCCATTGACGCGCGTGGCGTACCAAATGCGATTGAAGCCGGGCGCACCACCCGGGCTGCCATACCCCTTCAGGTACGCGACGTGCGGTGTCCCGCTCACGGCGTCGAGCGCGAGCGCGAAGGCCGAGATGAAACCCCCGGTGCCGAAGCCGGGACCGTCCACCTGCTCCCTCGTCCAGGTCGTGCCATCCCAGCGCGCGTACCAGAGGGAGCGGTGGGTGTCGTTGAGGTAGAGGAGGTGCCCCCTTCCGGCGTTGTCGAACGCGAGCTCGCAGGCGCTGCCCGTCACATCCGGTCCCGAATCGATGGCGATGCCCGCGGCGAGCGAAGCGGCGACCACGTTGAACGTGAATGCGCCCTCGGCCGTCTTCCCCGACTGCGTCTCCACCGATACGGACAGGACGGCCTGTCCAGCCGGGGGCAGCGTCCAGCTGACGCGCTCGGAGTCGGGCGTGACGAGACCCGCGCTCACGCTCCAGCGCACCGACTTGAACGTCTCGTCCGAGGTGACGACGCGGAAGTGCTCCGTCGCCCCCTCGACGTACGGCCCCTCGCCGCCTGCCCGCTCGATGAGAAGCACCAGCGCCGCGGAGCCCTCTTCAGGGCCATGGGACTTGATGACCTCTGTGGCCCTGGGCGTGTTGTCACATGCCATGAGCAGACACAGGCTGCTCCAGATGAGAATGGTGGGAACACCCGTCTTGTGCAGCATCACCCGCGCTCCTCGTTGCAGGGGGTCGGCGAGGCGGAGCGCCTCGTCGCGGCGGCTTTCACTCGGGGGCTTCCCCCTCGATGAGCGAAGCCTCGAAGTGTCTTTGCGAAAACCAGCTTTACATGAACAATCGGAATATTGTTGTATCTTGGGTACGAGTGCATCCGCAAGCATTGGCAGGCCGACGCGGACCTCGAGCATGGGCGAGTGCATCGACCGGAACGGGCGGCTCCTGCGCTCCATCACTCCGGTAGACCCCCAAGCACCGGGCCGTCTCCAGCCTGCCGCCCGCGCGCCGCATCGACGATTCGCTGAAGAGCCCCGGCACACGCCGCGCCCCGGGGCGAAGGGACGAGGCGGGCCGGCTCTTACGACTCAGCTCAAGGCGTGACGGACACGATGGTGCCCGGCTGGGCGTTGTTGTCCTCGAGGATTTCCTGACGCGCTCCGGCCGCGTCCGCCACGGCGCCCACGAAGTACGCGCCCGTGGTCATCACGTTGGCGTTCACCATGCGCGAGCGAATGACGCACTGGCCCACGCCGAGCGACACCCCCGTCACCGTGCCCAGGTAGAGGTCCTCCGGCGGCAGCGAGCCCGCCGGCGGGCGGATGACGCCGTCCGCGGAGAGGAACAGGTCCACGTCCGTGGTGCTCGGGGCCTGCCCCTGGTTGCACACCATGACGTTCACCGCGAACGCGGCGCCCTGCCGCACGCTGGCGGGTGCGAAGACCCCCGTGATGACGAAGTCCGGCCTCAGGCCCACGCCGATGCGGCTGCCCGTGACGATGTTGTTGTCCTCGATGAGCTCCGCTCGCTGCAGCCGCGGGTCCGCCACCGCACCCAGGAAGTATCCGCCCTCCGGCAGCCACGATAGCGCCGTCACGCCCAGCGCGTGGCTGGCGCACTGGCCCGCGTTGAGGGACACCCCCGCCACCGTGCCCAGCAGGAAGTCCTCCACGAACCGGGGCGGTGACGCCGGACGGATGACCCTGTCCGCGGACAGGTACACGTCCACGTCCACCGTGGCCGCCTGCTGTCCCCGGTTGCACACCGTGACGCTGGCGCTGAAGGTGCTCCCCGGCTTCACGCTGCTCGGACCCGTGACGGCCGTGACGACGAAGTCCTCCCGGCTGCCCACGCCGATGCGGTTGCCCGTGAAGACGTTGTTGTCCTCGATGAGCTCCACGGCGTCGTTGCGCGGGTCCACCACCGCGCCCAGGTAGTAGGCGCCCTCCACCACCGAGGGCGCCGTGGCGCTCACGGTCCGTGTGGCGCACTGGCCCGGGCTGAGCGCCACGCCCCGCACCGTGCCCACCGGGAAGTCCTCGGCCGGCGCGAGCGAGGTCGGCCGGACGGTGGCGTCCGCCGACAGGTACACGTCCACGTCCGCGATGCCGCCCTGCTGGCCCTGGTTGCAGACGGCGACGCTCACGCTGAAGGCGCTGCCCGGCTGCACGCTGAAGGGCCCGGTGACGGAGGTGACCACGAAGTCCGACTCGGTGCCCAACCCCAGGCGGTAGCCGGACGCGATGTTGTTGTCCTCCCGCAGCTCCAGGTCCTGGCCGCGCGGATCCACCACCGCGCCCAGGTAGTACGCCCCCTGACTGCCCGGAGGCGGCGGGGTCGCGAGGCCCGTCACCGGAACGGTGGCGCACCGGCCCGGTTGGAGGACGTCCACCAGGGCCTCACCCACGCGCAGGTCCTCCACCATTCCCCCGCCCGGGTTGGGCCGGAGGATGGCGTCCGCGGACAGGAGCAGCTCCACCCAGGTGCCACTCGGCTCGGTGCCCTGGTTGCACACCGTCACCTGCGCCGTCAGGGACTGGCCGACCTGCACGCTCGCGGGGCCCTTCACGGCGGTGATGATGAAGTCGGGCTCCGCGCCCACGCCGATGCGGTAGCCGGACGCGATGTTGTTGTCCTCCCGCAGCTCCGTGCGCTGGTTGCGCGGGTCCACCACCGCGCCCAGCTGGTAGCCGCCCGGCATGCCCGGAGCGGGCAGCCACGTCGAGCCCGGCACCGCCAGCGTGGTGCACTGTCCCGGCGCCAGGGTGTCCGTCGGGGCCCCGCCCACGAAGCGGTCCTCCGAGGGGCCTGAGTTGTCGCTGGGCTGGATGTGCTCGTCCGCGGACAGGTAGACCTCCACCTCGGCCGCGCCCCACTCGGTGCCCTGGTTGCAGACCGTCACCTGCGCGCCGTGCGGCTCGCCCTCCCGCACGCTGGCGGGGCCCTTCACGGCGGTGACGACGAAGTCCGGCCCGTCACCCACCCCCAGCCGCTGGCCCGCCGAGGTGTTGTTGTCCTCGCGAAGCTCCGTCATCCACTGACGCGGGTCCACCACCGCGCCCAGGTGGTACGCGCCCGGAGTGCCCGGGTAGGGCAGCCCCGCCTCGCCCGGCATCGCCAGCGTGGTGCACTGGCTCGGAGCGAGGAGGCCCGAGACCCCTCGACCCACCAGGCGGTCCTCGGAGGAGGCTTGTCCGATGCGGGGGTGGATGACCTCATCGACGGACATGTACAGCTCCACCTCTGTATCGCCCCACGCGGTGCCCTGGTTGCAGACCGTGACCTGCGCGCCGTGCGGCTCGCCCTCCCGCACGCTGGCGGGGGCCTTCACGGCGGTGACGACGAAGTCCGGTCGGTGGCCCACGCCGAGGCGATGGCCCGACGAGGTGTTGTTGTCCTCCAGGATCTCGGAGACGGTGCCATTCGGGTCCACCACCGCGCCCAGGTGGTACGGCCCCTCCTCACCCTGAGGGGGCAGCTGGGCGTAGGCCTGGACCGGGAGCGTGGAGCACTGGCCGGGGACGAGGAAGCCCACCGAGGCCTGGCCCGCGGGTGCGTCCTCCATGGGCCCTGGGCCGGTGTTGGGGCGGATGACCGCGTCGGCGGACATGAAGAGCCCCACCTGCGCGCCGCCGGCTTGCGTCCCCTGGTTGCAGACCGTGACCTGTACGGGGAACGGCTGGAAGCGCTGCACGCTCGCGGGGCCGGTGACGGAGGTGACGACGAAGTCCGGCGCGTCGCCCACGCCGATGCGGAAGGCCGCGTGGGTGTTGTTGTCCTCGCGCAGCTCGGGGCGCGAAGCCTGCGGGTCCACCACCGCGCCCACGTAGTAGGCACTTCCACTGCTCGGGAAGGGCGTTTGGACCCTGCCCTGCACCGGGAGGGTCTGGCACTGGCCGGGCCTCAGTGTGTCGGAGGGCGCCCTGCCAAAGGGCGCATCATCCAGTGGGCCGGTGCCGGGACGGATGACGGTGTCCGTGGACAGGGACAGCTCGACGGGGGCGTCACCGGGCTCGGTGCCCTGGTTGCAGACCGTGGCGAAGAAGCTCAGGAGCTGGCCCTCCCGCGCGCTGGGGGGCCCGTCCACCCGGGTGACGACGAAGTCGGGGCCGTACCCCACGCTCATCGGACCGTGCAGCCGCGTGTTGTTGCGCTCGTCGGACTCGAGCTCGCGGCCGTACGGGTCCACGAGCGCGCCCACGTACCACGCGCCTGCCGACGGCGCGGGGCTGACCTGCAGCGAGCGCGTCTCGCAGCCGCCGGCCGGCAGGTAGCCCAGGTGTACGCTCCCACCCCGGGTGTCTGTTGAGATGGAGAGGCTGGTGTCATCCGACAGCACCAGCGCCACCTCCGTCCCGATCCCCACGTCCCCCTGGTTGCAGACCGTCACCGTCGCTTCGAACGGGCTGCCGGGAGGCGTGCTGGGCGGCGCACGCAGCGCCGTCACCACGAAGTCGGGTCCTCCCAGCCCCTGCTTCGTTTCCGTCAATGACTCCCCGGAGTCGTCCTTCGAGGTACACCCCGCCGCTACGCTCGCCAGCGCAAGCGCGCCGACGAACGTTCGTCCGATGTTTCGTTGCATGTGTGTTTCTGCTCCCTGCTGGCTTGGTGCTACAGGCCGGCTCTACAAGTCGCCGAGCGGCCCGACGAAAGCAGAGAGAGTGGATTTCCATTTTCTCAGGGGATGCCGCGCAGCCTCAGGCCGACGCGGGCCGTCAGCGGTGGGCCCCATGGGAGGCTCGGCCCCCTACACCGGCCTGGCACACAGCTCGGCTGCTCCAGAAGCTCACGCCCCTGCGGCCCCCTTGCTGGAGGGGCCGTCTGGGTTGGTGAGAAGTCGCCACCACCACGTGAAGTCCGAAGGGGGGCGAGCCGCCCCATGCTCAGGGCGTCTGCGGGCTCGACATCAGCAGGCGCAGCATGGCCTCGGCGGCGGCGGGGTCCGCACCGGCCGTGGCCGGCCCGAAGAGGCTGATGCCATCGCGCACGAGCTCAACGGGCATCCGCGTCAAACACTTGCATGGCGAACGCCCGCCGAAGTATTCGCGTCAGCTGTTGCGACGACTACTTGAGAGCGCCGGGTGACGCTCACGCGCCTCACTCGGACGCATGAGGACGGGCCGGACGCGGACGGAGGTGCAGCACGCCCTCCAGGCTCTCCGCCACCCATTCCTCGGGAGCCGCCTGGAAGGCCGCCTCCACGGACGGAGCGGTGGGCTCGGTGGATTCGGAGTCGGGTGGGCCGCGGGTGTTCATCAGGGAAGAGTTCCGCATGACTCCCGCGTGGTGCGACGACAGGGCCGTCGTGTGGTGGATGGTCGCCCCCCGTACGACGGGGAGGGGCGGATTGACCGAGGAGTCCCTCGGGCATCTGCTGGACACATGTTCGAGCCCACTCCTCCCGCGCCGCCCTCCGGAGCCCACGCCCGCCCGGTGGACGTCACCGAGCGAGTACTCCTCGTGGACGTGTTGCGCGGCTTCGCGCTGTGCGGCGTCTTCGTCTCCAACAGCTTCTCGTGGTTCAGCGGCCGCGCGCTCCTGCCACGCGAGCAGATCCAGGCGCTGTCGGCGCCTCCCCTCGAGAGCGTCGTCACCGCGCTCTACTACTTCTTCGTCAACCAGAAGTTCGTCGTCCTCTTCTCCTTCCTCTTCGGGCTGGGCTTCTCCATCCAGCTCACGCGCGCCGAGGCCCGGGGCGTCCCCATCGTCCCCCTGTACTCGCGGCGGCTGCTGGTGCTGCTGGGCATCGGTGTGACGCACATGTTCGGGCTCTGGGTGGGCGACGTGCTCGCCTCCTACGCCCTGGTGGGCTTCGCGCTGCTGCTCTTCCTCCGGAGCTCGAATCGGACGGTGCTCATCTGGGCGCTGGTGCTGATCGTGGGAGTGCCGCTTCTCGTCTCCGCCCTCCAGCACTTCGTGCCCCTGCTGATGTCCGGCGCCCAGGCGGCGGCCGAGGCCGCGAAGGCCAGTGAAGCGCAAGAGGCCCAGGCGCGGACACTCTTCCTGGAGGGACTCTCCAGCGGTTCCTTCCAGCTGGCCCAGGCGGCGAACGCGCAATACGCCATGTTCGTCCTCCCCCAGTTCAAACGGCTGCTCTGGATGAGCGTCACCCTGGGCCGCTTCCTGCTGGGCCTGCTCGCGGGGCGGTACCTGTTGCTCCAGGACGTGGAGCGCCACCGGGCCTCGTACCGCCGGATGCTCGTCTGGGGTGCAGTGGTGGGCGTGCTGGGCAACGGCGCATGGGGGGTGGCGCAGCGCCTGCGCATCGCGGGGGTCGTGGATCCGGCGAAGGACCACTGGATGTTCGCCCTGCCCACCCTCGGGGAGCTGGGCTTGCTGGGTCTGGCCGCGGTGTACGTGGCCGCCTTCGCCCTGCTCCTGCAGCGCGAGCAGTGGTGGTGGAAGGTGCAGGAGGTGCTCGCACCGGTGGGCCGCATGGCGCTCACCCACTACCTGCTGCAGACCGTGGTGAGCCTCTGCATCTATGACGGCTGGGGACTGGGCCTCATCGGACGGATGCCGCCATCGCGCTGCGTGGCGCTCACGCTCATCCTCTTCGCGCTCCAGGTGCCCCTCAGCCAGTGGTGGCTGGCACGCTTCCGCTTCGGCCCGGCCGAGTGGCTGTGGCGCTCGCTCACCTACGGACGGGCACAGCCCATGCGTCTGGCTCCTCGGAGCACCGTGGAGCCCTCGGTGAGCTGATGCGTGAACTCGGAACACCACGCCCAGCTCCCTCCACTCGAGGGGCCGGCCACGGCTTTTTCCGGGAGTGCGCCCGTGGCAGATGTTTGTCCACCCGGTACACAACCCGCCGAGCCCCCGCACGATAATGTCTCAGACACATCGCGGCCCACCTGGCCGAGAGGGGGGTAGTTCCATGTCCATGAAGGTTGACGGCGGCAGCAAGGCCTCGAAGTCCCACCGCGTCGAAGAGCGCAAGCCTCCCGAGCCGAAGGTGGAGACGCCCGCCCCGAAGAAGCTGGAGCCGAGCTCCGTCCGGAACCGGCTGAACAAGGACGGCTTCGAGGCCGGCTCGACGAAGCCCCAGGCGCAGTTCCAGAACCTCCTTGGTGGCACCACGGCCCAGACCTTCCAGCCCGGTCCGGTGGCCAACGCGGGCGGCACCCCGCTGGCCCAGAACACGACGGTCCGCAACCCCGGCCCCGTCGCCCAGGGGGGGCCCGTTGGCCAGGGCGGCACGCAGGTCTCTCCCGAGGTCCAGGCGGCCATTGACGAAATCAACGAGTTCCAGCCGCAGGCCCAGGGCATCGGGCTCTCCATCGCGCTCAGCGAGCACAACACCAACAGCCCCGAGGACGTCGCGTTCCGCCGCGAGCTGATGAACGCCCTGGGGGCGGACCGCGTGGCCGAGATGATGGGCCACGTGCGTGAGGACTCGGACAACGGCCCGGGTCTCGCCGTCAACATCCTGTCGGCCGCGTCCGAGGCGTACTCCCCCGCGGACCAGGGCAAGCTCGTGCAGAGCCTCGGCTCCGAGATGCTCGGCAGGACCCTGGCGGAGGGCGTCGAATACGTCAGCAACCCCAATGCCGTGAACCCGGACTACCGCACCAAGCTCGAGAACGTTGCGAAGATGCTGGGCACCCTCCACTCGCAGCCCGCCGGCTCGCCGGGCAAGGCCGAGGCCGCGGGCGCGCTGGAGCGCATCCAGAACGGCGAGCAGTACACCTCGGCGCCGGGCGTCTCCACCGCGGCGTGGCTCGTCGCCCACGCGGGCAGCGACGCGCTCAAGAATGACTTCGCCAACAAGTACCTCGACGAGTTCAAGGCGAACCCGGAGTCGCTGTCGCCCGAGGAGGCGCGCGCGGTGGCGTGGGCGCTGGGCTCCACGACGGGCAGCCCGAGCACCGGCGGCATGGGCCCCATCGTCAACCTCACCCACGAGCAGCGCACGCAGTTCCTCGACAAGCTCACCACCTCCGAGCGCTACGGCGCGCCGGACGTCGACGCCGGGGCGAACTTCCAGGCGGACGTGCGGGCCGGGGTGAACGAGTTCCTGATGGACGTGTCGCGCATCAACCCCGCCAATTTCGGCAACACGCCGGAAGCGAGACTGGCCGCGCGCGAGCTGCGCATCGAGACCTTCCAGAAGGTCTCCAAGGCGGTGGACGGTGACTTCTTCGCCGAGGGCGCGGGGACGCACCGGGCGCTGGCCAACATGTTCGCGGCGGACACCGAGGGCATCGTCAACACGTCCGCCAACACCTCCCACCGCCTCCACGACCGGGAGGGCCAGGCGCTGGCGAAGTTCTTCGACCACGTCGCCTTCCGCAGCGAGGGCAGCCGCGAGAAGGTGACGCAGGCGCTGCAGAAATACCTGGGCGTGGGCAACGAGCAGGGCATCGTCGACGAGCTGGCCGCGAGCAAGGGCAACGACGCCTTCATGGCGGATCGCGGAAACATCCTGGCGCGCAACATGGGCTTCCTCCTCGGCGCGCTCTACCAGGGCGCGGAGGGCGCGCTGAAGGACATCGGCGACGAGCACGCGCGCAAGAAGGCCATCGTGGACGTGATGGGCAGCCTCGTGGAGACCGCCATCGAGGCCAGCCCGGTGTCCGGCGCCTACAGCAAGATCAAGAGCGGCACCGGAGACCGCGCGAGCGTGGACGCGGTGTTCAACTGGCTCGGTGACAAGTTCGCTGGCGACGTGAGCGCGTCCAAGGACGCCGTCACCAAGCTCGCCGGCTCCATCATCGAGGGCGCGTGGGCGCCGTTCTTCGGTGACGAGGCCCTCCAGGGCGCCAACCCGGGGGACCTCACGGACATGTTCGAGCTCATCAACGCGGGCGTCTCGCTCGCGGATGGGCGCAGCGGCCAGCCGAACATCAACATCGGCGGCGCCTACATCAACGGGTAGTCCGCTCGCGGCAACGGCGGGCACCCGACTCCAGCGGTGCCCGCCCGCCTCACAGCGGCTTGACGTGCTCCGCGATGCGGCCCGTGGCGATGAGCTCTACGGGTAGAAGTGGGGGGAGGGCACCAGCTCCACGCCCGGCCTCGCGCGCGGCCGGGCTCAGCCCTGGACTTCCGCCCTGAAAGCAATCTCGATGAGCTGCTCGGGGAAGGCCAAGGCAGACACGCCGATGAGATTGCTGGCAACCTGCGGCACCGCTTGCTTGTAGACCCGCGGCCGCACCTTCGAACTGGCTGCGAAGGCAGACGGAACGTCGAGCACGAACAGCGTTTCTTCCACCACGTCCGCCAGGGTCGCGCCCAGTTCGGCCAGCAGCACCTCGGCATTCTCGTAGGTGCGCTTCATCTGCGCTTCCATGGTCGAGAAGTCCGCGGGCTTGCCGCCCGCGCCCAGCGTTGCCGGAGCGACGAGCTCGCCCCGCGGGGTGTGCGAAAGCTGGCCGGAGACGTAGATGGTGTTGTTCACGCGTACGGCCTGCACGTAGCCATACGCCTTTTCCCAAGGAACCCCGAAGCTGGCGGTCTTTCGATTCGAGCTGCTCATGATGTGGCCCTCTGAGTGGAAGCCGGATTCTGAACGGCTCCACCGCCGGCAGCACCCCCCATCCGAGGGAACCTCGCACTCCTCCGGGGAGGGAGACGCTCTCCGCGCAGCGCGTGACGCAGATGCACCTCGAACGTGTGCGCGAGAAGACGTCCACGACGACTCCTCCTCGTCCTCCTCGTGCTCGGCCTCGCGGCCGGCTCGGTGCTCGTGGTGGTCCTCCCCAGCCAGGATGCGGCCCGGGACCGTGCCGGCCTGGATCTCCGGGAGCTGCGGAGCGCCTTCTCCGTGTATGCGAGGAAGCACGGCCGCTATCCAGATGAGGCGAGCGGCTTCCAGCCTCTGGTGGACGCGGGGATTCTGAAGTTCCTCCCCCAAGACCCCTGGGGCCATGACTACCTGTACCACGTGAGGGATGGCGGGCCTGTCATTCTGTCCCTCGGAGAGGACGGCGCCCCCGGCGGCGAGGGCGTTGACGCGGACATCTCCCTCCAACTCCCCGTCCTGCCCGACCCGCGCCCCGGCCCCTAGCGAACGACGCGGCTCCGCCGCGACCTCGACTTCTTGCTCCAGCAGCGGCGGCACCTCCCCTGGCCCGCGCTACCTCACCGCCTGGAAGCAGTGCTCGTTCCCATCCATGAAACGGTACGACGCACCTGCACTTCACCGGACTGGAACTGTTACGACGTGTGGCGTCCCTGGTGCCTCGGGCAAACCTCACGAGGTTCCACGGCGTCTTCGCTCCAGGCGCCAAACTGCGGCCATTTCTGCTCCCCCAAGCAGGTGAGGAGGAGGCGAGAGCGGGGAAGGAGGCAGCGGCCAGAACGGAGCGGATGAAGCAGAGAACGCCGCGAGTGGACTTTGCCGAGTTGCTGAGGAGGACGTTCGAGTTGGCGGTTTAGCCACAAACGACAAAAGGCTGGTGCGGTTCACCCTGCACCGTCGGGTGCCCAAGCGCAGCTGGCCCTCGGCTCCACCTCCTGAGGCGAAGCAGGAGGGCGACAGC
>NZ_JABBJJ010000029.1 GCF_012933655.1 Pyxidicoccus fallax | reverse complement strand
CCGCCCGGCTGCTCGCCCCTGCCCGCCTGCTTCCGCCCCGCCATGGCGTCACGGACGGGCCTTCAGCCCGCCAGGGTGATGATGCGCACGCCGAGCTGGCCCTCGATTTCCACCAGCTCGCCCCGGGCCACCACCTTGCCGTTGACGGACAGCTCCACCGGCTCGCCCGGGCCCCGGTTCAGCTCGAGGACCTGGCCGGCCCGCATCCCCACCACCTGCTGCGCGGTGACGGGCACGCGCGCCAGCTCCACGGCGATCTGCAACGGCACGTCGCCGAGCAGGTCGCTTCCGTCCTTGCCCATGTCGTCCAAGGCCGCCCCTTCCAGTTCCGGAGGCACATCCAGCTCCGGGTTGGTGAAGTCCTCTTGCTCTTCCTGGCCCGAGTCCTCCTCGGTGGCCGAGCGCGGATGGCCCGGCTCTCCCAGGACGATGTCGGTGATGCGCGCCTGGTAGCGCCCATCCTCGATGAATACCTCCGCCTCCGCGCGGCCCGCCCGTCCCAGGCCCACCCGCAGCTGCGCCGTGCCGGGCTCGCCCCGGTCCGGCCGCGCCGACACGGAGTCCACCAGCAGCACGTCCTTGACGCGCAGGCTGGCCAGGTCCTGGGCGGAAATCTCCGCCGTGCCAATCTCCGCCCGCAGCCAGGTGCGCACCGTGGACAGCCGGGCGGAGTGGGCCTCCATGTCCGCCAGGAGGCGCTCGCGCCGCTGGGCGCTGTCCACCCCCGGCTCGGCCGCGTCCAGCACCGCCGAGGGCACCACCAGCCGTACCATGCCGCCGTGCTGCCCCAGCGTGGCGTGCAGGTGGACGGCCAGCATCGGCCCGTCGTCTCCCAGGCGCGCGGACACCTCGTCCACGCCCCGGGCCACGCCGTCCAGCCGGGGGCGCGGCACCGCGTCCTGCAGGGCCGGCACCAGGACCTTGAGGGCCTCGAGGACGACGTAGCCCATCACCCCCTCCTCGATGTCCGTCAGCGGCCGCAGGCCCACCATCTCCCCCGCGCCGCCCAGCAGCAGGTCCACCGCCGCGTGCGCCAGCGCCAGCTCCACCTCCAGCACCGCCCGGCCCTGCAGCGCGCCCGGCGCCAGCACCGCGAGGAACGTGGGGTCTCCCAGGAAGCGCCGCAGCTCCGACATGGGCCGCACCTGCACGGACTCCAGGGACAGGCGCACCACCGGCGCGTCGAACAGCTCCTTGAGGCGCGTGGCCACCGCGTCCAGCGTGCCGTCCGCCGGCGTCAGCCACCGCAGCCGCTGCGCCAGCATCCCCTGCGCCCGGGACACCTTCTCCAGGTTCCGGAAGGTGAAGGGCCGCCAGGGACGCTCCGGCTTCGCCGGGCGCTCCTGCCGCTCCTGCCGGGCGGGGCGCTCGGGCGGCGCCTGGCGCTCGGGCGGCGGCTCCTGCCGCTCGGGCCGGATGCGCAGCTGGCGGACGTCCACGAGCATCGTGCGCTCGTGGGGGGCGGGGCCCTCGTCGTCGGGCTCCACGCTCATGTCTTCGCCTCGAACTTCAGGCCCTCGAGCCTGAGGCCGCGGCCGCCCAGCGCGGTGCGCAGGCCCTCACTGTGCTCCTCGAGCTGCTTGAGCACCTCGCGGTCGGAGCCGCTGAAGGTGGCGGAAATCTTCCCGTTCCTCGCGCTGACCTTGATGGACAGGCCGCCCATCACATCGCCGCGCAGGTCAATCTGGAACTCGGCGTTGCCGGCGGCGTTGGTGCCCACGCGGATGCGGTCGACAATCTTCTGGGCAATCTCGCTGGCCAGGGCGCGCAGCCGCTCGGAGCCGGCGGTGTCCTTGGGCTTGGCCACCGGCACCGGCGCCATCAGCGCGGGGTTGAAGCGGAAGCCGGGGGCCACCTCCGCGCCGCCCTCCTTCTTGTCCTTCCCTCCCCCGCCGCCGCTGCCCTTGCCGCCGCCCGCGTCCGCGTCCGCCCGGATGGCGGCGCCCCGCTCCGAGTTGACCTGCCCCAGCGCGGACTCCGCCTGGCCCAGGTCCTTGTCGCGCAGCTCGGACGTGCGGCTGTTCTCCTTCGCGTCCGTCGCGCGCGACTGGGCGCGGGCCTCCGTCGCACCCGCGTCCGCGCGCCGGCCCAGCTGGGTCGCGGTCTGCTGGCTGGCGGGCTGGCCCTGCGTGGACGGCTCCTGGAGGCGCTCGCCGAAGGTCTTCCCCTGCTGCGTCGCCTTGGCCAGCACCGCGCGCGCCAGCCCGCCCTGCGGAGGAGCGGGCGCCTGGGGCGTGGCCGGGGGCGGTGACTGCGTCTGTTGCATCAGCTTCTGGAAGGCGGTGGCGCCCTCCTGGCGCTTCTTGGCCTGGCCCTCGGCGAGCTTCTTCTCCTGCATGATGCGCTCGGCCAGGCGCGCTGCTTCGCGGTCGTCGTCGACTCGGCTCATGACGTCTTTCCCGAGGGGTGGGGTGGCGGCAGGTTACTTGCGCTGCCGAGCCAGGAACAAGGCGTTGCCAATCTCCTCCTGGTTCAGCTCCTCGCGCTGTTGGCGCTCGTACTTCACCTGCTTCAGCCAGTTCTCCTTGTGCTTCTCGATGGCCTTGAGCTCCTTGGCCGCCTCCGCCATCTCCTGGCGGCGCCGCTCCACGAGCTTCTCGGCCACCTTCACCGCTTCGCGCTGGCGCTCCACCTCCAGTGCCACCTGCGCCTCCTCGTCCTTCAGGCGCTCCTCGAAGCGGCTCATCATGTTCATGCCGTTGATGCCGGCGCCCTTGGACATGACCTCCTTGAGGTAGGCGGCCACCTTCTCCTTGCGCTCGCGCTTGCGCCGCTCCAGCTCGTCGATGAGCCGCTGGAGCTCCGCCTTCTCCTTCTCCGCGGCCTTGATGGCGGCGGAGAACGCCTGCTCCGCCTCCTCCTTGGCGCGGGCGCGCATGTCCTGCAGGGCTTGCAACCGATACGGGGGCATGGTGCCCCCATCCTACCCCGGATTTCCCGCCGCGCACCCCCTGGGGGACGGCTCAGTCCTCGAACAGTGCAATGAGCTGCGACACCGTGTCCTCGAACTCGGAGTTGGAGTGGGTGTCCTGCTTGAGGAAGTCGATGATGGCGTCGTACTTGTCGATGGCCCGGTCCGTGCGGGGGTCCGTGCCGTACTGGTAGGCGCCCAGGAGGATGAGGTCGCGCTGCTTCTCGTAGGTGGAGAGCAGCTCGCGCAGCTGGCCGGCGGCCTTCTTGTGGTCCTTGCTGACGATGCCGCTCATCACACGGCTGAGGCTGGCCAGCACGTCCATGGCGGGCCACTGGTTTCGCTCGCCCAGGGCGCGGTTGAGGATGAAGTGGCCGTCGAGAATACCGCGGACCTCGTCCGCGATGGGCTCCTCCATGTCACCGCCGGCCACGAGGCACGTGTAGATGGCGGTGCACTTGCCCTTGGCCGAGTTGCCCGTGCGCTCCAGGATGCGCGGCAGCATGGAGAACACGCTCGGCGGGTAGCCCTGACGGGCCGGGGGCTCACCGACGGCGAGGCCAATCTCGCGCTGGGCGCGGGCCAGACGCGTCACCGTGTCCAGCATGAAGAGCACGTTGCCGCCGCGCTCGCGGAAGTACTCGGCGATGGCCGTGGCCACGTAGGCGGCGCGCAGACGCACGAGGCTGGGCTGGTCCGAGGTGGCGCACACCAGCACGGAGCGCTTCATGCCCTCCTCGCCCATGGCGTCCTCGATGAACTCGCGCACCTCGCGGCCACGCTCGCCGATGAGGGCCACGACGCACAGGTCCGCCTTCGTGTTGCGGGCGATCTGTCCCATCAGCGTGGACTTGCCCACGCCCGAGCCAGCGAAGAGGCCCACGCGCTGGCCCTCGCCCACGGTGAGCAGCCCGTCGATGCAGCGCACGCCCAGGGGCAGCGGGCGCTCGATTCGCTGGCGGGTGAAGGGGTCCGGGCAGTCGCGGTCCACGGACCAGTCGATGAGGCCCGCGTCGTCCGGCAGCGGGCTGCCGTCCATCGGCTCACCGATGCCGTTGAGGACGCGGCCCAAAAGCGCGTCCCCGCACTTGATGGTCAGCGGCTTGCCCGCGGGGATGACCTCGCTGTCCGGACCGATGCCGACCAGCTCGCCCAGGGGCATGAGCATGACGTCATCGCCCTGGAAGCCCACCACCTCGGCCTTCACGGAGGAGCGGTTGCGGCTCTTGATGTAGACGAGCTCGCCCACGCGCACGTTGGGCACGCTCGCCTTGATGATGAGGCCCGTCAGCTCGGTGACGCGGCCGCGCACGCGCACCAGCTGCGCTTCCTTGATGAGGTCGTAGTACCGCGCCAGGTCGACGGCCATGGACGTTCTCTCCCCTCTCGACTCAGGCCGGCCCTTCCTTCCGGCCGTTGGGGTCCGGAAGGAGGATGTTCTGGAGCATCTCGAGCTGGGTGGGCAGCTGCGCGTCCACCGTGCCGAACTCCGTCTGGACGATGCAGCCCACCGGCGCCACCTCCGGGTCCTCGCGGATGGCCAGGTCCACCGCGCGGCCGATGAGCTCCATGAGCACGGGCTTCTTGGCGCGCAGCACCGCCGCCGTCTTCGGGTGCACCCGCAGCACCATGGACCGGGCGCTGCGCAGGTTCTCGATGGCGGACGCGCACAGCTCCACCATCAGGTCCGGGTCCTTCTCCAGGCTCCGGCCGATGATCTTCTCCGCCATGCGCAGGGACAGCTCGATGACGTCCCGCTCGTGGTTGCCGAGCATCTCCCCCGCCTGCATCTTCGCGCGGAGGATGATCTCCGTGGCCTGCGCGAGGCCCTCCTGGCGGCCCTGCTCCCGCGCCTCCGCCTGCAGCTTCTCGCGCTCGCGCTGGGCCTCGGCGAGGATGCGCTCCTTCTCGCGCTGCGCCGCCTCGAGGATGCCCTGGGCCGACTGCCGGGCCTCGAAGACCTCGGCGTTCATCACGCCACCGCCGCCAACGCGGCCCGGGGGCCGCAGCGCGGGCCGCTCCGCCGCGACACCCGGCTCCACGCTCCCGTCGCCTTTGATCACCTTGCCGATAGCCATGGGGTGCTCCTTGGGCCCCGGATGCTATCGCGTTCCGCCCTTGGGTCCACGCCCACCGGAGCCCGGGGGCACCACGGGACGGTCGATTCCCGACGTCGGCCGGGGACGGCGCTGCACCGCCGTGCCCTCCGTCCGGGGAACGTCACCGGGAGACGTGGTTGCCCGCCCGGCCAGCACCCGGGGAGGCCTCTCGGGCGCCGCTTCCTCCGGCGCGCTCCGCCCTCCCCCACGCGCGGCCGGCGAGGCCCGTGAGCGGAAGACGCGCGAGCCCTCCGGGTCCTCCACGCGAGACGCTCCGGACTCCTCGCCCGGCTCGGCGCGGGGCCGCATCCGGGAGGCGCGCGGGGGCTCCTCGGCGGGGCGCTGCCCCCGGCCCGGCTCGGCCGGGGCGATGCGGGAGCGCTCCCGGGCTCCGGGCTCCGGGTGCGTGTCCGGATCCTGGCGCGGGGCGCCGCGCTGGCCCAGGCGCGAGGGAGGCGGGCCGATGCGCGCGCCGTCCGGGTCGCCCCTCTGGGCGCGCGCCGGCCGGGGCTCGGGGCCTCCGGGCTCGCGGCGGGCACCTCCGGCGGGGTTGGAACTGGAGGACTCACGGCGGGGCGGCACCCGGTGCACGGCGGAGCCGCCCGGGTCGGCGGCGGGCCTCACCGCGGGCGCGCGGCTGGACATCGCCCCCGCGTTCCGGGCCGCGCGCTCGGCCATGACGTCGCGCCGGGCGCCGCCGGCGGCCGGCCGCTGGCCGGTGAGCCCTGGCGCCTGCATGGAGCCCCGGGGGGCCCGCCCGGCCACGGCCGGGGCCTGCGAGGACGCGCGAGGCACCTGGGCGGAGGACGCGGCCCGGGAGGGCGCAACGGCGGCCGGCTTGCGCGCCCCGGGCGGCGGCGGGAGCACCGCGGACTGGCGCGGCGGCGGCTGGGACGCCAGGCGCACGGGGCGCTCGATGAGGCCGCGCGTGGCCAGGCGCTCCAGGTCCATGACGATGTCCGTGCGGCCACCGTCGCCGCGGGCGGTGGGGCGGATGCGCTCCTCGCGGACCCACTTCGCCAGCAGGCCGCCGAACTCGCCCCGGTACTTCTCCAGCATGCGCGCGGCGAACTCCGGCGACTGCGCCACGCACGCGCGCGCCAGCCGCTGCACACCCGCGCTCCGGATGGCGGTCCCCAGGTTCGTCAGCCCCTCGTGCACCGTCAGCGCCGCGCGCGCGTCGTCCTCGGACAGCTTGCGCGGGGCGTTGGCCGCCACCGCCTTGGTGGCCAGCAGCCGCAGGTCCGGCGGCAGCGGCTCGACGAGCGCGTCGCGCTCCGCGTCCGGCAGGCCCGCCATGGCCGGCCCCAGCACGCGCGCGCCCAGCCTGTCACAGACGGTGAGCAGCTCGCGCTGCTGGAGGTTGAGCACGTCGGAGAACTTGAAGCCCGCGGCCTGCTGCCCGGCCTCGCGCGCCAGCGCCTCCTCCAGCTTCCACCGGACGATGTCCAGCACCTGCGGCCGCACCTCGCGCGCCAGCTTCACGCGCGACGGCGGCAGGTGGCCGCGCACCGCGTCCGCCAGCGTGCCCGGCAGCGCGCGCAGCACCACCTCCACCAGCGCCCCGCGCTCGCGCTGCAGCAGCGTCGCCAGCCGCTCCGGCTCCGCGCTCCACAGCTGCCCGCGCCGGTCCTTCAGCAGGCGCTTGATTTCCTGCACCACCGCGGGAATGCGCTTCTCGCGCGGAATCTGGAGGATTTCCTGCGCGCGGTGACGCAGCAGCGCCCCCTCCTCGTCCGGGAGGTGCTCCAGGGCCGCGAGGCTGTCCTGACCGCCGAAGGTGACGGCCGTCAGGAGCATCATGCTCTGGCGCTTGTTGAGCGAGGTGAAGAACGAGTCCAAACGTCACCTCGCGGGCTCACGGAAGCCCGCGCTGGGAAGAGGAAGAAGCCCCACCGCGAGGGGCAACGGCTTCAGGCCTCCGGAGGGCGGGCGCGGGAGCGGCCCCCGGCGCGAGCGGCCGGGGCGGAGCTGGAGCCACCGCGCATGAACGTCCAGGCCGTCAGGCCCATCATCACCAGCACCAGCGCGAAAGCGCCGCCGAGCATCACCTTGAACTGACCGGCGCTGGCCGCCGTCATCCGCAGCCCCAGCACGTCCTGCAGCCGGCTCTCCGCGTCCGTCTCCGCCGTGGGCAGCATCGCCTGCGTCATCAGCACCGTCACCGCCTCCGGCTTCAGCTCCGGCACCGCCGTGGCGGCGAAGCGCTTCACCATCTCCTCGGAGATGGGCGCCTTGTTGCCCTCCAGCGGCCGGTACTTGAGGAACACCGACGCGGACGGCATCGGCTTGTTCTCCGGCTGCGTCAGGTCGTTGTTCTCCGGAATCATCACGATGGCGCGCGCCTCCAGCACGCCGTCGATCTGATTGAGCGCGTTGGACACCTCGCCGCCCATCGCCTTGAGCAGCATGGCGCGCTCCTCGGTGGCGGTGGGCACCATGCTCCCCTTGGCGAAGTGGGCCAGGCCCTTCTCCACCGGGCGCGGCAGCGAGTTGCGCTTGAGCAGCTCCGCGGCCTGGGCGGCGTCCGCCTTGGGCACGGTGATCATGAACCGCACCTCGTTGCCGCCCTCCTCCTTCTCCTTCTTCGCGTTGATGCCGTTCTTGCTCAGCAGGACGTAGATTTCATTGGCATCCGCCTCGCTCAGCTCGTGCTGCAGCTCGATGTGGCAGCCCGTCATGAGGACGAGGGCGAGAAGCGGGGCGACAAACGCGTACGGTCGGCGAATCATGGGCGGACAGGAGCTTACTAGGCCCCCGGAAAACGCGGAAGGGCGCCCCCTCCCCCGAGGGAGGGACCGCCCTTCACCGGCGCCACCGGGGTGCGGTGGGAGCCTCAGACCTGCGTCTTGACGACGTCCTTGAGACCGGTGGTGGCCTTCTCCACCACCTTGCTCGTCAGGTCGAGCTGCTGGGTGTACTGGTACATGGACGCCTGGAGCGACAGCAGCTCCGCGTTGGAGAACTGCTTGCCGCTGGAGGCCTGGGCGATGATCTTCTCCAGGTTGCCCTGGCCCTTCTCCAGGTCGCCAATCACCTGCGTCATCATGTCGCCGGCCTTGCTGGACTTGGCCGTCTCCGCCTTGGAGGCCACGGGCTCGGCGCCCTTGGCCGTCAGCGGCTCCTGGCCCGCGGCGCTCACCTTGTTGAGGGCGGCCTTCTCCGTCTTGTTGACGGTCTCCACCTGGCGCACGGCCTCCGTGCGCTGGGCGGCCTGGGCCTTGTTCACGCCCTGGGTGGCGTCCACCTGGCCCGCACCCTGGGCCTTGTCAGCGAGAACTCCGTCGAACTTCGAGGAGCCCTGCTTGTTCGTCTGCTGGGCGCCCTGCTCCTGGAGCTTTTGCTGCGCCACCTGCGCCGCGGAGACTCCGGTCATCGGACCCGCCATGTGAGACCCTCCTTGCATCCGTCGGAGGCGGAGGCAGTGCCTCCTCCTCGTTCAAGAGTTCCTTGAGCCGGTCGATGGCGCGTGCATGAAGCCGCGACGCCCAGCTCTTCGACTGCCCAATCTCCGCCCCCGCCTCTTCCAGGGTCCTTCCCTGGAAGTAGTACCCCTGAAGGAGCTTCTTCTCCTTCTCCGGGAGCTTCTCTATCGCCGCCCGCACCCGCGTCTTCAGCTGCTCCAGCTCCATCCGGACGTCCACCGGCAGCGACTCGTCGGTGTAGCCCTGTGCGTCCGCCCCCTCCATGCTGGTGGCGAACACCATGGCCAGCCCCGCCACCGCGTCCGAGATGTCATTGACATCATCGTCGAAGGAGCTGCCCCGGTTGCTTGTCCCCGAATCGCGGTCGGAGAGGTTGCCCAGGTACGCCGCCGCCCGCTCGCCCGCGTAGGCGGTGCGGGCATCCGAGCCCCGCAGCACCCCCATCTTCCTCAACCCGTCGAAGATGGCGCCCTTGATGCGGTAGTGCGCGAAGGTGAGGAAGTTGGCCCCGACCTTCGGGTCGAACCGCTCCGCGGCCTCCAGCAGACCGATTTGTCCGTACGCCACCAGCTCGTCCAGCTCCAGCTGGGCGTTGAACTGCTTGCGCACGGTCGCCGCCAGCGACCGCACGTAGGGGCCGTACTTCTCGAGGATGACCTTCCTGTCGTCGCCCAGAGCCAAGCGCCGCTCACTCGGCCTTAGACCAAAGCCGCTCGAGAACCTGGTTCAGCCGAGGATCATCCATCAGCGCATCGGAGATCTTGCTCGTGAGGTTGGCAGACTTCATGCGGAGCTTCTCCTTCAGGATTTCGGCGACCAGCGCCTTGGTCGCCTCTTCCTTGCTCTTGAAGCCCCCGTTCTTCAGCTGCCGGGCAATGGCCACCGCCTGGGCGGCGACCGGATCCGCGGCCTGGGGGCCCTGGACGTTGCTGGAGCCTACCATGCCCGAGGGCCCGACGAGAGACTCCGCCTTGTCCACCTTTCCGCCAAAGCTGGAACCGGCGGCCGGCGCGGAGCCAGACGCACCCTTCGCGCCACCCGCGCGACCCTTGCCACCCCCACGTCCGACGCCACCGACAGCCATCGCCTTCTCCTCCCTACTTCTTCGCCGGAGGCAGGACACCCGCCTCCTTCGCCTGCAAGAGCGCCTGGGCCAGCCGGGCCCCGTCACTGTCGGGCTCCAGGTCCACCGCGGCCTTCAGCTCCTTGAGGGCCTCGACCACCTTGCCCATGAAGAGCAGCGCCTCGCCCGCGTGGGCGCGGGGCAGCGCGGACTGCGGGGCCAGCCGCTGCGCGGAGCGGTAGGCCTGCAGCGCCTTGTCGTGGCGGCCCTGCGCGAACTCCACCGCGCCCAGCCCCAGCTGCGGCACCTCGCTCTTGGGCATCAGCGCCGCGGCCCCGGTGAAGACCTCCTTGGCCTTGTCGAAGTGGCCCATGTCCAGCCACAGGTAGCCGGTCTCCAGCAGCACCATGGCCTGCTGGCGCCCGAGGGGGACGAGGCTGTTCGAGATCTCCGAGGTCTCCGCCATGGACTTCGCTCTTCCTTTCCGCGTCCGCCGGAGAGGAAAGCGGCGCCGCTTCCCTCTCCGCCGGCCTGGTATCCGCCCTGCTCTAGCGGACGTTGCCGATGGAGTTCTTGATGCAATCGTGCCGCGACTTCATCACGTTGGAAATCGCGGTGAAGGTCTGCGACTCCTGCTGGATGGCCGCCTGCAGGTTGAGGAGCTTGCTGTTCTCCTCGGCCATCTTGTTCAGCGAGAAGCTGCCGTTGACGGTGTCCGTCGCGCTGGCGTTGGCGCCCACGCCCACCGACGGCGCGCCCGGCGTGCCCACCGACGGCGTGCCCATCGTGCCCGCGCCCGACACCATGCTGCCCACCGAGCCGCCGCCCATCGGCGCCACCGCGGTGCCCATGACACCCGCGTACGGCGCGCCGGCCATGCCGGAGCCGCTGGTGCTGGAGAAGGTGTGCATGGAGGAGACCGCCGCGGAGACGATCTGCCCGCCCGGAATCATGCCCGCCACCGCGCCCACGCCCGCGCCCACCGCGCCCGCCGCGTTGTTCAGCCCGTTCTGCAGCCGGGCCCCGAAGCCCGTGTTCGGCGTCTGCCGCGCGGTCGTCACGTTCGTCGAGAGACGCGTCGTCGGGCCCATCATGTTGTCGATCTTCGCCATTGCTTCCTCCAGGCGCTGCTGCCAGCGAAAAGGTCAGAGATCCCCAATGTTCCGGATGCTCTCTCCCTGATTATCGGCCGATGGGGCCCCGGGTTGCCTGATCCACTCAAAAAAGCGGAGCCGGCCGAAAAACCCCAATTATTTCCGACCCTTGGGCGCCTTGGCCTCGGCGAGCAGCCGCTCGCGGGTCTCCACCAGCAGCGCCAGCAGCTCCTCGGCGCGGCTGATGGCGGCCTGGGCCTTCTTGCCCTGCTCCACCTTGGGGCCCTTGAGCTCGGCGAGCCCCTCCTTCACCGGGGCGAAGAGGGCGCGCACCTCGTCGGCCGGGGTCGCCTCGAGCAGGGACTCGACGGCGGGATAGGAGGGCGCGGGCAGCTCCTGGGCCGGGGCGGACGGGGACGGCTTGGCGGACGGGGGCATTGCGGCGAGGTCTCCTGTCGGGCCAGCGGCCGGACGGCCGGTGGACACTGGACGCATGACGGTAGGGGAAAAGCCCCACCCCCTTCAAGCCACCCGCGTCTTCCATCGGGGACCGCACTCCACGTCCTACCGGCCGAGGAGGGAACGGGCACTCCCACGGATTGCCCGCCCAGCCCTGTCCGCTTCCACGAGCGCACCTAGCTTTTTCGCAACGGAGCGGCTCCGCACGCCCTCCGCGCACTCACACAGGAGAATCCCATGAAGAAGCTGGTTGGAGTTTTCGCGACCATCGCGCTGCTCGGCTCTGGCGCCGCTTTCGCGGGGGATGACAAGAACAAGCCCCAGCAGGACCCCTCCTCGGCGCAGGGCGGCGCGGGCGAGGCGGGTAGCACCAGCACCCAGAGCGACCCGGCCATGGGTGGCTCCGGCTCCACACAGAGCGACCCGGCCATGGGCGGCTCCGGCTCCAGCATGAGCGGCCAGGCCACCGCGGGCCAGAAGGAGCTGACGGGCAAGGTGGTGAAGGCCGACAGCAAGATGGTCTACGTGGACCACATGGGCGCGGTGGTGCCGCTGTCCGTGGACAAGAGCACCACGTTCGGCGACCCGAACGTCAAGCGCGCCAAGGACCTGCAGCCGGGCATGGAGATCCGCGCCAGCTACGAGGTGCAGGAGACGAAGAACGTCGCCAAGAGCATCTCCATGTCGGGCACCGGCGGCTCCGGTGACGTGATGTCGCCCGACTCCTCCATCAACGAGGGCCAGGGCACCGGCCTCGAGGAGGACAAGGGCCTGGATACCGGCACCGGCGGCTCGGGCAGCATGGACGACCACGGCACCGGCGGCTCCGGTGACACCGGCACCATGAACCCGGACACCAGCTCCAACCCCTCGCCTTGATGTGACGAGGTGACGGCGCGACGCCCCCACCACGGGGCACCCACGGGGTCCACGGCCACTTTCGCGGCCGCGGGCCCCTCGCCTTTCGCCTGGAGGCCGCGTCACACCGTCATCCGCTGTGTTCAGTTCGTTCAGTCTTGACTGAATGAACTGAACGGACTACATGCCGGCACGCTCACCGGGAGGTCCGCGACACGCGAGGCCCTGGTGGGGACATGGGGAGGCCGGGCATGACGGAGCTGGGCGACGCGGAGCATCGCTTCATCGAGGCGATGGCCCTGCACTTCGAGCGACAGGGCGGCACGCGCATCGGAGGGCGCATCCACGCGCTGCTGATGCTGGCGGACGAGCCGCTGTCCCTCAAGCGCATCGCCGAGCTGCTCAAGGTGAGCGCCGCCTCGGTGTCCACCAACATCCGCGCCTGCATGTCCATGGGGCTGGTGGAGCCGGTGAGCGTGCCCGGTGACCGCCAGCACTACTACATCATCAGCTCCGAGGGCTGGGAGAGCCGGCTGAGCACGGCCGAGGAGGCGATGAAGGCCTTCGTGCGCGTGTGCCGCGGCGCCCTCGCCTCGCCGCGGCTCGCGGACAAGGCGCACCTGCGCGAGGCCGCCGAGTTCTGTGAGTTCTACCTGGCCGAGATGGCCGGCATCGCCGAGCGGTGGCGCGCCGCTCGCGCCGCCCGCCCCTCGCGCGCTTCCAAGGCTTCGAAAGGACGCACCGCATGAACCCCGCAGCGAAGGCTCCCATCGTCTCCATCACGAACGTGACCAAGGACTACAACCTGGGCAAGGTCGTCGTCCCCGCGCTTCGCGGCGTGGACCTCCAGGTGCATCCCGGGGAATTCATCTCCATCGCCGGGCCGTCCGGCAGCGGCAAGACGACGCTGCTCAACCTCATCGGCTGCGTGGACACCGCCACCACCGGCGTGGTGAGCGTGGCCGGGCAGGACACCAAGCAGCTCAGCGAGCGCCAGCTCACCAACCTGCGCCTGCACACCATCGGCTTCATCTTCCAGAGCTTCAACCTGGTGTCGGTGCTCACCGTCTTCCAGAACGTGGAGTTCCCGCTGCTGCTCCAGCGCAAGCTGGACAAGGCCCAGCGCCGCGAGCGGGTGATGCAGCTGTTGGAGCAGGTGGGCCTGGCGGGCCACGCGAAGCACCGGCCCAACGAGCTGTCCGGTGGCCAGCGCCAGCGCGTGGCGGTGGCGCGCGCGCTCGTCACCCGGCCCCAGCTGGTGCTGGCGGACGAGCCCACCGCCAACCTCGACTCCGTCACAGGCCAGCACATCATCGACCTGATGAAGGAGCTCAACCAGAAGGAGGGCACCACCTTCATCTTCTCCACCCATGACGCCAAGGTGATGAACCACGCCAACGCGGTGTGGCGCCTGGCCGACGGGAAGATCCTGGACCGCCTCAGTGCCTCCGAGGCGCAGCGGGCCATGGCCGTGGGAGGCCACTGACATGGGAGGCCATTTCCGTCTGCTGATGCAGGTGGCGTTCCGCAACCTGTTCACCAGCAAGATCAACCTGCTCATCGGCGGCATCATCTTCTTCGGCACCCTGCTGGTGGTGGTGGGCGGCGCGCTGCTGGACAGCATGGACAGCGCCATGAGCCGCAGCATCATCGGCAGCGTGGCGGGGCACATCCAGGTCTACTCGGACGACTCCAAGGACGAGCTGGGCCTGTTCGGCAACATGGGCGGCGAGCCGGACCTGGCGGCGGTGGATGACTTCAGCCGCATCAAGCCCGTGCTGGAGAAGCACCCCAACGTGAAGACGGTGGTGCCCATGGGCACCAACGGCGCGCTCATCACCTCCGGCAACACGGTGGACCTGACGCTGGCCCGCCTGAGAGACCTCTACAAGAAGCGCGCGGAGGGCGGCGAGACACCGGGCCTGCGAGAGAACATCGACAGCCTCAAGTCCCACGTGCGGCAGATGGTGGCGCTCATGGAGGAGGACCTCGTCCGCAGCCAGGCCCTCTTGAGCGAGTCCGCCCGCACGCCCGAGGAGAAGGAGTCCCTCGTCCGCGCCCGCTCCGAGGCGTTCTGGAACACCTTCGAGCAGGACCCGTTCGACTCGCTCGAGTTCCTGGAGAACCGCATCGCCCCGCAGATTCCGGACGGGGACATGCTCTACCTGCGCTACGCGGGCACGGACCTGGACGCCTTCCAGCGCACCTTCGACCGCATGGAGGTCGTGGACGGTCAGCCGGTGCCCGCCGGGCAGCGCGGCATGCTGCTGTCCAAGTTCTTCTACGAGGAGTACCTCAAGCTGAAGACGGCGCGGCGGCTGGACCTCATCAAGCAGGAGCGCGACGTCAACAAGAAGACCATCGCCACCGACCCGCAGCTGGAGCGCTGGGTGAAGGAGAACCAGACGCAGACGCGCGAGCTGCTCTTCCAGCTGGACCCCATCAAGACGCGCCTGGCGGTGGAGCGCCTCCAGAAGGTGCTGGGCACCCAGGAGCCGAAGCTGGAGAAGCTCCTGTCCACCTTCCTCGCCACGGACGACGCCAACTTCGACACCCGCTACGCGCAGTTCTACTCGGAGCTGGCGCCGCTCCTGGAGCTGTACCGGCTGCGCCTGGGTGACAGCCTCACCATCACCGCCTTCACGCGCAGCGGCTACGTGCAGAGCGTCAACGTGAAGGTCTACGGCACCTACCAGTTCAAGGGCCTGGAGAAGTCCGCCCTGGCCGGCGCCCTCAACCTGATGGACCTGATGTCCTTCCGGGATTTGTACGGCTACCTCAGCGCGGACAAGAAGGCGGAAATCGCCGACCTGCAGAAGCAGAGCGGCGTGCAGGCGGTGGCGCGCGAGAACGCGGAGGACGCGCTCTTCGGCGAGGACAGCGGCAACTCGCTGGTGGCCGAGGCCACCCCGGGCGTCATCGACGAGAAGGACGCCTTCACCGGGGCGCTGGACTCGCTGCGCCGGGACGACCTGGCGAAGCGCATCTACTCGCAGGACGAAATCGAGCAGGGCGTGGTGCTCAGCGCGGCGGTGATGCTGAAGGACCCGGAGCAGCTCCCGCGGACGATGGCCGAGCTGCAGCAGTCCGCGAAGGACGCGGGGCTGAAGCTGCGGGTGGTGTCCTGGCAGCAGGCGGCGGGCATCATCGGCCAGTTCGTGCTGATGGCGAAGCTGGTGCTCTACTTCGCCGTGTTCATCATCTTCGTGGTGGCGCTGGTCATCATCAACAACGCGATGATGATGGCCACGCTGCAGCGGGTGCGCGAGGTGGGCACCATGCGGGCCATCGGCGCGCAGCGCTCCTTCGTGCTGGGCATGGTGCTGGTGGAGACGCTGCTGCTGGGCTTCGTCTTCGGCGCCGGTGGCGCGCTGGTGGGCAGCGGCATCATGGCGGCCCTGGGCAGCGCGGGCATCCCCGCGGGCAACGAGGCGCTGTACTTCTTCTTCTCCGGACCGCGGCTGTACCCCAGCCTGAGCGCGGGCAACCTCATCGCGGCCTTCGTCATCGTGCTCGTGGTGTCCTCCATTTCCACCCTCTACCCGGCGTTCCTCGCGACGCGGGTGTCGCCCCTCAAGGCGATGCAGACGGACGAGTAAGCCCATGCTCCAGCTCCTACTCATCGCATTCCGCAACCTCGGCACGCACCGCCGCCGCACGCTGCTGCTCGGCGGGGCCATTGCCGGAGTCACCGCGCTGCTGGTCGTCCTGATGGGGCTGTCCACCGGGATGAAGGACACCATGCTGCGCTCGGCCACCACGCTGGCCACCGGCCACGTCAACGTGGGCGGCTTCTACAAGGTCACCGCCGGCCAGTCCGCGCCGGTGGTGACGGGCTACCCGAAGGTCATCGAGCAGGTCCGCAAGGACGTGCCGGAATTGGACTACATCGTCCAGCGCGGCCGTGGCTGGGTGAAGGTCGTCAGCGAGGTGGGCTCCTCGCAGGTGGGCCTGGGCGGCATCGACGTGGAGGCCGAGCCCGGCATCCGCAAGGTGCTCCAAATCAAGGAGGGCTCGTTGGACGGCTTGAAGGAGCGCGACACGGTGCTCCTCTTCGAGAAGCAGGCGAAGCGGCTGGAGGTCAAGGTGGGTGACACCGTGACGCTCTCGGCGCCCACCCTGCGCGGCACCAACAACACGGTGGACGTCCGGGTGGCCGCCATCGCCGCCAACGTGGGGCTGATGAGCGACTTCAACATCTTCGTCCCCAACTCCACCCTGCGCTCGCTCTACCAGCTCAAGGACGACACCACGGGCGCCATCTACCTGTACCTCAAGGACGTGGCCCAGGTGCCCGCGGTGCAGGCGCGGCTGCGCCAGACGCTGGCGGCGGCCGGCCACGAGCTGATGGACAACGACCCGCGCGCGTTCTGGATGAAGTTCGAGGTGGTCAACCGCGAGGGGTGGACGGGCCAGAAGCTCGACATCACCAACTGGGAGGACGAAATCTCGTTCATCAACTGGACGCTCACCGCGCTCAACGGCCTCACCGGCGTCCTCATCTTCGTGCTGCTGGTCATCATCTGCGTGGGCATCATGAACACGCTGTGGATCGCCATCCGGGAGCGCACGCGGGAGATTGGCACGCTGCGCGCCATCGGCATGCAGCGCACGCGGGTGCTGGCGATGTTCGTCTTCGAGGCGCTGACGCTGGGCTTCCTCGGCACGCTGGCGGGCGCCGTCATCGGGCTGGCGGTGTGCCTGGGCATCAACGCCGCGGACATCTCCGTCCCGGAGGTGGTGGCGGTGTTCATCATGTCGGAGAAGCTGAACCTGGCCGTCAACGCCGGCTCCGTGGTGGGCGCCATGCTGTTCATCACCGCCTGCACCACGGCCATCTCGCTGATTCCCTCCTTCCTCGCCGCCCGGATGAAGCCGGTGACGGCGATGCACCACATCGGGTGATTCGCACCATGACTCTCAAGAACGTGCTGTCCGCCGCGGTGCTCGCCGCGGCGCTGCTGTCCGCTCCGGCCGCGCTCGCGATGGAGACGGCGGAGATGGTGAAGCTGCTGGCGACCATCGACGACCGGCAGCGCAACGGCGGCGACTACAAGGCGCTCGTCTATCTGGAGCAGAAGGAGAAGGACAAGACGGACACCGTGCGCGAGGCGTTCGTCTACCGGCGCGACGCGGACGACAAGCTGATGATTCTCTTCAGCCGCCCGAAGGCGGAGGCCGGCAAGGGCTACCTGCGGCTGGACAAGAACCTCTGGAGCTATGACCCCAACGTGGGCAAGTGGGAGCGGCGCACGGAGCGCGAGCGCATCGCCGGCACCGACAGCCGCCGCGCCGACTTCGACGAGTCCCGCCTGGCCGAGGAGTACGACCCGTCCTTCGACGGCGAGGCGAAGCTGGGCAAGTACACGGCGAACATGCTGACGCTCAAGGCGAAGTCGGGCGTGGACGTGGCCTACCCCGTCGTCAAGCTCTGGGTGGACAAGGAGACGGCCAACGTCCTCAAGCGCGAGGAGTACGCGCTGTCCGGCCGGAAGATGCGCACCGCGCTGTACCCGCGCTGGAAGAAGCTCTTCAGCGAGTCCAAGGGCGCCGACGTCTGGTACCCCGAGGAGATTCGCATCTACGACGAGGTGGAGAAGGCGAACTCCACCACCGTCCTCATCAAGTCCATCGACCTGCGCCCGCTGGAGGCCAACCTCTTCACCAAGGCGTGGCTCGAGAGCAAGAGCCGATGAACTCGCGCACCCTCACCCTGGCCGCGGCGCTGTCCGCGGCCCTCGTCGGCGCGCCCGCGCTCGGCCAGTCCTCGGGGACCTCGCAGTCCTCCTCGGGAGACCGGCCGGACGAGAACGCGCTCTTCGGCGGCGAGCCCGAGAAGCCCGCCGAGGCCACGCCTCCGCCCGACGCGGAGGACCCGACGTCCTCGGACCGCCCGAGCGAGGACGCCCTCTTTGGCGGTGAATCGGGCGCGTCCAGCGACTCTTCGACGCGGCAGCCCTCGTCCGCTGAAGCGAGCGACCGGGACACGGAGGCGCTGTCCGGCCCGGCGACGCGCAGCGCGTTCGACTCGGACGAGGCGGTGGACGACCCGCTGAAGATTGGGGGGCAGTTCTACCTGCGCGGCGCGGTGGCGGCGAACGAGGGCGTGTCCTTCGGCAACACGTCGTTCTCCGCGCCCACGCTGGTGGACGGCTTCTTCGACGCACGCCCCACGGACCGGCTGCGGGGCTACGTGGTGGGACGGCTGAGCTACGACCCGACCCTCTCCTCCCAGCAGGCGGAGGGCGCACCGGCCAATCCGCGCGTGCTCCTGGACCAGGCGTGGCTGCGCTTCGACATCGAGCGCACGGTGTTCCTCACCGTGGGCAAGCAGCACGTGAAGTGGGGCACGGGGCAGATCTGGAACCCCACCGACTTCCTGTCACCCCAGCGGCGCAACCCGCTGGCCTTCGTGGACCTGCGCACCGGCGTGTCCATGCTGAAGGTGCACGTGCCGTGGGAGGCGCGGGGGTGGAACTTCTACGGCATCGCCGTGATGGACGACCTGGGCACCGACGCGGGCGCGGTCATCGACCCCAGCGGCGCCCCCACGCGGCCCGGTGGGAGTGACCTGGTGAACCGGCTCAGCGGCATCGGTGGTGCACTGCGCGCCGAGGTGGTGCTGGGGCCGGCGGAGGTGGGCGCCAGCGCCGTGGCCCAGCGAGGCCGCAAGCCCCGCTTCGGCCTGGACCTGTCCTCGGGGCTCGGCCCCATCGACGTCTACGGCGAGGTGGGCATCAAGGAGGGCACGGACCAGCCCCTGTACCGGCTGCCCGAGGGCACCACGCCGCAGGACATCTTCCTGAATGGCGGCCAGGTGGAGTCGTACATCCCCGACGGCCTCACGCCCCAGGTGACGGCGGGCGCGAACTACAGCTTCGCGTACGGCGAGAACGACCTGGCCGTCGTGGGCTTGGAGTACTTCTACAACTCGACGGGGTACACGAGCTCCATCGGCTACCCGTACCTGCTCAGCCAGAATGCCTTCCAGCCGCTGTACCTGGGCCGGCACTACGGCGCCGCGTACCTGTTCCTGAATCAGCCGGGCTCGTGGGAGCGCACGTCCTTCAACCTCTTCACGCTGGGCAACCTGTCCGACCGGAGCTTCGTGAGCCGGCTCAACATGACGCACCGGGCGCTCACCTACCTCACGGTGGAGGCGTACGGGGCCGTGCACTACGGCCGCAAGGGCGGTGAGTTCCGGCTCGGCTTCACCATCCCGGATGTCACCGTCAACGGGCAGGACATCCCGGGCTTCTCCGTGGCCGCGCCCACGTTCGAGGTGGGGGCGGGCCTGCGCATCGCGCTCTGAAGCGGGCGGGGGATGGGTTCCCCGCTCGGCCCTTCGCGTTTCGACTGTCTCGCGCGTGACGGCGTCCGCATCCAGCGCTGTGCCTCGCCGCGCGCGTGACTACAGGTGAGGCCATGAACCTCACCTCGGACGTCGTCATCCTGGGGGCGGGGGCCGCCGGGCTCGCCGCCGCCGCTCCGCTTCTCCGCGCGGGTCTGCGCGTCATCGTGCTGGAAGCCCGGGAGCGCATCGGCGGCAGGGTGGCCACCCTCCACGACCCCGTCACCGACGTGCCGCTGGAATTGGGGGCGGAGTTCGTCCACGGCAAGCCGGACTCGCTGAAGAAGCTCGTCCGGCGGGCTCGCCTCACGGTGCGCGAGTGCAATGACATCCATGCGCTGTCCTGGAAGGGGCGCTTCGGGGACGGCGAGGAGGCCTTCCGCTTCATGGAGGCGCTCGCCTCCGCGAAGCCGCCGGACCGGCCCGTGGCCGAGCTGATTCAGGAGCGCGCTCGGGCCGAGCGCTGGTCGCAGCTCCAGGTGGCCATGGCCCGCTCCTACGTGGAGGGCTTCTACGCGGCCAACCCGGACACCGCGAGCACGATGGCCATCGCCCGTATGGAAGAAGCCGCGGAGACGCTGGGAGGCATCACGCCTTCACGGGTCATGGAAGGCTATGACCGCGTCTTGCGCGCGCTGGCGGCGCCACTGCTGGAGCGCCCCGGAGCGCTGCTGCTCAACACGGTGGCGGAGGAGATTCGCTGGGCACCCGGCGAGGTGCGCGTGCGCGTCCGGGGCAGGCAGGGCGTATCCCTGGGACAGGTGCGCGCGAAGCAGGCCGTGGTGACGCTGCCCGTGGGCGTGCTGCGCGCCCGTCCTCCGGAGCCCGGCGCGGTGCGCTTCCTTCCCCGGCTGCCGGAGAAGGAGCGCGCATGGGGCCGGCTGGAGATGGGCCCGCTGGTGAAGGTGCTGCTGCGCTTCCGCACCGCCTTCTGGAGCGAGCGCGAGGACACCGCGCGGTTCGGCTACTTCCACGCTCCGTCCCTGCCAGTGCCTACGTGGTGGACGCTGTCGCCGCACGAGTCCCGGCACCTCGTGGGCTGGGCCGGTGGGCAGGGCGCGGAGGCGCTGTCCGGGCTGCCGGAAACGGAGGTACTGGAGCGCGCCGTGGAGACGCTCGCGCGCATCTTCCGGCTGCCTCGACAGGCACTGCATGAGCTGCTCGAGGACTGGCGCGTGCAGGACTGGCAGCGCGAGCCGTTCACCCGGGGCGGCTACGCCGTGATTCCCGCGGGCGCGATGGAGGCCGTGGAGGCACTGGGCGCCAGCGTGGAAGGCACCCTGTTCTTCGCGGGCGAGGCGACGAACACCGAGGGCGAGGAAGGCACGGTGCACGGCGCCATCGCGACGGGGGAGCGCGCGGCGCGCGAGGTGCTGGCGAATGGACGTTCCATTCCCGATGGGGGCTCGTCACGCTGAGGGCGCCCGGCTGCCGTCCGAGCGGCCCGGGGCTCGGAGTGCCTCCTGGGACGATGATGGGACATCCTCTGGTGGACACCTTCCAGGTATGCGCCGCCTGTGGATTGCTCTCATTGCTGGCCTGAGCCTTGGACAGACGTCGGATGTGACGCCCCCGGAGGACCCGTCCACCCGGGACCCTGCCGCGGAGGCGCTGGAAGAAGCCTATGAGGAGGCCGCCAGGACTGCGGAAGGCTCGCGGCCTCCCCCCGGGTACATCGTCCAGCAGCCGCTCGACCAGGGCGCCTCCCCTACCATCGTGGGGCCTGCCCTTCCGGATGGGTCGGCGCCCGTCCCCTCGGGACAGGTCGCCCAGGAAGAGGCATCGCAGGTGTATCAGCCGGTTCCCTCTCCGCCGATGGAGGCGTTGGACGGGGAAGACGCGGCCATGGGTGGCAGCGGCAGCCCCACTCCCGCCGAGACGGCCCCCGGCCCTGAGTCCCAGACCCCGCCGCCCGGCGTGCCGAGCGGACCGACGGGGACCCAGCCCGGCTCCGCCGGAGGGGGCACGGCGCCCCCGACCCCGGGCGCACAGCCCGGAGCCGCCACGGGTACGACGGGTCAGGAGGCCACCGGCGGCGCGGGTACGGCGGGCACCCCCGCTCCGGCCGGGCAGGACGCGAGCGGAGGAACGGGCGCGACGGGGACGGCACCAGGGACTGGCGCCGGCTCGACACCGGGTGACACGGGAGCGCCCGGCACGGCGCCTTCCACGGGCACCGGCGGCGCCGGCACCACCGGCACGGCTGGCACCGGAGGCGGAGCGAGCGCGGCCGGCGCCGCGCAGCCCTCCCCCACCCAGCAGGAACTGGCCCAGCTCCGCGAGCGCGTGCAGCAGCTCGAGACCGAGCTCCGCGAGCGCGACGAGACGCTCGACCGGAACAACCAGGCCGTGCAGCAGCAGCTCGACACCTTCGGTCAGCGCTCCGTCGATGTGGAGCGGGCCCGCCAGCGGCGCCTCGCCCAAATCCAGACCGCCGGCCAGTGGATGCTCGCCGCGGACCAGGCCCTCGAAAGCGGCGAGCTCGACGTGGGCAACGCGCTCAGCCTCGCCGACCGCGCCTTCGCCGACGTGCGCGCCAGCGCCGCCCAGTACGGCCAGGGCTCCGTCGTCGTCCACGCCGAGCGCGCCCGAGCCCTCATCAACAACGCCCTGGAAGCCGCCGACAACCGCGACATCTACGGCGCCCGCCGCGCCCTCCAGGACGCCGGCTACGAGCTGAGCGCCGCCCGCGAGGCCAGCCTCCAACGCGAGGGCACCGGCAACGTCCTCCTCAACCCGTGAAGTACGGTGTCGCCTCCGCCGGCGCGCCCTGCGGACGCGAGATGAGGTAGCCCTGCACGTAGTCCACCCCGTGCGCCCGCACCCAGCGCAGCTCCTCGGGCGTCTCGATGCCCTCCGCCACCGTCTGGATGCCGAGCTGCCGCGCAATCTCCAGCAGCTTCTGCACGATGGACCCCTTGTACGGGTCCACGTGCACGTCCCTCACCAGCTCCATGTCCAGCTTGATGATGTCCGGCCGCAGCTGGTGGATGAGGTTCAGCGACGAGTACCCCGCGCCCAGGTCATCCAGCGCCACCTTGAAGCCCGCCTGCCGGTAGAAGTTGATGATGCCCTTCAGGTGGTACGCGTCCGCCGCCCGGTCCGACTCGATGATTTCGAACACCACGCTCTGCGGCGGAATCCCCGCGTCGCTGATGGCCGACACCGTCGAGCGCAGGCAGTACGCCGGGTCGTAGATGGCCGTGGGCGTGAAGTTGATGAACAGGTGCGTGCGCAGCTCGTGCCGCACCGCCTCGCGGATGGCCGTGGTGCGCGCCGCCAAGTCCAGCTGGAACAGCAGGTCCGCGTCGCGCGCCGTCTGCATCATCCGCCCCGGGGACACCAGGGTGCCGTCCCGCTCGCGGCCGCGCAGGAGCGCCTCGTGGGCGAAGATGCGCCGCGTGTCCTGCGCATGGACGATGGGCTGGAAGTGCGAGGTGAGCCGCTGCTCGCCCAGCATGTCCACCAGCCACCCCGCCTGCGCCATCGTCGAGAACTGCTGCAGCGAGCCCACGCGCGGGTAGTCCGCCAGCCCCGGCTCCGCTTCACCGGCCAGGAAGAGCGCGCGCGTGCCCCGCACCTCCTCCTGCGTCAGCGCGCCCACCGCGCTCACCGCCAGCTTCCCCAAATCCCCGTCCGCCACCCACACCACGACGCACTGTGCCTCGGGGCGCACCTGATACTCGCGCCCCGTCTCCCGCAGGAAGGCCACCAGCTTGCCGAAGCTGTGCCCCAGGGGGCACCACAGGAACAGCCGTCCCGCGCCCTCCAGCTTCGCCGGCAGCTCCTGGCACCGGCCGCACAGCCGCGTCGTGGTGTCGGTCATGGAGGTGTCCCCTACTCCGTCTCGCGGAAGATCATCAGCCCGCGCGCCGTCTCCGTCGCGTAGATGTAGCCGTCTCCCGGCACGCGGACCGTGTTCAGCCCGTCGAAGAAGGTGACACCGCGGCCCACGTCGGACTCACGCCACGTGTTGTAGTAGGCCACCTGCCGGGGCTCGCCGGGCACGGACACGTCCAGCACGCGCAGGCCGTCCTGGTAGTAGCTCACGTACAGCTTCGTGCCCACCAGCGTCACCGAGCGGATGGACACCTCCGGCCGCAGGCGGAACTCGCCGACCTGATCCACGCTGACCTTGGGGTTCGTCACGTTCAGCACGGTCAGGTGCGCGCCCCAGTCCTCGCCCGCGTCGAAGGCCAGCGTCCGGCTGCCCACCACGCCCACCGCCGCGGTGCGCGAGGTGCGGGTGCCGTAACGGCCCAGGTACTCGAGCGACAGCGTCGTCGCCGTCGGCTTCAGCTCCAACACCGTCAGCCCGTAGGTCCAGTGGCTGACGTACAGCCGGTTGTCCATCGCCGCGACGTCCATGGGACGGTCCCCCAACTCGGGGGTGGTGCCCGAGACGTAGTAGCGCGTCTGGAGCGTCGGCGCGGTGGGCGAGGTGATGTCGAAGACGAGCACCTCCGCGTACGGGGACGGCGCCGCCGCGAAGAGCCGGTTGCCGTCGATGGCCAGCCCGTTGACCTCCACCGGCTTCTCCGGAATGGAGCGCACGCGCGCGGGCTCGTCCGGGTTGGTCAGGTCGAACACCGCGATGCCGTTGTTCTGCGTGGCCACGTAGAGCGTCTGGCCATGCACCAGCACGTCCTTGAAGACGTCGCTGGCGGGCCTCAGCTCCCCCACCTTCCGGGGCTGCGTGGGCGTGCTCACGTCGTAGATGAAGAGGCCCTCACTGCCGGCGGTGACGTAGGCCCGGCCGTTGGCCACGGCCATCTCCGTGGCGCTGCCGCGCGGCAGCGCCAGCTCCGCGACGAGCTCCAGCTTCGAGGCCTCCTCCTCGCCGGCCCGGCGCGTCACGCGCGTGGCCTCGAAGGTGCCCTCCAGGTCCGTGGCCCCGTTCCGGCAGCGCCGGAAGATGCCGGACAGCTGCGTGGGGCTCTTGGCCGTACACCCCGCGGCGACGAAGCGCATCTTCGTCCCATCCGAGCTGTCCGCCTCGGAGGCCAGGAAGAAGGTGTCCGCGGAGACCTGCTGGTCCTTCACGTCGAGCCCGAGCAGCTTCGAGCCGCTCGCGTCGCTCGCCAGACGCAGGGAGGTGGCGGTCCCGGTCTTGTCTTCCAGCAGAACGTTGAGGTGCCAGACCCCCTCCTTCTGCAGGTCGGCCAGCGTGGAACGCTGACAGGATGACAGGTCGATGGCTTCAAGCTGACACTCGGCTTTCGGCGTGGAGTCATCGTCCTTGCCGCAGCCCAGGGTGAGGAACAGGGTGGAGGAGAGTGCAAGAAGGCGTCTCATGCCCCCATCCATATCATCGGGCGCCAGCACCAGACGAAGCCCCCATGCCCTCCAGGGCCGGCGCCGGTTGGGACGCTCACCGTCGCGCAAGTAAACGGAAAGAAATGAATCAGGCCCTTGTATACCCGAGCCCCTGAGAGGGAGCCTCTCAGGTTGCCGCCACTCCGCCTGCTCCCCACCCGAAGAGGTGACCCCCTGTGACCCTCCGCCCCATCGCAGTCGCCATCCTGGCCCTGCTCGTGCCCGGGATGGCACTCGCGCAGTTCTATGTGGTGCCGCGACGCCCCGGAAAATCACCGGTGAACAGCTACGAGTTCGAGTGGCGGCACGTGGACATCCTCGTGGGCCCCGCGGCCGAGGGCCTGGCCGCGCCCGCGGAGCGCACCGCGCACGACCAGCCGCCCGGCACCCAGGGAGGCGCCAACCCGAGCGCGCCCACCACGGACTCCGAGACGAGCGATCCACGCGAGCCCCCCTCGGGGCCACCCCAGGAGACCACCCAGGGTCCCTCCGACCCGGAGGCCCAGGTAGGGCTGCCGCCCACCGCCACGCCCCCGCCGCTGGTGACGGAGGCGACGGATGGCGGCGTGCCCCCCCCGGGCCCCGCGACGGCGGGCACCGAGGCGGCCGGGGATGGCGGCACGCTGGTCGTCACGGGCATCTCGGACGGGGGCATGCCGGACGGCGGCGCGCAGGCGACGCTGGGCCAGGGCGGCCCCGACGGCGGCTTCAACTACACGTACGCGAAGACGCTCGGCGCGAAGACGGGCGGCGTGCGCTTCTACTTCTATGAGCGCGAGCGCGTGGTGGCCGAGCGGGCCGCGCCCCTCATCGAGGAGGCGTACCGCTACCTCGTGGACCAGTTCCAGTACGTCCCCACGCAGACCTTCCCGTACATCCTCTACAGCAGCTACCAGGAGTTCCTGCAGACCAACCTCTTCCAGGTGTCCGAGGGCACGCTGGGCCTCACCAGCACGGGCGAGGACCTGAAGCTGACGCTGCCGTACCTGGGCGACCACCGGCTCTTCGAGGAGATCAGCACGCACGAGCTGGCGCACCAGTTCACCATCCAGAAGACGCGCACCGTGGCCGAGCAGGCGAAGGTGTTCGGAGACCCGCTGCAGGCCATTCCGCTGTGGTTCATCGAAGGCCTGGCCGAGTTCTACGCCAAGCGCGGCATGGACCCCGAGGCGGAGATGCTGGTGAGGGACCTGCTGGTGAACCCGGACCTGTACCGGGGCTATGCGTTCCTCGACTTCTTCTCGCCCGGGCCGTACGGCTACCTGTGGATCTACAAGGTGGGCCAGGTGCGCGTGGCCTTCCTGGAGGAGGAGTACGGCAAGGGCTTCCTCCAGCGCGTGCTGGAGGAGTCGCCCCGGCTGGTGGGCGGCTCGCGCGACTCCCCGTCGCTGAAGTTCGAGGAGCTCTTGCAGCGGCTGACGGGAGATGATCCAAAGCGCATCGCCGCGCGGTTCGAGAACTGGCTGAAGCGCCGGGCCTTCAAGACGTACCTGGGCTCGGAGCAGGCGGCGCCGGTGATGGACCTCCTGGACAAGGGGCCCGGCTACGTCACGGCCATGGCCAGCTCGCCGGACGGGCACGTGCTGGCGCTGCGCACCATCGTCCCCGAGACGGGCGAGAGCCGGCTGTACATGATGGACCCGAGGGCGCCGGAGAAGACGGTGAAGGTGGTGGGCGACGGCGTGCCGGGCGTGGAGTCGCTGCACCCCATCTCCGGGCGCAGCTTCGCGCTGACGGGCAACAAGCTGGCCTTCATCGCGGAAATCATCGGGCGCGACGTCATCTACATCCAGGACTACCAGCACACGGTGGAGAAGCGCGCGGCGGACGTGCTGGTGCGCCGCAACCCCATCCGCACCGGCATCGACCGGGAGGTGGGCACCACGGTGAGGTTGGAGCTGGGCGGCCGGGTGGCGTACCGCATCGACAAGCACGACCTGCTGGCGGCGTACTCGCCGGCCTTCTCGCCGGACGGCCGGTGGGTGGCCTTCATCGGCATCAACGACGCGGGCCTGCGCGACGTGTACGCGATTGACACCCAGGCGGGCCCGGACGCCAAGCCCCTGCGGCTCACCGACGACGTGTTCGCCGAGCGGCACGTCACGTGGGGCCCGTCCGGCATCATCTTCACGTCGGACGCCACGTCGCACCGCAAGTACAACCTCTTCCGGGTGCGGGTGGACGCGCCCCAGCAGGTGGAGCGCATCACCAGCGAGGACCGGGACCACGCGGACCCCACCGCGCTGCCGGACGGCCGGGTGTTCTTCACGGCCTTCAACAACAGCTCCTCGGACCTGCACGAGCTGATGACGGACGGCCGCATCGTGCGGCGCACGGACCTGACGACGGGTGTCTTCGAGCCGGGCCCCGGTCCCGAGGGTGGCCTGTGGCTGTTGTTCCACATGTCCGGCGAGCGCAGGCCCGCGATATTGCGGCCGCCGCGCATGCTGGCGGTGGACGTGCCGGTGGAGCCCGCGCCCGAGCCGCCCGGCCCGCTGGCGGTGCGGCCCTTGACGGACGCGCAGGCGTACCAGCCCTTCGCGCGGCAGAACCTGGAGTTCGGCCCCATCTTCGGCTTCGCGGGCGCGGGCGGCGGCGGCTTCGTGGGCCAGCTGTTCGCGGCGGCCACCGACCGCATGCGCGACCACCAGTTCCTGCTCACCCTCGCGGTGTACGGCAGCTTCGACCTGACGGACGGCTACCTGCTGTACATCAACGACCAGAGCCGGACGACGTGGGGCGGCGGCCTCTTCCAGTCGCTGCGCTTCCGCGTGGACCAGACCTTCGCGGACTCGGCGGTGGGCTCGAACACGTTCTTCACGTCGGGTGAGCGGTTCTTCGGCGTGCTCGGCAGCCTGCGCTACCCGCTGAGCACCTTCTTCTACCTGCAGGGCGACCTCAGCCTGGGTGGAACGAAGTACTTCCTGGACGACTTCTACGAGTTCTACCTGGCCTTCCCGGAGCGCAACGAGGCCGCCGCGGAGCTGCTGTCCGTATGGCAGGCGCGCAACGGGTCCGTGCGCTTCCAGACGGAGCTCAGCGGGCAGGTGGGCTACGACAGCCTGAAGTACCACTACGCCACCGGCCCGCTGGCGGGCAGCGCCGCGCTGCTGGAGACGACGGTGGGCGTGCAGCCGTTCCACGGCGAGACGTACAGCAACATCCGCCTGGACGCCGAGCGCTACTTCCCCATCTACGGCCGGACCAACATCTTCCTGCGCGGCGGCGCGGGCACCACGCTGGGCGGGCGGTACGCGCGCTCCTACTTCCTGTCCTCGTTCGACACGCTGCGCGGCGTGAACTTCGGCGACGAGCAGTGGCTGCTGGGCCGCCACTACGGCTACTCCACGCTGGAGTTGCAGCTGCCGCTCAACGACATCGTCCGGGTGGCCTTCCTGAGCGACCTGGAGGCGGTGGCGGGCCTGGACGTGGGCGGTGTGGGCGAGGGCTGGCAGGACCTGTGGGACCACCGCGTGCTGGACGCCGCCATCGGCTTCAACGTCGCGCTGGGGCCCCTGCTGATGCGGCTGCACTTCGCACGGCCGCTCGACATCGGCGCGGCGGCCGGCAAGCCGGACCCGGGCTGGGTGACGAACTTCTCGCTGGGCATCGCCGGCCTCAACGGCTTCTTCGACCAGGGCAACACCAAGAAGGTCACCCAGCCCGCGCCCCAGTCGCCGGCGCTGATACCGGCCGTCGCGGGCGGCTACACCGGGCCACGGCACTGAGGACACGCCGGGGGCGGGCCACCCGAAGGTTCCCGCCCCGGAGCTGAAGCATGACGAGGTCCCGCCCGCTTCCCGGGGGCGGGGCCTCTTTCATTTTCAGGACTGCGCGGCGACGAGGGCGGCGTTGGCCTTCGCCAGCGGTCCCCCGTCATTGGGGATGCGCTCGAAGTCTCCGCGCAGCGCCTTGATGGCGAACTTCTCCAGGTCGATTTCGCGGCGCGTGCGCACGCCCATCAGCCGCAGCAGCCCGGACAGCGGCCCGAAGCCGAACAACCCCTGTTGCAGCAGCAGCCCGGTGGCCACCGCGCTGAGCACCCGCCACGTGCCCGCCCGCCTGCCCAGCAGCAGGCCGAGCCCGGACGCCACGGAGGCGCCCACGGTGAGGGCGCGGCTCATGTCCCACTCGCGCTCCAGCCGCTCGAGGTAGCGGCTCATCTCCGCCCGGTCACCCTGCTCGGCCATGTGCCGCACGCAGGCCTCCACGTGCTCGTCGATGCGGCGGTTCACCAGCAGCGGCGTATGGCTGCGGACGGCGTCCGTGGACGTCTGGTTCCAGGTCTCCATGCGGCTGTCTCCCCTGACGCGGCGCTCCCTGCTTCCCGGTGAAGCTAGGAATGACGCTTCAGGCCGTGCACCGCGCTCCGGGAAGACGTCCGGGGCCCCCTGCCCGTCCGCCTGCTCCGTCCAGGGCGGCCAGGCGATGCGCCCGCCGCGCTCTCCCGAGCCACCCATGCATGGCAAGCAGGCATCCCCGGAGTGGGCAATCCCTTTCCCACATGGGGCAACCGCGGGAGTAGATCCACGGCGCCCGGCCTTCCCTCGCCTCCCACGGGGCCCCTCGGTCGAGGGGGCATGTCCCTTGCTCACTGGCCGTGCGATGAATCACGCACGACTTCTGCTTTGCCTTTCCCTGCTGTGCATGACGGCCTGTGGACCCGGGACGGAAGGCCCGTCCGTCGAGCCGCCCGCTCATCCGGGCACCGAATCTCCGCAGGTGACTCCGCCCGACGGGGAGGTGCCGCCTCCGAATCCTCCTCCGGGCCCGCCGCCCGACCCGCAGCCACAGCCACAGCCACAGCCACAGCCGCCTCCGAATCCTCCTCCGCCACCGCCGCCGCCTCCGGTGCTGGAGCCGCAGCGGCCGTTCGTGCTGCCGCCCGCGCAGAGCTCGGTGGAGGAGTACGAGCTGAGCATGCCCGAGGCGACGCTGCAGCAGTTCCTGAAGGACGTGTACACGCCCGAGCAGGACGCGCTCTTCAAGGCGGACGGCGTGACGTACCGGGTGAAGGTGCGGCTGCGTGGCGCCTCGGCGCGGCACTTCCCGAAGAAGAGCTGGAACGTGAGCTTCGAGGACAAGGTCCGCTTCCAGGGGCGCACCTCGCTCAACCTCGTGGCCGAGTACGCGGACGCGACGATGCTGGCGGAGAAGCTCTCCTATGACCTGCTGGAGGCCATGCGCGTGCCCGCGCCGACGGCGAAGTTCATCCGGCTCAAGGTGAACGGCGCCTACCAGGGCGTGTTCCTCGACATCGAGCAGGTGAACAAGTCCTTCCTCAAGGCCCACGACTTCGCGGACGACGACGCGACCATCTACCGCTGCGGCTGGAAGGACTGCGAGTTCAAGACGTGGAAGGTGCCCTACCAGGGCAAGTGGATGAAGAAGACCAACGAGACGCAGCCGGACGACAAGCTCTGGGAGATGATGGGCATCATCAACCACACGCCCGAGCCGCAGTTCGTGAGCGCGCTGGAGAAGAACCTCCAGCTGGAGCACTACCTGCGCTCCATGGTGTTGGACGTGCTCATGTCCAACAACTACGTGGAGGACTCGGAGAGCTACTTCATCTACGACCGGGCGATGGCGAAGTGGTCCTACGTGCCCTGGGACTTGAACAACGTGGACGCGCGCTGGTGGCACCAGATCACCGTGAAGGACATGGAGACCTACAGCGGCAACATGATCCACCCGCTGTTCAACTTCACGCTGACCGACGCGTGGGTGGAGAAGATGTACAACCTGCGCAAGCTCGAGACGGGGCCCTACCCGGGCTACCTGCCGGTGTTCTCCAACCTGGGCACCCGCGTGGTGATGAACCCCGAGCTGCGCGAGCGGCTGGAGGCGCGGCTGGACAAGGCGATGGACGAGCTGTTCACGAGCAAGGTGATGGACGCGTACATCGACAAGCTGCACGCGCTCGTCGACCCGTACATGCGCGATGACCCGTACATGAGCTACGAGCGGTTCGTCGCGGGCCGCGCCTACCTGAAGCGGTACGTGAAGGAGCGCCGCGCCTTCATCCTGAAGGAGCTGGAGCGGCTCGAGCAGCAGAAGAAGCCGGCGCTGGTGTTCGAGGCATTCGACCCGCGCGAGGGCTGGGTGGAGGTGGGCAACCGGACGTCGAAGGCCGTCTCGCTCAAGGGCATGGTGCTGACCACCAACCTGCGGGTGAGCCTGGCGCAGAGCAGCCACGCGCCGACGCAGGTGGCCAACCCCGTGGGCGCGGTGCTGCCGGAGCTGACGGTGGCCCCGGGCGAGCGGGTGCGCCTCGACTTCGCGGCGCTGGGCATCCAGCTGCCCCAGAAGGGAGAGCTGGGCCTCTTCGACGGCGTGTCCGTGGTGGGCGTGAAGGACCTGCTCTTCTACGGCGAGCTGCCCTCGGGCAAGCGGTACGTGCGCGGGACGAAGGGCTGGGAAGTGAACTGAGGCCGTGCCCCGGGCGGCGCGGGGCCGGGTAGACTGCGGGGCCATGCTCCGCGTCTCGGCCTCGCGTCCCGCCCGCCCCACGCTCGACACCGAGCGGTTGAAGCTCCACCGAGTCACACCCGAGCACACCGACGGCTTCGCCGCCCTGTACGCGAAGCCGGAGGTGATGCGCCACCTGACGGGCCGGCCCCGCAGCCACGAGGAGACGGTGGCCCACGTGGCGAAGATGATGGGGCACTGGGAGACGCACGGCTTCGGGTTGTTCGCCGTCACGCTCCGAGAGGCACCGGCCGTCGTCATGGGGCGCGCGGGCCTGTGCTACCTGGAGGACACGGGCCTCGTGGAGATCGCCTACCTGTTCGACACGCCGTACTGGGGACGGGGGCTCGCCACCGAGGTGGGCCGTGAGCTGCTGCGCTGGGGCTTCGAGGAGCTGGAGCTGGAGCGCATCATCGGCATCGCCAACCTGGAGAACGTCGCGTCCCAGGCCGTGCTGCGGAAGCTGGGCATGGCGCACGAGGGCCGCGCATTCCACTACGGCAACGACGTGGAGCGCTTCAGTTGCTCACGGACGTCCTGGAGCGGTTGAGGCGTGCGGCACGAGCGGGCCGCGATTAGGTGGGGGGCATGGAACTCCGCATCGCGGTCATCGGAGCGGGCCTGTCTGGCGTGGCCGCCGCCCGGGCCCTCCACTCGGCCGGCTTCCCGGTCCAGGTGTTCGAGAAGAGCCGGGGCCCCGGCGGGCGCATGGCCACTCGCAGGACCGAGGCGGGTGACACCTTCGACCATGGCGCCCAGTACTTCACGGCGAGGGACCCGCTCTTCCAGGCACAGGTGCGCGCCTGGATGGACGCGGGCCTGGCCGCGGAGTGGCACGGCGTCATCGGCACGCTGGAGCGGGGCCGGGTGACGCGCTCCGAGCGCGAGCAGGTGCGCTACGTGGGCGTGCCGGCGATGGGCTCGGGGGTGAAGCAGCTCGCGCAGGGGCTCGACGTGCGGAGTGGCATCCGGGTGGAGCGGGTGGAGCGCGAGGGCCCGGCGTGGCGGCTCACGTCGGACGCGGGCGAGGGGCTCGGCGTGTTCGACCGGGTGGTGGTGGCGGTGCCCGCGCCGCAGGCGGTGCCGCTGCTGGCCGGAGCGCCGGAGCTGGCGGCGCGCGCGGCGACGGTGAGGATGGAGCCGTGCCAGTCCGTGATGGCCCGCTTCGCGGAGCCCGTGCCGCTGGAGTTGGACGGCGCCTTCGTGCACGGCTCGCCTCTGTCCTGGATTGCGCGCGACGCGAGCAAGCCGGGGCGCGCGGCGGGAGAGCGCTGGGTGCTGCATGGCTCGCCGGAAGCCAGCCGCGAGTACCTGGAGCGCGCGCCAGAGGACGTGACGGCGCGGTGGGTGGAGGCGTTCGCGGAAGCCATCGGGCGGGACATCCGTCCGGTGGAGACCGTGGCCCACCGCTGGCGCTACGCCCTGCCCTCCCCCGCCCTGGAGGAGTCGACGTTGTTCGACGCGGCGCTGGGCATCGGCGCCTGTGGGGACTGGTGTGGCGGCCCTCGCGTGGAAGGGGCCTTCCTCAGCGGCGTGGCGCTGGCGCGGCGGCTGTCAGGCGCCTGAGCCGCCTCGCGTCCCAGGGGAGGCCCTGCCCCTGGAGAACGCCCTGAAACCCGCCATCCATCACGTCACAGACGGTACGCACCATCCCTTCAGGACGTGGGTGCCGGACAATCCCGACGAGGTCGTCACCCACGTGGCCGTCAGCATCGGGGTCAAGACCCAGGGAAAAGGGGCGAAGGGTCGGCTCAAAAGCTCGGACGAATTCACCATCATGGTGGCGACACCGGCCGGGCTCGCGACGCTGGAAGACACGGACGGCGTCATCCTGGCGAACCGGAAGCTGGTGGTCCTGCGCCGGTATGACTACGACCTCCTCTGGCGCTGGCTCGAAGCCACCGTGGCCTCCTGCGAGGCCCCCACCTGGGAGGAATGCGTCCGCAAGCTCCGCGAGCACTTCCATTGGGAGTTCGATTACGTGAAGTGATGCGCCCGTTGGCGGCACTCGCTCCGTACTGTTACTAGAGTCCTGGCGGGAGGCAGGTCATGAGCGAGTCGAAGCAGGGGGAGTCCACCGCGGTGGTGCTCTTCGACGGCGTCTGCAATCTCTGTAATGGGGCGGTGAACTTCATCATCGACCGGGACCCCTCGGCGCGCTTCCGCTTCGCGGCACTCCAGTCCGCCCAGGCCGCCTCGCTGCTCGCTCCCCTGGGCCGCGTGCCGGAGGCCGACCCCCAGAGCTTCATCCTCGTGGAGGACGGGCGCGTGTACGAGCGCTCCAGTGCGGCCCTGCGCGTGGCCCGCAAGCTGCCCGGCGCGTGGAAGCTGTTCTACGCCTTCATCGTCGTCCCCACGCCCATCCGCGACGCCGTCTACCGCTTCATCGCGCGCAACCGCTACCGCTGGTTCGGCAAGGCGGACGCGTGCCGCATGCCCACGCCGGAATTGCGCGCGCGGTTCCTCTGAGTCACCGCCGCTCGCGCACCACCAGCGTGCGCTTCGCGGTGAGGCCCCGGTCATCGGTGACGAGGATTTCGTGGGCCCCCACCGTCGGCGTCCACCACACGCGCTCATCCGCGCGCGCCGTGCCCAGCAGGGCCCCGTCCACGAACCACGTCAGCGCGCGCTCGTGTGAGGCCTCCGCCTCCAGCGGCACCTCCTGCTGCTCCGCGGGCACGCCGGGAATCAGCATGGCGACCTGCCCTTCCGCCGGAGAGACAATCGTCGGCGCATCGCGCTCGCCGCCGGGCTCGCAGCCGGGCGCGGCGGCCGGGGGCTCCGGCAAGCGGCGGTGCTGCTCCTCCAGCCAGCGGCGGATGGTGGCGGGCCACGTCAGGTACACGCGCGACTCCGTCTTCCGCCCCGCCCGGCACGTGGGCCCCACCGTCAGCCCCGTGGCCACGTCCACCTCCACACGCTGGTGATACGGGCAGCGCCGCGTGGGCACCGCCGAGCGCCGGGCGAAGACCGACTTGCGCTGCTCGCACGCGTCCGTGGGCAGGTGCCCCGAGTACGCGCACACCTCCACGCGCATCAGGTCCTCCGGGGGCGAGTCCTCCTCCGCATGCGCGAGCCCGCGCGGCCCCACGCCCTCCAGGATGTCGAACAGCAGCGGCCCGGCCGCGTCCGCGCCCACGAGGTGCACGCTGGGCGAGTGGTCGAAGTTGCCCAGCCACACCACCGCCGTGTGTCTCGGCCCCGAGCCCGCGGCCCACGCGTCGCGGTGGCCGAAGCTCGTGCCCGTCTTCCAGTGCACCCGCGCGGGCATCCCCGTCAGCCGCCGCCGCTCCGGGAAGTCTGGCCGGTCCCTCAACGCCAGCGCCTTGCGTGTCAGCCACGCCGCGCCCGGGGACAGCACCGCCACCGGCTCGCCCACCTGTCCGCCGTCCTCCAGCAACCGGAGCGTCGACGCGCGGCCATCCTCCGCGAGCGCCAGGTACACGCCAGCCAGCTCCAGTGGCGTCACCTCGATGCCGCCCACGGACGCGGAGAGGCCGTAGTAGCCCGGGTCGCTCACGAGGCTGGTGACGCCCGCCGCGCGCAGCGTGCCCAGGAAGCGCTCCACACCCACGCGCTCCAGAAGCCGCACGAAGGGCATGTTGAGCGACTGCGACAGCGCGTACTCCAGCCGCACGAGCCCCTGGAAGCGGCCGTCGAAGTTGCGGGGCGCATAGCCGCCGTACGTCATGGGCACGTCCGCCACGAGCTGCTCCGGTCCCACCATGCCCAGGTCGATGCCCATGGCGTAGAGCAGCGGCTTGAGCGCCGAGCCCGGAGAGCGCGGCGTGGCGAAGCCGGCAATCTGCCCGCCGTGCTCCGCGTCGAAGAAGTCGAAGTTGCCCACCAGCGCGAGCACCGCCGCGCTGTCCCGGCCCACCACCACCGCCGTGCCGTTGTGGATGCCGCGAGAGGCCAGCCCGCCCACCGCGTCGCGCATCAGCCGCTCCACGAGGCGCTGCGTGCCCGCGTCCAGCGTGGTGCGAAGCCGCGCCAGCGCCGGGTGTTGCGTGCGCAGCCACACCGCCGCGTGCGGTGCCTCGCGGGGAAAGGGCGTGAGCGCGGCGGGCACGGGCGTGGCGCGCACCTCGGCCAGCACCACCTCCGGCGACACCGTGGCCTCCGCCGGACCTCGTGGCAGGGCGTCACCGTCCAGGAGCCGCCGCGCCACGCCGTCCCGCGCGGCCTTCAGCCGTGCCGCGTTCTCCGGCGAGGGGAAGCGACGGTTGGGGTTCTGCGGCACGGCCAGCAGCGTGGAGATTTCCGCGGGGCTGAGGTGCGAAGCCGTGTGCCCGAAGTACGCGAGCGACGCCGCCTCCACGCCCTCCACGTTGCGCCCGTAGGGCACGAACTGGAGGTAGGCCGCGAGCACCTCCTGCTTGGACAGGCGCAGCTCGAGCTGCATCGCGCGGAAGGACTCGATGAGCTTCGACATGAAGGTGCGGGGCCGCGGCTCCAGCACGCGAACGAGCTGCATGGTGAGCGTGGACGCGCCCGACACGCGGCGGCCCCGCATCACGTTTCGCACGGCGGCTCGCGCCACGGCGAGCGGATCCACGCCCGGGTGGTGGAAGAAGCGCTTGTCCTCCAGGGCCAGCAGCGCGCGCAGGTAGGCGGGGTCCACACGCTCCGGCGACGTGGGGATGCGCCACCGCTCGTCCGGCGCGAGGAAGACGTGGGCCGGCGTGCCGTCCCGGTACTCCACCACCACCGAGGCCGGCGCGGACAGCCGGGCGGGAAGCGGCACCCACCACGCCGCCGCGAGCCCTACGCCCATGAGGACGAGCAGGCCCACGGCGACAAGGGCCAGCCTCCGGAGGATGCGACGCGCGCGGCTCATGACCGGGACGCTCCCTGCGAGACGAGGAGCAACCTTCGGAGGATGCGACACGCGCGGCTCATGACAGGGACACCCCAGCGAGATGAGAGCCGGCGTCCGGACCCTTGCGACACACGCGGCTCATGGCAGGGACGCTCCGAGATGAGGACCCGTCTCCAGGGAATGCGACACACGAGCCGCCTCCCCGGGACACTTCGCGAGACAAACCGGGACACGCCGCGCGGCCGGCACGAGTTGCCTTTATGCTACGCACATCCACCCGGGGAGTCCCGCCGCCATGAACACCGACGAGGTCGACGCCATCCTCTCCTCCATCATCGGCGACCGGAGACTGACGCCGACCGAGCGGCAGGCGCTCCAGGCCGTGCTCGTGGAGCGGCGAGCGGGCGAGGCCCTGCTCACCCTCTTCCGCTCGCGCGCCTTCGCCCTGGCGCGCGCCTCCGTGAAGGAGCCGCGCTCGCGCGAAGTCATTGGCTGGCTGGAGGAGATGGTGGAGGCCCTGCACGCCCCGAAGACGGTTGAGTCCGCGCGCATCGAGGCGCACTTCACACCCGGGGACGGCCCCCTCAACGCCATCGTCAGCCAGATACAGGGCGCGCGCGGCTCCATCGACGTGTGCGTGTTCACGGTGACGGATGACCGCATCAGCCGCGCGCTCCTGGACGCGCACCGCCGGGGCGTGCGCCTTCGCATCGTGAGCGACGACGAGAAGTCGCTGGACGCGGGCTCCGACCTGGAGCGGCTGAGCGACGCCGGAGTGCCGGTGCGGCTGGACAGGAGCGAGGCCCATATGCATCACAAGTTCGCGGTGTTCGACCGGCTGCGGCTGATTACCGGGAGTTACAACTGGACGCGCTCCGCGGCCGAGCACAACCACGAGAACGTCCTCGTGTCCGACGACGCGCGGCTGGTACAGCCCTTCAGCCGCGCGTTCGACGCGCTCTGGGACACGCTCGCCTAGAGCAGGTTGTCCTTCCAGGGGCCGGACACCTGCACCGTGCCGCCCCCCTCCCGAGCCCACAGGCGCGGGTCATACATGGCTTCCACCTCGGCCGAGGGCATCGTGAAGGCCCCCGCCGTCACCGCGCGCACCGCGTAGACGACCTTCTTCGACTCGCGCGCGTTGAGGCTGCCGAAGACCTCCATGCGGTCATCGCGGATGTTGACGTAGTCCGGCGTCCACAGCGCGTCGGCCTCCACCCAGGACGTGCTGCCCCCGCGGCCCAGCCGCGCGTTCTCGATTTCCCAGCCCGCCGGCAGCCGGTCCACCAGGGCGAGGTTCTGCACGCGCTCGGCGGTGGTGTTGGTGACCTCCAGCTCCACGTAGACGAGGTCCGCCAGCGTCAGCGGATTGCCTCGGACATCCAGCGGCGTTCCGTCCAGCTTCCGCCACGTGCGCGTCAGGCGCAGCCCCTGGCCACCCGTGCGCACCTGCCCGTCCGAGCGCACGCCCTCGCTGCTGAGGATGAGGTACAGCTTGCCCTCGTCCTTGGACTTCACCTCCACCTGGAGCCCCTTGCGCTCGCTGGCGCGGGCCAGCGCCCACGTGCGGTCCGAGCCACGCGCGTCCTTCTCCTGCGTGGGCGCCACCACCTTGCCGTCCGCCGTCAGCACCGGCGGCGCGAAGTTCGAGGCCGCGCCCTGCAGCCGCTTGCCCAGGCCGGTGATGCCCCAGACCAGCTCCTGCGTCGTGTACCAGCCGCTCGACTGTGCCTGGAGCGCCTCGGCCACCATGTTCGCCAGCGGCTCGCCCTCGGGGGCGTTGCCGAACAAGTCCTGGAAGGTGCTCAGCATGAAGCCCCGGCGCCGCCGGTCCGAGTAGAAGGACCAGTTGTTCTTCCGCTCGTCGGTGATGGGCGACAGGTCCGGGTTGCGCAGCTCCTTCTCGTAGCGGCGGTCCCCCGCCAGCCACAGCGCGGCCTTGAGCATGTAGTCCTGCTCGCGGTCCTCGCCCGACAACGCGCCCTTCTTCGCGCGCTCGGCCAGCGCGTCCACCATCTTCTGCACGCGCGCCTTGCGCCCCTTGCCACCCAGCGCCAGCACGTAGTGCATGTACGCCTCGGAACTCGCGCTGTAACCGCCGTGCTGGTTCGTGCGGCCCTCCTGGTTGTTCAGCTCGTTGCCCATCCAGGTGAGGGCGTCGTCCAGCCGGTCCTGCGGCACGGGGTACTTGAGCTTCTGCGCGTCCAGCAGCAGGTGCGTGGCGTAGGCTGTGCCCCAGTCCACCGGGTCCGTCTGGCCCGGCCAGTAGGCGAAGCCGCCCGACGGCGTCTGCATGGAGAGGACGCGGTTGATGCCCGCCAGCACCAGGTCGCTCACCGGCCTGCCCTTCGTGAGCGTGGGGTCCACGTCGTCCAGCAGCTCCGACACGAACAGCAGCGGCCGGGTGGAGGACGTCGTCTGCTCGACGCAGCCGTACGGGTACTGCACGAGGTACGAGAGGTGCTGGAGCGACTGCGCATACGGGTTGGCCGTCACCCACAGCGTGGAACGCTCCGTGGTGGGCACCCAGCCCTGGAGGTACTTCGAGACGTCCGTCACGCCCTGCGCCAGCTCAATCCGCTGCACGCGCCGCTCACGCGGGCCGGCGGGTGACAGCGGCACGTCCAGCGACTCCTTCGAGGTGTAGCCGCCGCCCTCCACCGTCACCGTCATCCGCGCCGCGCCCACCGCCTGCACCGCCTTCGCCTGGAAGACGAAGGTGGTGGACTTGCCGTCCTCCAGCCGGACGCGGCCCTCGCTCTTGCCCAGCAGCTGCACGGGCGAGCCCGGCGTCGCGGCCGGCGCCAGCCCCGGCACCGGGAGCGACTCGGTGGCCAGCGACACCTTCACGTCCTGCGCCTTGCCGGACAGGTTGGTGACGAAGACGGGCACCTGGATTTCGTCGTTCTGCGTGAGGAAGCGCGGCAGCGTGGCCTGGAGCACCAGCGGGTCTCTCACGAGCACCTGCGCGCTGGCGCGGCCGACGCGCTGGGGACCCGCCGTCACCGCCATCACCCGCACCGCGCCACGGTACTGCGGCAGCTTGAAGGGCACGCGCAGCTTGCCGTTGGCCGGCACCGGCACCAGTCCGCTCCACAGCGCCACGGGCTTCACGGGCTGCACGCGGCCGGCGGCGCTACCCTCGCCGTCACCACCCGTGGAGCGCGAGTTGCCGCCCGGCGGCACCAGCAGCGTCCAGCCGATGGTCTCGTACGTGTCCACGCCCAGCGCGCGCTTGGTGAAGAGCTGCTTCAGCGGGTCGGGACTCTGGAATCGCGTGAGAGAGAGGATGCCCTCGTCCACCACCGCCACCGTGGCGAAGGTGGGCCCCTCCAGCGCGCCCAGCTCCAGGTCCACCGTGAGGGTGTCGTTGGAGCGGACCTCCTTGGGCACGTTCATCGTCACGGCCTGCGTGTAGTCCACCGGCTCCAGCGGCACGCTGGCCACGCCGAAGGCACGGTCCGGCATGAAGGCCTCGGCCGACTCCAGGTGCGGGTCCTTCACCAGGAAGGCGCTCACGTACACGTTGGGCGCGAAGCCCGACGGCGTGAAGCTCCACGTCACCTCGCCGGGCTCCACCGCCTTCCACTCGGCGGCGAGCACGCGGTCCGTCTCCGCGGTGAGCAACACGCGGCCCCGGTACGGCACCCGCAGCTTCGCGGTGAGGGCTTGTCCCACGCGCGCCTTCTCCGGCAGCGCCACGTTCAGCGACGTGGGCTTCAGCGGACGCGGCGTCTGGTCCACGCGCGAGTCCTCACCCCACCAGTAGTAGCGGCCCTCGCCCTCCAGCTCGAGGTCGGTCTGCGCGTTGCCCGCACGCACGCGCACGAGGTAGCCGGCGGCGTCTCCGCCCGGCGTCACCTCCACGGAGAAGCGGCCATCCTTCACCGCCGCCGTGGTGCGCCCCTCGCGCATGGGACGGAGGTAGCGCTGGTAGCGCTCATAGCCCTCGGACTCGTCGTAGTAGGCGCCGTACTCCTCCTCCAGGCGCACGTACTCGACGTCCACGGACTTCGGGGCCTTGCCGCCGCCCGCGATGAGCTTTCCGTCCCAGTCCACCACCACGCCCGTCACCGTGAAGGGCTTGCCGGCCTTCACCTTGCGCGTGTTGGACTGGAGGCCCACGTAGAAGGGCTCCGGGTGCACCAGCGCGGTGGTGTCCCCCAGGGTGGAGCGGCCGCTGCCGGCCTCGAAGACGCTCGCCAGCGCGGTCAGCTTCGCCGCGCCCCGGAAGGCGCCCGTGGACGCTTGCGCGGGGCAGCGCAGCAGTGCCTGGCCCTTCTCGTCCAGCGTGCCCTTCACCTGTCCCAGCGTGAGGGGGCGGGGTTCCTTGCCGTCCTGACGCCACACTCCGTAGGCGTACTGCGCGTTCTCCTTCGGCTTGAACTCGGCGGGCACCAGCCGGCACGTCAGCTCCACCGGGCTGCCCTCGGCCGAGCCGCCAAAGAGGTAGGCCGCCTCCACCGCCACGGGCACCTCCTCGCCCTGCAGCGTGCCCTCCTGCTGCGCGCGCGCCGTCACCTTCATGCGCTCGGGGACGAACTCCTCCACGCTGAGGCTGTAGGTGGTCACGTCGCGGTCCGCCACCCGCAGCGTCACGCGGTAGCTGCCCGTGTCCTGGAAGGCCTCGAAGGGCACGTCCAGCGCCACCGCGCCCGCCTCGTTCGTCTTCAGCGTCACCTTGCGCAGCTCGCGCTCGCGCGGGTCCATCACCACCAGCTCCACCGGCATGCCCGCGGGCGGCGCCTTGTCGTCCTGCCCGCGCAGCACCGCGGCGACGTGGGCGGTGTCTCCGGGGCGGTACACGCCGCGGTCCGACCAGATGGAGGCACGATAGGGCTTCTCCGCGCGGTACGGCTCGCCCTGCACGTCCGAGTTGGCGATCTCCGTCTTCAGCTCGCTGTACTTGAGGTACGTCAGCTCCTCGCCGTCGCGGGCGATGAGGGCGAAGGGCTCGCTCGCATCCACGTCCGCGGGGGGAACCTTCAGCTGGCAGCCGTCCGTGCCCACCGTGGTGCAGCGGGCCACGGCCTGCCCGCTCTTCTTCACCAGCGTCACCTCCACGCCGGACAGGGGCTCGGTGTTCTCGATGCCCAACGCCCAGACCCACACCTCGCCGCGGTCCTTGGAGCCGCGCTCCGGCCCGCCGCGCTTGGCCACGAGGCTCAGGTTGGTGAGCAGGATGCGCGTGGCGGCGCGCCAGTTGCCCTTCTGCGCGGACAGCTCCACGAGGCCCTTGGTGGAGGCGGGCACGAGGCTGGCGACATCGACATACGTCGTGGTGAGCGTGTCCGGCGTGGACTTCAGCGGCAGCACGCGCTTCGCCACCACGTTGGAGGTGCGCTCGTCGACCGTCTCGCTGCGGTCGTCGCTCATCCAGAAGACGAGGTTCTCCGGCGGCACGTGGCGAACGGTGAGCTCCACCGAGTCCAGGTTGAGGTGCTGCAGGGGCAGGTTGCGCCACGCGCTGCGCGGCAGGTACCGGCCGGCGCTGGCGAAGGAGACCTGCGGCTGGCGCGCGGGCACGGAGAAAGCGTGCACGTACGGCGACAGCAGCGTGCCCCCACCCACCGAGGGCATGCCCGCGTCGATGCGCAGCGTGGCCGGCCCGCGCTTGAAGTCACCGAAGATGCGGAAGCCGCGGCGAGACGGCGCGATGGAGACCTTCACGGGGGGCGTCAGGTGGATGGCGTCCACCGCCACGCTGTCGTCCAGGGTGCAGCCCTTGTTGCGGTCGTCCCAGTAGTACTCGTCGTACTCCCCGGACTCGCGCGGGCTGGCGGGGGCGTCGGCCGCCACGTCGCGGCAGCTCACCTCCAGGTAGTGGCCGGTGGCGCCCTCGCGCAGGGCGACGTGGGTGATGTCCAGGCGCTTGCCGGCGCTCAGCTGGAAGGATGCGTCGGCGGCGGGGGCCGTGGCCTTCGCGCGGCCCGCGGCGGCCAGCCCCTCCTGGAGGGCGAAGCGCACGGTGGCGCCGGGCTTGAGGCGCGGGTGGGCGAGCTGCGCGGTGAGGACGTCGCGCGCGTTGGGGACGGTGCGCCACTTCACGTCGGAGATGGGCTGGCCCTCCACCTGGAAGGAGCCCCTGCCGCGCACGGCGTTGAGGTCCACCGGGCCGGAGAAGGCGACGTCCACCTCCACACGGCCCTTGAGCAGGTCGAGCTGCTTGGGCGCGAGGCGCACGAAGCGGAAGCCCGAGGTGGTGAAGCGGTGCGACCAGGCCCCTTCCGAGGGCGGCCTCACCACGCCGCCGTCCGTCTCCAGCGACTCCAGGGTGACGGTGTACTTCGTCTCGAAGTCGAAGCCCTCGGCCGTCGGCGTGAAGGCGAGCGTGGACGGCGAGCGCCAGGACAGGTTGCCGGCGACGCGAGGGGAGACGGTGACGACGGTGCCCTTCTTCACCTCGCCGTCATTGGGCATCACCGGGCGCTGGAACTCGATGACGATGGCCTCGGGGAGGGACTCCTCGGTGGCCAGCTCGCGGATGACGGGCGTGAGGGACTCGGGCGTGGGCGGCGCGAAGGCCGTGCCCGTTCCCGCGTCGGTGCCCGTCTCCGTTCCCGTGACGGGGGTGGGCGTGGCGGTGGCCGGCTCCGACGTCGCGGGAGGCGTCGCGGGCTTCGGCTCCTCCTTCTTGCAACTCGAGAGCGTGGCGCCCAGCCACAGTGCCGCGAGGAGCCAGCGCGCGCGACTGGCGCGGGGCGCTCTCTGCGTGATGACGGACCGCGAACCCATGATTCCTCCGAGAAGGTGCCAGCTGTACTTCATGCGGCGTGCCGGGGTTGCGCCCGCCGCGTGAGGGAGGACCGTGGTTGTGTACCCGCGGCCCGGACGCGTCCCCCGTGCGTCACCGGGCCCACAGGGTGTCCGGCAGGCCACACCCCAGGTGGCCCCGGGCTCCCCGAGCAGACGGCGATGACGGCAGGCTATAGGAGGCGCGGGGCCCAGGGTCAACGGGCGAGGAGATGAAGCGGGAAGGCGCTAAGGTGCGCGGCGCATGGTGTTGCCCGTTCGTTTCGTCCTCATGCGCCCGCGCAACGCGGAGAACCTCGGTGCCGCGGCCCGGGCGCTGAAGAACTGCGGTCTGTCCGACTGGGTGTGGGTGACGCCGGAGGTGGAGGACCTCGGCCCGGCGCGAAGGCTCGCCGTGCACGCCGAGGACGTGCTGGACGCCGCCCGGCGCGCGGACACGCTGGAGGCCGCGGTGGCCGACTGTGTCTGGGTGGTGGGCACCAGCTCGCGGAAGGTGGAGGGCAAGCGCCGGCTGCCGCCGCGCGCCGTGGGCGAGGAATTGGTCGCCCGCGCGCCGCAGGGGACGGTGGCGCTGGTCTTCGGAGACGAGCGCAGCGGGCTCACCAACGCGGAGGTGGAGCGCTGCCATGATTTGTCCGCGGTGCCCACCGCGCCGGAGCAGCCCTCCATCAACCTGGCGCAGGCCGTGTTGCTGTACGCCTACGAGGTGCGCGTGGCGACGCTCGCGGCCAGCGCGCCTCCACCGGGGCCCCTGCCCGCCGCGGCCACGGACGCGGAATTGGCGCAGGTGGAGTCCGCGCTCGACACGATGCTGGGCGCCGGAGGCTTCCTCGTGGATGAGCAGCCGGGACGCACGGCGCTGCGGGACTTGTTCGCGCCGCTGCGCCGCTCACGGCTGACGCGGAAGGAGGCGCGGCTGTGGCTGGCCGCGCTCCACACCGTGCGCAAGAAGCTGACGCGCGATTAGACGGTGCGCGGCGTCCGGGGCCCGCGACCCGAAGTGCCCGTCCCCGGGCCGGTCGGTGGCCCGCGGCGCTTACGGGAAATTCGCACCGCAGCCCACGCGAAGACCAGGGCCGCCACCGCGAGCAGAACCACCCAGTACCAGAACAGCGGGCTGGGAGATGGGCCCTGGGTGATGGGGCCCTGCTGGGGCGCCTGGGCGAAGGCGATGACGGGGGCGAGCAACGGGAGCAACGGGGCCAGGGTCGTGCGCATGGTCATCCTCTCCCCGCAGAACGTCGGCATCCGGGGAGATGTCCACAAGCGCACTGCACCCTCGGACGACCCCGGAACGAAGCCGGGCGAGGACCGCACGCCCGCCCGGCCTCCCTCAACCGTGTTGCATTACTTCGCGGGCTTCGCGCCCGTCAGGCGGGACAGCAGCTTCGGGTCATCCGGGAGCAGGCCCGCCTTGGGCAGCCGGGTGAGCAGCTCGCGCCAGCGAGGGTCCGCCTTGTACACGCGTTGGAGGAGCGGCAGCGCCTCGTCCACGCGGCCCACGCCCACCAGCGAGATGGCGTGCCAGAACACCATCTCCGCGTTGCCCGGCGCGAGCTTCTCCGCCGCCGAGTACGCCTTGAGCGCGCCTTCCGTGTCCTTGCGCTCGATGGCGAGGTCGCCCTCGTTCATGAAGTTGTAGGCGCGCTGGAGGGTGACGAGCCGGCGCAGCTCCTTGAGGGGCTCGGGGGCGTCGTCCACGCGCAGGTCGAACCGGCGGTCCTGCCAGGGGCGGCCGGAGGGCTTCGCGGCCACGACGATGAGCGCCGCGGACTGCTTGCCGCGGATGTCGCCGCCCTGCGCCTCGGCCGCCTCGAGCGCGGCGAGCATGCGTTCGGCGAGGTCGCCCTTCGTCTCGCGGAAGGCCTTGGCCATGGCGGGCCACACGGTGTCGCGCTCCATCATGTTGGCCTGGACGGAGAAGCCCTCGCCGACGATGTGGCCGGCGGCGGTGATGCAGTTCTCGCCCGTGTGGGCGGACACGCGGCCCTGGGCGTCAATCATGGCCACCTGCCGCACGCCGGGGGCGGAGTCCGCGGCGAGCAGGCCCTTGAGCGCATCCGGGGCGGCGCGGCCCGCGCGCATCAACTCGAGGCCCAGCCTTCCGTACGACGGGTCCACGAAGGACTGGGTGGCGACGGCACCCACGCCGGCCTCGGCCCAGGGGACGGTGGAGCCCACGGAGAACCAGTGGGACTGCACGGCCACGCCCAGTTCCCCCGTGGCCGGGTCCCTGGCGACGATGGAGTAGGTGTGCACCGGACGACGGGGAACCGCGGCGGGCTCGGCGGCCAGTGCGGGGAGCGCGAGCAGAGCGAGACAGGCGGCAAGACGCGACATGTGAAGGAGACCTCCCAACGAGGGGGGCCTGGAGGGTGAGCGAGCAGGCACGCGGCCGCAAGGCCCAAGGCGTCATGTGGAGAGTGCGTCCCTACCTTCCCCGGGTAGCCAGAGTCTGGCGGAACCTTTCACGAGGAGAGCACGCGCATGGACCACATGCCCTATGAGTCGATGGAAGTCGGCGGCGAGGAGCCCGGCCGCGGAGCGGAGCGTCAGGCCCCGTCGGAGTCGCAGAACGAGCCGAAGCGCACGCCGAAGACGGCTGAGGGCGGGGGGATGGACGAGGAGCGCCGCATGCCCCAGGGCGAGCCCGGCAAGACGCCCGGCTCCGCCGAGGGCGAGGACCCGAACGCGCCTCCGCGCAAGTAGTCCTCGTCCTCCGGCTGGGTGCAGCCCCCAAGCGTCCCGGCGTCGATGCAACCCGAGGGTGGGCGCCCTCCCGTACGTCTGGCATCGGCGCGCTCGACTGTTGGCCGCCTGTGGAGCGGGGCCTATTGTGGCGCCCTCCACAGCCTGCCGGTGACAGATGTCCTTTCTCGACAACCTGCGCGATTATCTCCGGGAACTGGGAGAGACCTCGGCCTCCGGTACCGTCGCACCTTCTACGGATGTCGAACCGGCCATTGTTCGGACCCAGCTCATCCATCTGCTTGAGCGCCTGGAAAACACGTTTGAAGTAGCCGGACAGGTGTCTGCCGGTGGCGTCCACTCCAAGCCCGACATCCAGGTCCTCCTGACTCGCTGGCAGGAAGACGATGCTGTCGTCCGTTTCGCCAGGAGAATGAGTGCGCTCCTGCGACAGAGCTTCGGCAAGAATGCCAACGCCAGGGAGTTGAGGGAGTGGATAGAAGTCGCCATAGCGCGTCGGCTCGGACTCCAGGACAGCCTCATCACCCAGACCCGCACATTCGAGCTGGATCGGCTGTCGATGATTGCCTTCCACGATGTCTTCCAGCCCGGCGAAACCATCAATCTTGCCACGCTGGAGGCCTATACCTCCGCAGTGCGTGCGACGCGCACGGGAGGTGCGTCCGTGACGTTGACCTCAGTGGGGCGCGTCTTTCTGGAACTCACCGGGCGCGATGCCATCAGGTGGCTGCTCAACATCGAGACAGCGCAATCCACTGGGCCCCACGATGAATGGAGGGTCAGCCGCGATACTGCCCGCGACCTGATACGGACGCCTCATCAAGTATTCGACGTGCTGGATGAGAAGGACGTCCTCCCGTATCACTGGAGCACCCTCAAGCGACTGGGCGCATTGGGCCTCATCTCCATCACCGACGAGCAGGGAACAGGCAGAATTTATATCGACACCACGCCTTTAGGTCTGTCACTCCTGGCCGAGGTCGAAAAAGAGGTGGAGACGCCGATGTCCATCCTGGCGAACTCCCTGCTCGCAGATCTCACGCTCACCGCTGGGGAAGCGCTTACCCATCCGCAGAGTCCCGATGCAGACGGTGTCCGCGCGAGTACCGCAGCTGAGGCCACTGCCCGCCAGGCCCGCATGGTCGCGCACGAAATCCGCAATACGCTGGTCCCCGTCAAGACGGCGCTGGGCGCGCTGTACCGGGAAGTACTGCTGGAACCACCCAGCGAGGCCCTCACCCGCCGCCGGGAGCGCATCGACCGGGGCATCGACGCGACCTTCCGGTTCATCGAGCAGCTCGTCCAGCTCTCGAAGCTCGCCGCGACGCCGCCCGAGTCCTTCGACCTCCTGACCGTCATCCAGGACGCGCTCGCCAGCATCGAGCAGGAAGCCGGCCATCGCATCAGCACCTCGCTGCCCGACGTCCTACCACCTGTATCCGGCCACCGGGCGCGTGTGGTGATGGCGCTCGCCAACGTCCTGCGAAACGCCGCCCAGTCCGTCCCACAGCAGGAGCCCCTCATCCGCATCCGAGCAGAGGCCGTCGACGCGTCCCGAGCTGTGCGTGTCACCGTCGAGGACAACGGGCCGGGAGTACCAGAGGCCATGCGAAGAGCCATCTTCGATGAAGGTATCTCCCTCCGGCCCGGAGGCAGCGGACTCGGCCTTGCGCTCGTGCGGGAGGTGTTCGAAAAGGAGATGCGGGGGCTGGTCGCCTGTGACGCCTCGCCTCTAGGTGGTGCACGCTTCACCATCCGCATCCCGGTCACCGGCGTGGAGCGCTCATGAAGCCGTCCGGAAGAATCCTCATCGTCGACGACTCACCCGAGTTCCTCGACACCTACCGCACCATTCTCGGCACCGAGGGCTATACCGTCGTCACGGTCGAGGACGGCAAGTCCGCGCTCCAGAAACTGGATGAGCCGGGGTGGGACCTGGTCCTGCTGGACCGCAAGCTCCAGGGCCGATTCGGGCCCGACACCGGCCTGGACCTCATGCGCGACATCCAGACCCGGGCCCCCGGAGCAAAGATCATCCTCGTCACCGGCGTGGCGGACGCGGAGTCCGTCGAGCGCGCCTTCACCAGCGGCGCGTACGACTACCTGGAGAAGAACGCGTACCTGGAGGCCATCCTCAAGATCAAGGTACGCAACGCGCTCGAAGCGGCACGCGAGCGGCGCATGGCGGCGCTGGCCAACGGCAAGCGCGAGGAGGCCATCCGCGAGCTGTGGAACGGCGTGAAGACGGAGCGGGACCCGCACAAGAAGGGCCAGCAACTCGAAGACCTGGTCGCCCTCCTCTTCAAGTCCATTCACGGCTTCGAGCGGACCCAGACGAACCGCAAGAGCCTCGACGAGCAGATCGACATCCTCATCCCGAACGAGTCCACCGACCCCTTCTGGCAACAGGCACAGTCCCAGTACTTCCTGGGCGAGTGCAAGAACTGGTCGAAGCCCGTGGGCCCCACCGAGCTGGACTCCTTCCGGCTCGACATCAAGCGCCGCTTCGGCCGCTGCCGCCTGGGGTTCTTCATCGGCATCGCGGGCTTCACGCAGGGCTTCCAGACACGGCTCACGACCGCGCGAGAGGATGACGCGCTCATCGTCACGCTCGATGCGAACCAGCTCGGGGAATTGGTCGACAGCCGCGACCGCAACGCGAAGCTGAAGGACCTCCACGCCCGCGCGCTCATGGCCAGCACGCGAGACACCTGAAAACCCAAGAGCCCACCGCCATGTCCCGCAAGCCCGAGAAGCCGAAGACACCGCAGCACAAGCGCTGGGAGGGCAAGGAGAAGCCGGACTGGCTGTCGCGCGCTCTCTCCCGCGCGGGCGTCTTTCCCCAGGAAGAGGCGGAGACCGCCATCCGCGCCGGCCGCGTGAGCATCAACGGCCGCGTGGCGAAGATGCCGCTCGCCCCGGTGCCGCCGGGCGCCGTCGTGAAGGTGGACGGCAAGGTCGTCCCCGTGGGCGCGCCGGCCACCCGCGTGCTCGCCTTCCACAAGCCCGCGGGCGTGCTGACCTCCACCGAGCGCCAGCACCGCACCGGCACCGTTTTCGAGGTGCTCCTGCCCCAGCTCCCCCCGGAGCTCGCCGGCTACTCGTGGCACGCCGTGGGCCGCCTCGACGTGGACTCCACGGGCCTCCTGCTCTTCACCAATGACGACAAGCTCGTCTCCCACGCCACGTCCCCGGACACGCGCCTGCCCAAGCGCTACGTGGCCACGGTGTTCAGCACCGCGGACGACGCGCGCGTGGAGCCCCTGCGCAAGGGCATGACGCTGGACGATGGCCCCGCGCGCCCCGCCAAGGTCGTGGTTCGCGACGAGCACACCGTCGAGGTGACGCTCACCGAGGGCCGCCATCACCAGGTGAAGCGGATGCTCGGCGCCGTCGGCCTGCCCGTGCGCGCGCTCCACCGCGAGGCCGTGGGCGGCATCGAGCTGGACATCCCCGAGGGCACCTTCCGCCTCCTCTCCGACGAGGAGGTCCGCGACGGACTGCGCTACCAGGGCCGCGGGGCCGCGACCTGAGAAGATGCCGAAGACCCACTCCCTGGGTGGACTCCCGATGAACTCCGCTGCCGGGACGAGGAGAATCCTCCGGCAGGGCACCCGACTCAACGTCGGGGCGGGAGAGGCGGAGGCAACACGAGCCTCCAGTGCTTTCGCTCGTCCAACGGAACGAGATGATCCAGCGCGTCGTACGAGAGCGCCGTAAGGGGTCGCCGAACGTCGAGCAACTCGCTCGTCAACTCGCGCCAGGTCCGCGCCACCTGCTGACGGTTCCCGCCGCGCATGGCCCTCCTGAGCCGTTTGAGCTCGGGACGAACGTACTGCCTCACGTGGCCCTTGTAGAAGTCGAGCAGCGGTGAGCGATCAAGCCGCAGGACCCGAATGGTCGTCTCACCGCGCGGACTGCCCGCCCGGGGGAAGGGCCACCAGTGTTCCTCCTTGTGGTGGAAGACCGGCCGGAAATGGATGTGGCGAATCGGGTCGTCCCTGAAGGGGTCCAGGAGCAGCGGCCGTTCTCTACCGGGAGGTTGTTGTCCCTGCTTCAGCACCCTGCAGCCGTGCTCCAGGGGGAACTGGTCTTTCTTGTGGTCACGGTTGCAGTTCGCGCATGCAAAGAGCAGGTTCTTCCAGGTCCAGGTGAGCCACCAGTAGCCGGGCGTGTGCGAGGAGCCGGGGCGTCTGTCCGCCCGTGACTTGGGTCGGAAGTGCTCGACGTCATTGTGTCCCGGCTGTTCCAGTAGCTCGCAGTAACAGCACTTCCCGTGCTGTGCGCGCCATAGGTCCTCCTTCGCCACGTTGTATGTCTTCGGAATCTCGAGAGGTTCGCCGGGATTCGCGCGAAGCGCGGCGCGCAACGTCGCCAGTCCTTTCCGGCGACAAGCCGCGAGTTTGGGAGTCGCCCGTCCCCGCTGGAGCCGAATCATCGCTTCTTCCTACCGGTTCTGCCTGCGCGCACACGCTTCGGAGCGGCTCTCTGCCCTGGCGTCACCCGGCGCTTCGAGCTGGGACGGGGCTTTGCTACCGTGGGCTTCTGCCGGGCGACGGGAGTCCAGCCCGGCTCGACTCCCTCTTTCTTCAAGCGGTTCAGCACCACGCCCATCTCGCGCTCCTCGTCATCCGAGCGGTAGGGATTGCTGGCGAGATAGCCGAAGCGCTGGAGATCCTGTCCCAATTTGTCGGGGTACAGGTGGTGGATGCCAAAGAAGGATTCGAAGATTTCGCTCCCTGTCATCAACGCGGGGGACGCGGGAGCCGGCTCCACGACGACGTTGCCTTCCTCATCCTGCTTGAGCAGCAGGACTTCGTCCTGAACCAATCCCGGCAGCAACATCGCGGAGTGGGTGGTTCCAATGAACTGGAGCTTGGGGAACACATGCTTGAGCGCGGGAATGAGCGCGGCCTGCCAGGTGGGATGAAGGTGGAGGTCCAGCTCGTCAATCAGCACCAGCCCTTCCATCCGCCTGGGGTCGACCTCGGTGCCCGCCTCCAGCAGAAACTGCCCGATGAGGTCGGCAAGCCACGCAATCGTGCTCTGGTAGCCACGAGAGAGCCAGGTAGTAGGGATGGGCACGCTCGCCCCTCCCTGCTCGAAGTGGAAGAGGTGACTCTCTCTGATCTCCTGCACGGACCTGACCTTCTGACTGGGGTGCCGCATCCGCACTTCCGTGATGCGGGGAAGGAGCTTGTCCGCGAGGAGGACCTTGATCAGCGCGTGGTTGTACGCGTGAGCAAGGTCCGTCTCCAGGAAGTCCGAGAAGCCGGTGGCGGTCAGCTTGCGCTGGTCGAAAAGGTTCTCCAGGCGCTGTTTGATGGGGTCTGAAAAGAGGTCCGTTCTTCGCGTTCCCCCAGGAGGCGGTAGGGAACGGTCGACGCCATAACCCGCGACAAACCAGTAAGGGAGCTGCTCCCGGCGTGCCTCCCGGAGGGGGTCGGCAGCCATATCAGAAGGCCACTGGCGGTCCTTGTCGCCGTAGCTCGACCATCCCTTGAACTCTCGCCAGCCATGCTGCGTGGTCAGCTCGCAATCGACCGTGGGGGGGCGAATCGGGCGCTTGTCGAACCCCGGGTACTGGCGCAGCCGATGGTTCTCACGCCCCAGGCTGAACTCAGCGGCGATAAGGGTCTCCTCCTCCGGATGCCTCCGGTCCGGCAGCGAGGCGACATCCGCCAGTTCGCTGGCCAGGGTCGGGCCGCTTGCTGCCATGGCAATGGCCTGGAGCAGCGCGGTCTTGCACAGGCCATTCTCCGCGACGAAGACAGTCCAGGGCCGCACCTCTCCATTTCGCTCGAACGAGATTTCGACATCACGCAGCAGCTTGAGGTTACGGACCTTCAAACGGCGCAGGTACATTGGGTCATGTCATCCACGGAGAGTGGGAGGCGCCACCTTACCCGGTGCCCTCGGGCCCCGAAAGGATGCCACGAGCCGACCTTGTGCCTGTTCGAACTGGACTCCCCGGGAGCGTGCGGAATAGGGGGGACGATGCGGAGTTCACTTCCGGTCCGCCCGCTTCCGAAGCGTCCCCAGACCGAGGCGTCCCCATGACACGGCTTCGCCCTCCGCTGTCCTCCCTGCTGCTCGCGCTCGTCCTCGCCCTTCCCGCCCTCGCCGCCGAGCCCGCCGCTCCCACTCCCACGGACGCGAAGCTCACCGAGCTGCGCCGGGTGACGGCGTACGGCGCGAAGGCCCCCCTGGACGTGAAGACGGTGAACACGCGGAAGCGCGGCGACATCACCGTCACGGAGCTGACCTACGCCAGCCCCAAGGGCGGCCCCGTGCCCGCGCTCCTCGTCACGCCCCCGGGCAAAGGCCCCTTCCCCGCCGTCCTCTTCCAGCACTGGGGCCAGGGTACCAAGACGGAGTTCCTCGACGAGGCGCTCGCCCTCGCCCACGCGGGCGTGGTGTCCCTGCTGGTGGACGCGCCCCACGTGCGCCCCGCGCCGTGGACCCGCTCCGTCTCCACCCTCGCCTCCCATGACACCTTCGTACAGCTCATCATGGACCTGCGGCGAGGCGTGGACCTGCTCACCTCGCGCCCCGAGGTGGACGGCCAGCGCCTGGGCTTCGTGGGCCACAGCCTCGGCGCCACCGTGGGCGGCGCGCTCGTCGGCGCCGAGCCCCGCCTGCGCGCCGTGGTGCTGATGGCCGGCATCGGCGAGTTCTCCCGGTTCCTCCGTGAGTCGCAGGCCCCCAATCCGAAGAAGCTCCAGGAGCGCACCGCCCAGAAGGACTTCGACGCGCTCGTGCGGAACATGGAGAACATCGACGGCGTGGTGGGCGTCCGCAACGCCGCCCCCACCGCCCTCTTCTTCCAGTACGGCCGCTCCGACGAGTGGGTGACGTACGCCCAGGCCCGCGCCTACATCGACGCGGCCGGCGAACCCAAGCTCTTCAAGTTCTACGAGGGCGGCCACGAGCTGAACGAGGCCGCGAGCAGGGACCGGGTGCAATGGCTGCGCACGCACCTGGGCTTCGCCGAGGTGCCCTTCCCCACGCCGCCGATGATTTCCAGCCCCCCGCCCGCGGACCCGAAGGCGCCGCCCGCGCCCGAGTGGGCGAAGCTCCGGCCCGTCCTCACCGTCCCCGGCATGAACGAGGTGCAGGTGCGCCGGGGCCTCACGTACACGCGGGCCGGCGAGCGCGAGTACAAGCTCGACCTCTACCTGCCCGACGAGGCCGCTCGTGAGTCCGTCCCCGTCATCGTGCTGGTCCACGGCATGCTGCACCCGGCCCAGGCGCCCTTCATCCGCGACTGGGCGCCCTTCTCCGGCCAAGCCCGCTGGCTCGCGCAGGACTTCGCCGTGGCCGTGCCGGAGCTGGGCTCGCCCGCCACCGGCCCCGCCCGCGAGCAGTGGTTCGCGGGCGTGCCCGACATGCAACAGCGCGTGGAGGCGGCGCTCGACTTCCTCCGTCGCGAGTCCGCCACCCACCGCCTGGACATGGACAAGGTGTGCCTGCTCGTCCTCTCCGGCGGCGGCCTGTGGGGGCTCGCGCCCGCGCTGAAGAAGCAGCCCGTGCCCGGCCTCAAGTGCGTGGCGGCCTGGTACCCGATGCTGGACGCGCCCGCGCTCCCGAAGGGCACCCGGCCCGCCGAGGCCCTGCGCGCGGCGGACGCGAAGAAGCTGCCGCCCCTCATGGTGGTCCGTGCGGGCCGCGACATGCCGGAACTGAACGCCGCGCTGGACGCCTTCGTGAAGGAAGCCAAGGGCCGGCGCGCGCCCCTCACCCTGGTGGAATTGCCGGAAGGCCACCACGCCTTCGACGCGGTGGACGACGTGGAGCGCACGCGCGAAACGATGCGACAGACGGAGTCCTTCTTCGAGCAACACCTCTTCGAGTGACTTCAAAGCCCGCGCGGGCTCGCGTAGCGTGCCCCGCATGGCGGACTTCGACCTGGTGGTGATTGGCTCCGGCCCCGCCGGAGAGTGGGGCGCGGTACGGGCGGCGATGGCGGGCAAGCGCGTGGTGGTGGTGGAGCGCGAGTCCGTGCCCGGCGGCACGGCGGCCAACACCGGCACCATTCCCTCCAAGACGCTGCGCGAGACGGCGCTCCACCTGTCCGGCCTCAAGGCCCGCGGCCTCTACAGCGTGGAGACCACGCTGCGCCACGAGGCCACCGTCTCCGACTTCCTCTACCGCGAGCGCCGCGTGAAGAACATCGAGCGCGAGCGCATCCTCCGCAACCTCGCCCACCACGGCGTGGAAATCGTCCGGGGCACCGGCTCGCTCGCGGACGCGCACACGGTGGTGGTGAAGAGCGAGAGCGCGCCGGAGCGCCGGCTCACCGGCGACTTCATCCTCGTGGCCACCGGCTCGTCGCCCTATCGCCCGCCGCTGTACCCCTTCGGCGACCCGCGCGTGCACGACTCGGACGAGGTGCTGGACATCGGCCAGCTGCCGCGCTCGCTGGTGGTGGTGGGCGGCGGCGTCATCGGCTGCGAGTACGCCTGCATGTTCGCCGCGCTCGGCATCCCCGTGACGCTGGTGGAGGTGAAGCCGGAGCTGTTGCCCTTCCTCGACGACGAGATGTCCGCGCTGCTCGGCCAGCGCATGGAGGCGCTCGGCATCCGGCTGCGCTTCGGCCTGACGGTGGAGAAGGTGGACGTGCCCTCCGCCCCGGACGCGCCCGTGCGGCTGACGCTCTCCTCGGGCGAGACGCTGGACACGGACCAGGTGCTGGTGGCCTCGGGCCGCTCGGCCAACACGAAGGGCCTGGGGCTGGAGGCGCTCGGCGTGAAGGTGGGCTCGCGCGGTCAGGTGGAGGTGGACCCCACCTTCCAGACGGCGGTGCCCCACGTCTACGCGGTGGGCGACGTCGTCGGCTTCCCCGCGCTGGCTTCCACCTCCATGGAGCAGGCGCGCATCGCCGTGGAGCACGCCTTCGGCCTGGGCAACACGCGCACCCTGGCCACGGTGCTGCCGTACGGCATCTACACCATCCCCGAGGTGTCCATGGCCGGCGAGACGGAGGAGGCCCTGCGCAAGCAGCAGGTGCCCTACGTGGTCGGCCGCGCTTCCTTCGCCAGCAACCCGCGCGGTCAAATCATTGGCGACACGCACGGCCTGCTGAAGCTCCTCTTCCACCGGGAGAGCCTCAAGCTGCTCGGCGTCCACGTCCTCGGCGAGCAGGCCTCGGAGCTGGTGCACGTGGGCCTCACGGCGCTGCTCACCGGCGCCACCACGCAGCTCTTCGTGGAGACGTGCTTCAACTACCCCACGCTGTCGGAGGCCTACAAGATGGCCGCCATCAACGCGTTGGACCAGCTCAAGCAGTGCACGGTGTGACGCTCAGCGCGAGCTCTTGAGGCTTCCCACCGTGAGGCCCGCCGACGTCGGCGCCACGCGGTGGATGTTGTCCGCCGAGGCCCGCGCCAGGGCCGGCGCTCCACCCACCGCCGGCTGCGGGGCCGAGGGCGCCGCGCGCGCCGCGGCGCCGCCCAGGAGCTCCCGGATGCGCTGCCAGCGGACCTTCTCGTCCGCCACCAGCCGCGACAGCTCCTCGCGGGCCGCCGGGTCCTGGAGCCCGGCCGCGGCCGCCGCCACCTTGTCGAGGAACGGCATCAGGTAGCCGAAGTCCCTGTCGAAGGCACCACCACCACCACCATCACCGCCACCACCGGGAGAGCTGCGCGTCTTCGCCACGTCCGTCCTCCTCCTGCTGGGGCACCACGCGGGACGGTGCCACCCTAGCCCATCTCAGCCGTGGTACACGCGCGAGGCGACAATCCGCCCCCCGCGAATGTCCAGAACCTCCGCTACCGGCATCGGCGCCTCGCCGGGCGCATGGCGCAGGTACTCCATGAAGACACGCGAGTCGTCCGCCGTCAGGGCCGTCTCCTCGTAGCGCAGCCCGGGCAGCCGGGCGATGGCCTCCCGCCACCACTTCGCCAGCGCCGGCCGGCCAACCAGCTGCCCGCCCGTCTCCGGGTGCAGAACCCTGATCTTGGGCGACGTGTGGGTGCAGTCCTCCGCGTAGAGCGCCACCAGGGCGTCCACGTCGTGGGCGTTGAAAGCGGCCAGCCAGGCTCGGGCCAGGGAGAAGTTTTCGTTCGCGCTCATGGTTAGGAGACCTCGAAATCGGGAGTCCGGCGGCTTTCCAGCGGCGGCCGGGGCTCATCTATATAAAAGGTATGACAGCCCCTGTGGGCGGAGGTGGGAGAAGTAGGCCCACCGTCATGCGGATTTGGCTGGAAACTCAGTCCCGTGGGAAGTAAGGGCCCCGCCTGCTCTGTTCCCTCAGGCACTTTTCAATCAAGAAGGACCGGATCGTGGCCGCCAACGCACCCATCGAGAAGATTCGTAACATCGGTATCTCCGCCCATATCGACTCGGGCAAGACGACGCTCTCCGAGCGCATCCTCTTCTACACGGGCAAGATCCACGAGATCCACGAGGTCCGCGGCAAGGACGGCGTGGGCGCGGTCATGGACTCCATGGACCTGGAGCGTGAGAAGGGCATCACCATCCAGTCCGCCGCCACGTACGCGATGTGGGGCGACCACAACATCAACCTCATCGACACCCCGGGACACGTGGACTTCACCATCGAGGTGGAGCGCTCCCTGCGCGTCCTCGACGGCGCCATCCTGGTTCTCTGCTCGGTGTCCGGCGTCCAGTCCCAGTCCATCACCGTGGACCGGCAGATGAAGCGCTACCGCGTTCCGCGCATCGCGTTCGTCAACAAGATGGACCGCGCCGGCGCGAACTATGACCGCGTGGCGGCCCAGCTGAAGGAGAAGCTGAACCACCACCCGGTGAAGCTGCAGCTGCCCATCGGCGCCGAGGACCGCTTCAAGGGCCTGGTCGACCTCATCAAGATGAAGGCGTACTACTTCGACGGTGAGAACGGCGAGAAGGTCCGCGAGGAGGAGATTCCCGCCGACATGCTCGACGACGCCAAGACGCGCCGCCAGCAGATGATCGAGCTGGTCGCCGAGGTGGACGACGAGCTGGGCGAGCTGTTCCTGTCCGACGCCGCCATCTCCAACGAGGTCATCCTCGCCGCCGTCCGCCGGGCCACCATCGCCCTGAAGATGACGCCGGTCATGTGCGGCTCCGCCTACAAGAACAAGGGCGTGCAGCTGCTCCTCAACGCCGTCTGCAACTTCCTCCCGAACCCCAAGGAGGCGGTGAACGAGGCGCTGGACCAGAAGAACAACGAGGCGAAGGTCATCCTCGAGTCCGACGCGAACAAGCCCTTCGTGGGCCTGGCGTTCAAGCTGGAGGACGGTCGCTACGGTCAGCTGACCTACATGCGCATCTACCAGGGGCGCGTGGCGAAGGGTGACTTCATCGTCAACCAGTCGAACCAGAAGAAGGTCAAGGTTCCGCGCATCGTGCGCATGCACGCCAGCGACATGCACGACATCAACGATGCCACCGCCGGCGACATCGTCGCGCTGTTCGGCATCGAGTGCGCCTCCGGCGACACGTTCACCGACGGCACCGTGAGCTACACGATGACGTCCATGCACGTGCCGGACGCCGTCATCGCGCTCGCGGTGGCCCCGAAGGACCGCTCCGCGCTGGCCAACTTCTCCAAGGCCCTCAACCGCTTCACGAAGGAGGACCCCACCTTCCGCGTGCAGCGTGACGAGGAGTCCGGGCAGACCATCATCCGCGGCATGGGTGAGCTGCACCTGGAGATCTACATCGAGCGCATGAAGCGCGAGTACAACTGCGAGGTGGTGGCCGGTAAGCCGCAGGTGGCGTACCGCGAGACCATCAGCCAGAAGGGCGAGTTCGCCTACACGCACAAGAAGCAGACCGGTGGTTCCGGTCAGTTCGCGCGCGTGTGCGGCTACCTCGAGCCGCTGCCCTCGGACGCGGTGCAGCAGTACGAGTTCGTGGACGACATCGTGGGCGGCTCCATCCCCCGCGAGTTCATCCCGGCGTGCGACAAGGGCTTCCAGGAGGCCGTGAAGAAGGGCAGCCTCATCGGCTTCCCCGTGGTGGGTGTGCGCGTGGTCATCAACGACGGCGCCTTCCACGCGGTGGACTCGTCCGAAATGGCGTTCAAGACGGCCGCCATCATGGGCTTCCGCGAGGGCTACGCCGCCGCCAAGCCGGTCATCCTCGAGCCCATCATGAAGGTGGAGGTCCAGGCGCCCGAGGAGTTCCAGGGCTCGGTGGTGGGTCAGCTCAACCAGCGCCGTGGCACCATCCTCAACACGGAGACCGCCGAGGGCTACGTGACGGCGGTGGCCGAGGTGCCGCTGAACACCATGTTCGGCTACTCCACGGACCTGCGCTCCGCGACCCAGGGCAAGGGTGAGTACACGATGGAGTTCGCGAAGTACTCGCCGGTGCCGCGCAACGAGTCCGAGGCCCTGATGGCCGCGTACAAGGAGAAGCAGGCCGCGGAGCAGGCGGCCCGCAAGTAGTCCACGCATCCGCCGCACTCTGGCGGTAAGGAAGGCGCTCCTCTTCAGTGAGGGGCGCCTTTCGCCTTTTCGGGAGTCCACCGTGACGCTGCTTCGTGCCGCCAACGTCCAGCTCAGCTTCGGCAGCCGGACCGTCTTCCAGGGCCTCACCTTCACCATCGAAGAGGGCGAGCGCGTGGGCCTGGTGGGCGTCAACGGCTCTGGCAAGTCCTCGCTGATGAAGATTCTCGCCGGCGCCGCCCGGGCGGACACGGGCGAATTGCAGCTGCGCCGCGGCGCCCGCGTCACCTACCTGCCCCAGGAGCCGGAGTTCCCCGAGGGCGCCACGGTGGCCTCGGAGCTGTCCGTCTCCCAGGCTCCGCTGAAGGAGGCGCTCGCCGCGCAGGCCGAGCTGGCGAAGCGGCTGGAGTCCGCCCCCCCGGATGCGCAGGGCAAGCTGATGGAGCAGATGGCCGCGCTGAGCGACCGCATCGAGCAGATGGGCGGCTGGGACACCGAGCACCACGCCAAGACGCTGCTGGACAGGCTGGGCGTGAAGGACTGGGACCGGCCGGTGGCGCAGCTGTCCGGCGGCCTGCGCAAGCGCGTGGCCATCGCCCGGGCGCTGCTGACGCGGCCGGACCTGCTGCTGTTGGACGAGCCCACCAACCACCTGGACGCGGACACGGTGGACTGGCTGGAGGAGGAGCTGGACAAGCTGCCGGGGGCGCTGCTGCTCGTCACGCACGACCGCTACTTCCTGGACGGGCTGGTGGACCGCATCGTCGAAATCCAGCCCGGTGAGGGCGTGACGTCCTACCCCGGCAACTACCAGGCGTACCTGGAGCAGAAGCTCGTGGCCCAGGAGAACGCCGAGCTGGCGCAGCACAAGCGCGAGCGCTGGATTGCGCAGGAAGTGGCGTGGCTGCGCCGCGGCCCGGAGGCGCGCCGCACCAAGAGCAAGGCGCGAATCGACCGGGCGCAGAAGCTGATGGCGGAGAAGGGCTTCCAGCGGCCCAAGGTGGCGGACCTGCGCGTGGCGGCGGCGCCCCGGCTGGGCCACACCGTCATCGAGGCGGAGGGGCTGCAGAAGTCCTTCGGCGAGCGGAAGGTGCTCGACAACGTGGAGTTCCGGCTCCAGCGCGGCGAGCGCGTGGGCCTCGTCGGCCCCAACGGCGTGGGCAAGACGACGTTCCTGCGCGTGCTGCTGGGCGAGACGCCGCCGGACGGCGGCAAGCTCGTCATCGGGAAGAACACCAAGGTCGCCTACTACGACCAGCAGCGCGCGCAGCTGGACCTGGAGTCCACGGTGTACGACGCGGCCTCGCAGGGCGAGGACTGGGTCATGCTGGGCGACAACAAGGTCGCCATGCGCGACTACCTGGACGACCTGCTCTTCCCGGTGCCCATGCAGCGCATGAAGGTGAAGGCGCTGTCGGGTGGCGAGCGCAACCGGCTGCTGCTGGCGCGCCTGTTCCTGGAGGGCGCCAACGTGCTGGTGCTGGACGAGCCCACGAACGACCTCGACATCGTCACCCTCAACATCCTGGAGCGGCTGCTGCTGGACTTCGGCGGCAGCACGCTGCTCGTCACGCACGACCGGTACTTCCTCGACAAGGTGGCCACCAGCATCCTCACCTTCGAGGGCAACGGCCGCGTCACCCGGTACGAGGGCAACTACGCCATGTACCGGCGGCTGAAGGAGCAGGCGGAGGCGCAGTCGGCCTCGGCGGCTCCGGCCGCGAAGCCGGCGCCGAAGAAGGAGGAGCCGCCCCCCGCCCCCAAGGCGGCGCGCAAGCCGGGCAAGCTCTCCTACAAGGAGCAGCGCGAGCTGGACGGCATGGAGGCCGCGATTGAGGCGGCCGAGACGAAGAAGGCGGCGCTGGAGGCCCAGCTCGCCGACCCGGCCGTGTACAGCAACGGCCCCAAGGTGGCGGAGGTCAACAAGGAGCTGGAGGCCACCGCCGCCGAGGTGGACCGGCTGTACGCGCGCTGGCAGGAGCTGCAGGACCTGGCGGCGGGCGGCGCGGCGTAGTCACGCCGCGTGAACCGGGCTGCTGGTGCAACCGAGTAAATACTGACACCAGGTAAAGGCAGACGGCACGACATTGACGCGGTCCACCGGATTCTCATCCAATCCGGCTGCTCCCGACCGGAGCATTCCCTTGCGGAGACTGCCCATGACTGCATTGCCGTGCCCTCCCCTGACCAGGGTTCTGGCTTCTCTTTGTCTGCTCACTGCCGCGGGCTGTGAGCAGCAGGCGGAAACACCCCAAGAGACGGGTGCGCTGGGCCGCCACCGCGGCGCGGTGAGCGTGGACACGCCCGAGGTGCTTCCGGCGGCGTTCCTCCAGGACATCGCCAACGCGCTGCCCGAGGACCAGTCCGTGCCCCTCCATCACCCGGACTTCGTGGCCCCCACGTTCGACCCCAATGTCCTGGTGACGGCGACGTCGGAGGTCTGGGTCACCTTCATCTCCGAGGGCGCCACCTTCCTGAACACCCTCGGCTACTTCACCTACCCGGATGGCAGTCCGCCGACGAGCACCGCCGCCATCGAGAAGCACGTCATCTTCGAGAATGCCTCGGCCTGGGGCTCGGGCGGGGGCCTCCAGACGGGAGACCGGATGTACCTGGGCCAGTTCCCCGCCGGGACGCGCATCGGGTTCTTCCTGGTGTCCAATGGCTGGAACTGGACCGAGGTCGACTTCAGCCGGCCCACCTACTACACCCTCGACGCGCTCAATCCGGAGTCGAACGCGTCGAAGCGCAGGCACATCGTCTCCCTGTTCCACCTGGGCGAGCAGCGTCGCGTCCTGTCGTTCGAGGACTCCGACCGCATGCACGAGCAGACGAACGACGACTTCAACGACATCATCTTCACCTTGAGCAGCACCCCCTCGACGGGGACGGACTCGAGCGGGCCTTCCATTCCCGCGAAGCCCTGCCCCGAGGCCCCCTCCGCGGCGCCCCAGTCCTGCCGTCAGTTGCAGCAGTTCTGCCCGTCGCTGGGCAGCGGCCTCTACACCCTGGACCCGTGCGGTACCGGGGCGAGCCAGCACTACTGCGACATGACGTCCGAGGGCGGCGGATGGACGGTGGCCGGCTGGCAGCCCGCCTCGGCCAAGACGAGCCTGGGCCTCGCCAACCGCGGCACCGTGGGGAGCGACAACTGGTCCAGGAGCCTCGCCTGCGTGCAGTACACCCAGATTCGCGTCTTCAACCGCACGTACGGCGAAGGCTTCAGCGCGACCTACCCGGCATCGACCTGGAACCACACCAGCACCAACATGTCGATTGGCACCGCCGGCACGGCCTTCAAGCAGGGCACGTATGGGCCCGCCAGCTCGCAAATCATGATGGGCTGCGTCAACTACAGCTACAACGGCGGCACGTCGGTTGGGTCGGCGTGTGACAGCGACTGGCAGCCCACGGCCCGCGGGCACCTCGCGGACTACGCGGGCGAGTACTGCGCCGGAGGGCGGCTCGACTACACGTGGGCGTGGAGCAACGGCAGCATGTGCCAGTACCGGGGTGTGCCGTACACCTGGGGCTTCGCCATCCGCTGAACAGGGCCGGCGCCGGCCCACGTGGCGGAGACGTGGGCCGGGCCCGGGCGCGCTCAGTCGTACTTGAGGGCGATGATGGGGTCCACGCGCGAGGCGCGCAGCGCGGGGACCCACGTGGCCACCAGGCCCACGGCCAGCAGCAGCAGCGGCGCGGCACAGAAGGCCAGCGGGTCCAACGCGCTCACCCCGTGCACCATGCCCTCCACCACCCGCGTCAGCCCCCACG
>NZ_JABBJJ010000299.1 GCF_012933655.1 Pyxidicoccus fallax | reverse complement strand
CTCCTGCATTGCGGGGGGGGGGGCGGGGGATTGTCTTTCATTGACGTTCGGGACGAAGCTCTCCGGCGCTCTCTGAGAGGGGGAAGACTTCCTTCATGTCCTGGTCGCACGCAGCCTGGCTTCGTCCGTTCGTCAGGGTCCTCGTCACCCTGACGCTGCTTTCCTGTCAGTCTTCCTCCGTGGAGGAGCGGGCCGCGCCTTCGCCCGTTCCCGAGGCCGGCGCTCCCTTCGATGTCTCCGCCGTCATGCGGCAGGTCCACTTCGCCTACCGACCCGAGGGGACGGGGTGGCGCGGAGGGCACTCCACGTACGACGTGAGCGCGAGCAGGGACGGGTTGACGCTGACGCCCTATCGTCATGCGGATGGGAGCTCTCCGGCGCGACCGGAGGTCGTGGAGGGCGCACCGCTCACGCTGGGGGCCGTGCGCATGAGCCGGGGCGCTCGCCAGATGCGGGCCTCCGCGGAGGCCCGGGTGCAGGTGGAGGAGGGCGGACACCTCTCCGTGTCCCGCGAGGGCTTCTCCGAGCACCTGCGCAACGCGGAGGACGGCGTCCGGCAGGAGTGGCGCGTCGAGGCCGCTCCGGGTGGCGCGGGGGACCTGACGTTGAGCCTTCCGGTGAAGGGAATGGCCTTCGTCGAGGCCAGCGAGCAGGGGCTCCACTTCCGGGAAGCGAAGAGCGGTCTGGGCTTTCGCTATGGCCATGCCGATTGGGTGGAGGCCTCGGGACGGCGCACCCCGATTCGGGCCCGCTACCAGGCGGGGGCCATCCAGCTCCAGGTGCCCGAAGCGGTGCTGGTGGCGACGGTCTTTCCCGCGACGCTCGCTCCCACCATCTCGCCGGAGATTGGAACGAACCAGCCCGTGCCGGAGCCCGCGTCGTTCACCCAGGAGGCCCCGTCGGTGGCCTCCAACGGCACGAACCATCTCGTCGTCTGGACGGACTACCGCCCGACGTCCACGTTCGGCATCTACGGTGCGCGGGTGTCGAAGGCCGGTGAGGTGCTGGATGACTGGGGCATCCGCATCTCCCCGGAGGCCCAGTTCGCGGATGACGCCGCGGTGGCCTCGAATGGGACGGACTACTTCGTCGCCTGGTCTTCCTCGCCCTCGGGAAGCACGGCTTCCGCCATCTACGGGGCCCGGGTGAGCGGGGCGGGGGAGCTCCAGGATGCCTCCCCCTTGTTGGTTGGCACGCTCAGCACGGGAGGGCAGCACTGGCCCGCGGTGGCTTCCAATGGGACGGACTACCTCGTCGCGTGGTTGGGGCACCAGGGGGGCGATTCGGGCATCTTCGGGCAACGGGTGTCGAGCGCCGGCACGGTGATGGAGTCGGCGGACATCGCCATCTCCACCGCGAACGGGCTGCAGACGGCTCCCGCGCTGGCTTCCAATGGAACGGACTACCTCGTCGCCTGGGAAGACGACCGCAACAACAACAAGGACATCTTCGGTGCGCGGGTGACGGGCGCCGGTGTGGTGCTGGACGGCTCGGGAATCGCCATCTCCGTGGGGGCTCAGGACGAGGTTGCTCCGTCGGTGGCGTCCAATGGAACGGACTACCTCGTCGTCTGGGAGGATGCGCGCAACGACACGGCGGGCGACATCTTTGGTGCGCGGGTGACGGGCGCCGGAGCGGTGCTGGACGGCTCGGGCCTCGCCATCTCCACGGCCGCCCAGGCGCAGGTCACACCGTCTGTGGCGTCCAACGGAACGGACTTCTTCGTCGTCTGGGAGGATGCCCGCGGTGGGGACCCGGACGTCATCGGGGCGCGTGTCACCAGCGCGGGCTCGGTGGTGGACGCCGAGGGGGTGGTCATCGCCAGGGCCGTCCACGACCAGGGGCACCCGTCGGTGACCTTCAACGGCACGGACTTCTTCGTGGCCTGGGACTCTCTCTGGAACCGGAACGTCCTGGGCGCGCGTGTGACGAGCGCGGGCGTGGTGCTGGACAGCCCGGGCGTGGCGCTCGCCACGGCGGCCAATGAGCAGTCGATTCCCGCGGTGGCCTCCAACGGGACGGACTACCTCATCGTCTGGTGGGAAGGACGGCACCGGGAGGGCACCACGCGCATCTACGGAGTGCGGGTGTCGGGCGCTGGCGAGGTGCTGGACCCCCTGGGCATCGTCCTCTCGCCGTCCCCGGGCGCGCATCTCTACCCCGCGGTCGCCTCCAACGGGACGGACTACTTCGTGGCCTGGGAGGAGGTAGGCGGTAGCGACTTCCGCATCCTGGGCACCCGGCTCACGAGCACGGGCGAGGTCCTGGACGCCCAGGGGCTCCTGCTCTCCGCGCCGTCCGGGTCCGTGTCCAGCGAGCCCGCGGTAGCCTCCAACGGGACGGACTATCTGGTCGTCTGGAAGGGGCCCACGGTGGACACCCTGGCCTCCATCGCCGGCACCCGGGTGACGGCGGCGGGCCGCGTCCTGGATTCCCCGGGGCTCAATATCTCCGGCGCTCCCGGGAGCGTGGACGACCCCGCGGTGGCCTCCAACGGGACGGACTATCTCGTCGTCTGGGAGGACTACCGCAACAACAACAACGATGTCTTCGGCGCACGGGTGACGAGCGCGGGCGCGGTTCTGGAGGCCGCGGGGATTCCCATCTCCACGGCCAACGACAACCAGCGCGACCCCGCGGTGGCTTCGGATGGCACGAACTACCTCGTCGTCTGGGGAGACTTCCGCAGGAGCAGCGCCTCGGATGTCTACGGTGCGCGGGTGTCGAGCGAGGGCACGGTGCTGGACGCCTCGGGATTCGCCATCTCCACGGCCAACCGTTACCAGCACGTGCCAGCGGTGGCGTCCCTCGGGACGGAGTATCTCGTCGTCTGGGAGGACCAGCGTGCCGGGGTGGACATCCACGGCGCGCGGGTGACGAGCGGAGGCACCGTTCGCGAATCCACGGGGTTCCCCATCGCGAACACCCCGGACGGGGAGCAGACGCCCGCGGTGGTGTTCGCTGGCGCCGGCCGGACGGCCTTCGTGGCCTATGTCCGCGACGACTCCACGGCGCCCTATTGGGGCCGGCGCATTCGCGGCCGGTTCGTGGAGTTCACCGACAACCGGCCTCCCGTCGCCGCCTCGCGGGCGGTGTCCACGTTGGAGGACACGCCGCTGGACATCCTGCTCCAGGGGACGGACCCGGATGGACAGGGTCTCACCTATGTCCTGGAGGCGGCGCCGCAGTTCGGCAGGCTCGAGGGAACGGGCGCTCGGCGGACCTACTCGCCGGCGGCGAACTTCAGCGGCGCGGATCGCATCACGTTCCGTGTCTCGGATGGGGAGTTCACGTCGGCGGTGGCCAGGGTCTCCATCCAGGTGACGGCGGTCAATGACGCTCCCTCCATTCCCGTGCTCGTGTCGCCGGTGGAGGGCGCGCGTCTGGAGAGTGGGCTCGTCACCTTCCGATGGAATGCCTCCACGGATACGGATGGGGAGTCCGTCACCTACGGCGTGGAGGTCCGCCAGGGCGGGGAGGTTCTCCGGACGCACGACACGGCGGCGACGACGTGGACGCTTGCCGCGGGCGAGGTCCTGCCGGTGGGCAGCTACAGCTGGCGCGTCAGGGCCATGGATGAGCGCGATGTGGCCAGCACCTGGTCCACGGAGCGCGCGTTCACGGTCGGGGACATCCAGACCGGGCCGGATGGCGGCAGCCCTGACGCGGGCGCTCCGGATGGTGGGGAGGCGGATGGAGGTGTTCCGGATGCTGGCGCCGGGGATGGCGGCGTCCCTGACGCGGGGTCCCCGCCTCCCAGTGGCCCCGATAGCTCCGGCTGCGGCTGCAACCCGCTTCCCGGCGCGGGCCCGAGTGGGCCCCTGACCCTCGCGGCGCTGGGGCTGTTGCTGCGGTGGTCCCGTCGCCGCCGCGGCTGACAGCCAGCGCCACGCCCCGCTTTCCGGCACGGCCGAGCGAGCCTCCGACTCCACGCCCTCGGCCTGCCCCGTGGGCCCAGAGGCTCCGAGAGGTTGGACGGGGCGTACGCGAAGCGGGACGTGTGGAGTTGGCAAGCGGTTGATGGGACTGGGGTCGGGAGTGGCGGAGGGGCTGCAACGGGGCGGGGCTCCCTCCTGCCTGTGAAAGGGCACCCCTCATGTCCCGTATTGAATCCTCTCCGTCTTCCCTCCAGCCCGCCGCCATCGACACCGAGCAGGCCGCTTCCCCGCGGTCCTCACAGGCCTCCCGGGCTCCAGTCCCTGCTCCGGCGATGACCGTGGAGGTGTTCCGCGGCCCCGAGAGCGTGGCGCGGGAGAACCTCGTGGTGACGGGGCCCCGCTCTGGTCCCCGGTCGGGCGCGGGCAACGGGTTCGACTTCGCCATCGGAGGCATGTTCCCCCCGAGGCCCATGGGCAACCTGGCCGAGCAGACGAAGCAGATGGGGCTCACCGTGACGCAGTCCCAGGCCGCGGCGGCCAGCCGGGTGATGGGGGACAGCGCCATCGTGGACGCGTACGCGCGCACGCACCTGAAGGGGCTGGACGCGAGCCCGCCCATCCCGGGGGCGCCCACGTCGCTCACGGACTACACCAGCTCCATCCCCGGTGTGCCGCCGCGGGTGGCCTACGAGTACTTCGTGCGCAACCCGGCGGCGGTCTTCGAGTCGGCGGACATCGTCCTCCGCCCCGCCACGGCGACGCTGCGGGACGGGGCCCGGCTGTTCCTGGAGGAGAAGGGCATCCCTCCGGTCTGGGCCCCCATCACCGTGCGCCTGGAGCCGGAGGCGAACACCGTGCACATCACCACCCTGGACGGGCACCCGCTGCGGGGCACGAACCGCTTCCTCTTCGAGGATGACGGCCAGGGCGGTACGCGGCTGCGCCAGTACTCCGCCTTCCAGGGCAGCTCCCCGGCCACCTCGGTGGGGATGGCGCTGATGGACCCCATCGAGCGGCAGCACGCCATCTGGCGGAGCGTGCACGGGCACCTGCACGACACCCTGCGGGAGCGTTGACCTTCACCGACGGTGGGTGCCTGCACCCTTCAAATGGGAGGACGGCGGCGGCTAGCATGGGAGCGTCCCCGCTACCTCCAGGTCGTCCGTGCAACCTTCTCCGCCCCCGTACCTCCAGGCCGCTCGGGCCTTCCGTCACTTCTTCGGCGAGCTCCGGGAGACGTACCTGGAGCGAGAGACGCTCTTCACGCAGCTCGAGCTGGCGCTCCTCGGACGCGAGCACGTGCTGGTGGTGGGGCCGCCGGGCACCGCCAAGAGCGCCATCGCCAGCGCGGTGCTGGGGCGCATCGTCGACGAGCGCACGGGCCTGCCGTCGCTGTTCTCCAAGCAGCTCGCCGAGTCCACCGTGCAGACGGACCTCATCGGCCCGGTGGACTTCAAGGTGCTCACCGAGACGGGCCGCACGGAGTACCTCACCGACGAGGGCATGCTGGGCTCCGAGCACGCCTTCCTGGACGAGGTGTTCGACGGCCGGGACATGTTGCTGCGCTCCATCCTCAACGTGCTGTACGAGCGCGAGCTGAAGCATGGGCGGCGGGTGACGACGGGGCGCACCGAGTGCGTCATCATGACGAGCAACCGGTACCTCTCCGAGGTGCTGGCGCGCTCGCCGGAGCTGCTGCTGGCCTTCGCGGACCGGCTGAGCTTCATCTGCTTCGTGCCCAAGTCCTTCGCCCGGCTGGAGAGCCGCGCGGCCATGCTGCAGCGCTTCGCGCACGGGGCCCGGCCGGACCTGCGCGCCCAGCTCAGCCTGCAGCAGGTGGACCTGTTGCAGGACGCGGTGACGCGGGTGAAGGTGCCCAGCCACGTGCTGGAGGGCGTGGAGTTGCTGGCGGACGCGCTGGAGCGCGCGCTGGCGGCGCAGGTGTCCAAGCTGCCCGACTACGTGCCCACGAAGTACTTCTCCCAGCGCTCCGCGGTGAAGGCGCTGTGGGCGCTGAAGGCCGCCGTCGTGAGGGACCAGATCTACCGGCGGGCGGACCGGCCGCTGGAGGCGACGGTGGAGGACCTGGACGCGCTGCGCTGGTTCTTCCTGCTGGGCGGCCCGCCCGCGGCGGAGACGGAGGCGCTGCTCAAGTCCGTGGTGGACCCGCGCGAGCGCGCGCAGCTGGAAATCGTCCGGCTGGAGCAGCGGGCCTTCGACGAGGCGCTGGCCAAGGTGCGGCAGGAGCTGGGCGGCGGCGTGGAGCGCGAGGCCGCGGCGCTGAACGCCCACGAGGAGGTGGCGGCGGCCGAGTCGCTCTCGCGCAACTGGCAGCCCACCCTGGTCTCCACCACCGTGCGGGCCCTGCTGACGAAGCTGGTGCCGGGGCCCCGCCACGCGCAGAACCGGGCGCCGCTGCTGGTGGCCGCGCGGGCCCTCGTCGCGGCCCTGGAGCAGCGGCTCGCGCGCGGCATGGCGGGGCAGGGTGAGGGCCGGGGCGGGCTCCCGCTGCTGGCCTCCTTCCGGGACGCGCTGGCGCTGTGCCGCGCCATCCCCGAGCTGCGCAACCACTACGCCCCCCTGTGCGAGGCCACCGCGCGCTTCCTGGAGGGCGCGCTGGAGATGATTGCGCTCTCCGCGGAGAGCGTGGACTTCGAAGAGGGGCTCAAGCTGGAAGGGCTGGTGGGGCTGGCGGACAACCTGGAGGAGGAGCTGTCCCAGACGACGGACCTCGCCGGCCAGCTCTCCGAGGGAGCCCCGGCGGCCCTGGAGCACCTGCGCGTGGCGGAGGTCGAGGTGCGCAAGCGGGTGGTGTCCGCCCTGCGGCGCCGCGCGGCCCTGGCCTTCCAGTCGTCCACGGCCCGCACCCGGAGGGAGCCGCTGGAGGCGCTCTCCGCCGACTCGCGGCGCCTCACGCAGCTGGAGCACTCGCTGGCCGCGCTGGACCCGTCCCAGCAGGGGCTCAAGCAGGAGCTGCTGCTGCCCCTGGGCATCGCCTACGCGCGCGAGGTGCTGTCCTCCACGCCCTTCGAGCGCATCGAGCAGTACGGCCGCGCGGTGCAGTCCGTGGCGGAGAACCTGCGCCGCGAGGGCCTGTCCGTCGAGGCGGTGATGGCGGAGTGCCGCGACATCATGGAGCTCCGCCTGAGGGAGCACGCGAAGGTGCTCTCGCGCGAGGTGGCCAGCCCGCCGCCCCTGGCGACGTCGGTGCTCAACGGCGACGCGTACGTCTTCTACCGGGGCGAGTTCTCCGCCCGCGCGCCGGACGGGGAGCTGGCCGCGCTGCTGGGACTGGACGGACAGCTCACGTTCACCCGGAACGGGCTCGCGCCGGGTTTCCTGTCGGAGAGCGTCCGCGCGGCGGTGGCGCAGGCGGAGCTGTCCTTCGTGCACTCGCGCATCAAGTACCTGCGCAGCTGGCTCACGCAGTTGCTCACGTCGCTGCCGGCCCCGGATTCACTGAAGGAGCGCGCCGAGGCGGAGCGCACGGTGGACCGGCTGGTGCGCAGCCGCTTCCCGCTGCTGGCCCTGAAGGAAGGCGAGCTGGTGCGGCTGCGCGGCGTGCTGTCACTGCTGGGCTCCATGCCCGGCGACCTGGGCGAGAGCGCGCGCCGGCTGGAGGCACAGCTGCGTGGCATCGACGAGGACTTCGGGCGCTTCAGCCGCCAGGTGCTGGAGCGGCGGTCGGCGTCATGAAGAGGCACCCGCGGCACGGGCCGGGTGAGGCGGAAGGGAGGCACTGAGCGTGCTGGCGCGGCGACTCACCGAGCTGAGACGACGGCTGGACGCCCTGCGCCAGCCCGCGCCCACGCCGGGTGGCTGGCGGGCGTGGACGCTGGGCCGCCGCGCGCGAAACCCGGAGGACCTGGCCCTGCCGGTGCTCACGGCGTTGGACCGCGAGCTGGACCGGGTGGGCGTCCACACGGCGGCGGACGCGCAGCTCCTGCGGGAGCTGGGCGTGCGCAAGGGCCGGGCGGGGAAGCTGGCCGAGGGGCTCCAGTCGCGGGCGCGGCAGGCGCTGGAGGAGATGGAGGAGTGCGTGCTGCGCGTGGAGCGGGCGTGGCGCGCGGGCGAGCCGCCGCCGGGCGCGCTCACCCTGCTGGAGAAGGCCTTCGTCCAGCTCGCCCGGGCGGTGAAGGTCGCGGAGCTGTTCTCCCGTCCTCCCTCGCCGGACGCGGACGACGCGTTCGAAATCTTCGTGCGCCCGCAGGCGGCGTGGAAGGACCGCCCGCCCACCAGCGCCCGCATGGCGGCGGCCGAGTTCTTCGCCGAGCGCGCCCGCGAGAACACCGGGGACGTGGTGCAGAAGCGCAGGGACTTGGACCTGGCGCACGAGCTGCTGCTGCGCCTGGGCGCGGACCATGACCGGGAGCGCGGGCTGGCCCTGCGCCGTCAGGTGGTGGAGGCCCGCGAGCGCGCGCGCTCGGTGCCGGCGGTGCGCTCCCTGGACGAGCTGGTGCGGCACGTGCGGCACACGGCCCGGCGCGAGCCGCAGGTGGCATACCGCTCGCTGCGCGGGCTGTACGAGCGGGCGCTGGAGGCCGGGGACGTGGAGCTGGCGAACGCCGCCCGCACGGCCCTGGAGCCCCTGCTGCCGCGGCGGCAGAACCTGTCCGCCCTGGTGGAGCGCGCGGAGCGGGACTCGCTGACGCAGTGGTTCGGGGAGACGCCCGAGCAGGGTGGGGGAGAGCCCGCGCCTCCGCGTCCGGACGAGCTGCTGGCGGACCTGGCCTTCTCGCTGAAGCCCGAGCAGCTCTCCACCTTCGAGCTGGCCGCCGGCTGCGCCCGCTACTTCGACGTGGAGGACGCCCTGTCCGAGGAAATCGTCCTGGCGGACACCCGGACGGCGCGGCCCGTGCCCCGGCGCGTGCCGTACCCCACCCAGACGATGACCTTCGAGACGACGGGCAGCCTCCACGAGGTGCACAACTTCGTCATCACCGACCCGCGGATGCTGCTGAGTGACCTGGCCGCCAACCGCCAGCTGGTGCGCGCGTACCTGGAGGACGAGCCTCCGCCGCGTCCCCGGAAGGTGAAGCGCACCGCGGTGCGCGTCTACGTCTGCGACGCCTCGGGCTCCATGCACGGCGGCCGCGCGCGCTTCCGCGACGCCATCGTCATCGCCGAGCTGAACAACCTGCGCGTCAAGGCGCGCCGGGGCGAGCAGTTCGACCCGCTCTACTTCAGCTTCTTCAACGACGTGCCCACCGAGCTGGCCCGCGTGGACACGGCCGTCGAGGCCACCCGGCAGATTGAAAAGCTCTTCCGCGAGTCTCCCGCCGAGGGGCAGACGGACATCACGCTCGCGCTGATGTCCGCCTTCGACTCCATCCGCGCCGCGCAGGGCAGGGACCCGTACCTCGCCCGCGCCACGGTGGTGCTCATCACCGACGGCGAGGACCGCGTGGACCTGGACCTCATCCGCCGCACCCGCGCCCCCATGGGCGCGCTGGACATCGCCCTGAGCTTCATCTCCCTGGGCGAGGAGAACCCCGACCTGCGCATGCTGGTGAAGGAGCAGCGCGCCGCCGGAGGCCGCGCCTTCTACCACCACCTCTCCGACGAGGAGATTCAGTGGGCGCGCACCGAGTTCGACACCCCCTGGCGCACGCTCCTGCCCGGGGACGTGCCCGCCACGGCGGACGCCCTGGAGCAGCTCGCCCCCCACCTGGACGCGCTGGAGGCGGTGGCGGCGGGGCGGGGCGCGCCCGCGCAGGTGGCGGTGGACGCCTCGTTCGACGCGCTCTTCCCGGAGACGCCCTCCGCGGCGCCCGGCACGGAGGTGCCGAGCCCGGACGTGGTGAACCGCGTGGTGGACATCCTCGGCGCGCTGGTGGAGGCGGCCTCGCTGGCCCCCGCGGACCGGCGCGCGTCGGAGAGCGTGGTGCTCCTGCAGCACCTGCTGTCCGTGTATGGACTCACCCCGGCCCGCTACCTGTCCGCCCTGTCCGCCGGTGGGCTTCCGGTGCGCGAGGCCCTCGACCGGGTGCGGCTGTTGTGCCGGCCCTTCAGCTAGGCTTGTTGGCGCCCATGTTCTTCGGCCTCCTGTGGAAACGGAAGAAGGAGTCCTCCCGCGCGGTGGACCCCCTCGCCGCGCTGGACCAGCTCCTCGAGAACCTCGAGCGCCAGGCGGCCGAGGTCCGCAAGTCTGCCGCCACGCTGCTGGCCCTCAAGGGGGACCTGTCCCGCGCGGTGGAGCGCTACACGCGGCGGCTGGAGGACATCGGCTCGCGCCGCGCCACCGCGGAGACCCGTGGGGACGCCAAGGCCGTGACGGTGCTGAAGAGAGACCGCGAGCAGACGGAGGGGCTCCTGGCCTCCACGCGCGACTCGCTGGAGCGCGCGGACTCGGACGCGAAGCTGCTGCTGGAGGCCGCCGCCGAGCTGGGCGAGCGCGTGGCGGAGCTGCGCCGCGAGCGGGAGAGCGCCGCCGCGCGCCTCACCGTGGGCGGCATCGTCACCGATGCCCTGCGCGAGCGCGTGGCCCGCTTCGAGCAGGCCCTGGTGGTGGACGCGGCCCGCGACGAGGTGGAGCGCGCCCACGCGCTGGCGGACATCTACCGCGAGGAGATGCGGGACAAGGAGGGCTGACCCGCCCATGGACCGGACGGAGAGGGGGCCCGCCGCGCGCGCTACGTGCGGCGCGCCGTCTGGTGCAGCTCCAGGACGATGTTGCCGCCCTTGAAGAGGCGCACCGCTCCGGACGTCTGGCTCACCACCAGCGCGATGCAGTGCGTGGTGGAGGTGATGCCCGCCGCGGCCGCGTGCCGGGCGCCCAGGCCGAGGGGAATCTTCACCGCGTCATCCGTGGCCGACAGGTAGCGGCCCGCCGCCAGCACCACGCCGTCCTCGCGGATGACGAAGGCGCCGTCCAGCACGGAGAAGTTCTTGATGGCCTCGCGAATCTTCGGGTCCAGCACGTTCCGTTCCGCCTCGGACAGGCCCTGGAACGGGTTGATGGTCATCTGCCGGCTCTTCTCCAGCACCGTCGTGTGGTCACCGATGGTGATGATGGTGCCGATGGGATGGCCCTCGAAGCCCTCCTGGCCAATCTGCAGCGCGAGCTGGATGAGCGCGTCCACCACCTGCGAGTTGAACTCCTCGCCCAGCTTGACGCCCTCGATGGCGAGCCGGTCGTCGAGCGAGCCACCGATTCGCATCTGCATCAGCGTGTCGGGAGCGCGGCCCACCTTGCCCGTCATGCAGAGGACCAGGTCGCCTTCCTTGAACGCTCCCTGGGAGAGGGCGGACACGAGCGCCACCTTCACGCGCTCGGTGCGGGAGTAGTCGTAGGCGGGGATGACGAGCGCCCGCGTCTTCTTCGCCAGGTGCTCCTGCGCCAGCTTGTCCAGCGTCACCGCATACACGAGCTTCTTGCGAGCAGGGCGGCCCCGGAACTCCTCGGGAGGAATGGGCGTGTCGCAGATGTAGAGGAAGTGATCCACCTCGCTCTTGCCCGCCAACGAGAGGGCCGAGCGCAGGAACTCACGGTCGAATTTCGTGTTCTCGGTCAAGAACCCCTCCCTTCACCCACAGTCTGCACCCGGGTCAGCTTGACACCGAAGGGTACATGAATAAAGCTTTCGGGCCCTTTTTTTGGGGGACAGGGCCCCAAACCCTCGCTGGACTGGAGCGAAGGCTGTGAACCAGAAAGATCTCAAGCGTTACAAGAAGATGCTCGAGGACAGCAAGACGAGCCTGCTCGAGAGCGCCAAGAAAACCCTGGTGGAGGAGTCCAGCTTCGACACGGACGACCTCCCGGATGAGATCGACCTGGCCTCTTCCGAATATGCGCAGTCCATGGTGTTCCGCCTGCGCGACCGCGAGAAGTTCCTCCTGCAGAAGATTGAGAAGGCGCTGGCCCGTATCGAGGACGGCACCTTCGGCATCTGCGAGCGGTGCGAGGAGGATATCTCCCCCAAGCGGCTGGAGGCGCGTCCGGTGACGACGCTCTGCATCCGCTGCAAGGAGGAGCAGGAGAAGAAGGAGAAGTCCTACGGGTGAGTGCCCGGGGTCGCCGCCGCCTCGAGAGGGGCGGTGGCGTCCCGTCAGGTTCGCCGCCGGGCGCCCTCAGGCCAGGGGCGCCTGGATTTCAACGCGCAGCAGCTGACGGCCGATGAGGAAGTGGTCCCCGTTGTCCACGAAGGTGGGGCCCGCGAGGCGGATGAAGGTGCCGTTGGACGAGCCGACGTCCCGGACCTGCAGCCGCTCCTGCCGCACCTGCAGCACCGCATGCCGCCCGGACACGAAGCCGTCCGTGGGGAAGGTGAGGTCGCCCTGCTCGCGGCCCAGCAGGTTGTCGCCCTCGCGCAGCGGGAAGGCCGCGCCGCGAAGTCCTCCCTCCAACAGTTGCACCAGCCGCAGGCGGTAGCCGGGATCCGGTGAGCCCCACACCTGGGTGCCGCCCGGGCCCTGGGCCGCGCCGGGAATGGGCTCCAGCACGAGGCGCTGGCGGCCCAGGCGCAGCTCGCCGCCGGGGGACAGCTCGCGCTCCTGGCGCAGGCGGATGAAGACGCCGTTGGCGCCGCCCACGTCCTCCACGGCCAGCCGGGCGCCGGAGAAGAAGAAGCGCAGCTGGACGGGCATGATGAAGGGGTCGTCCGGCAGGGCGATTTCCCCCTGCTGGCCGCAGGTGAGGGTGTCGCGCTGCATGCGGACGACGGACTCGGGGCCGCCGTCGGCGCGCACCACGCGGATGGAGACCTGCGGGCGCGCGGTGACGCTGGCGACGGCCATCACCATCGTTCCGGAGCGGAGGGGCGAGCCACACGCCCGGCAGACGGTGGCGTCCCGGGCATTCTCGGTGTCACAGCGGGGGCAGTATTCCACGGCGTCCATGGGGTTCTGGCGGGTTCTACCAGGGGCCGGGCCCGGTTGCTCGCCTTGTGCGTGGCTTGCCCGTCACCCGAGCGGCGTGGTGAAGTCCGGGCCGCACCCCTGCGTGGAACGTCGACGTGTACTGCCCTTCCTGCGGCGCTGATGCCCGAGAGTCCTCCCGTTTCTGCCCTGCCTGCGGCGCCACCCTCGTGCGCGCGGCGGACGCGGACGAGTACGTCGGCAAGACGATTGCCCAGAAGTACCGGGTGGAGGCCCTCATCGGCGAGGGCGGCATGGGCAAGGTGTACCGCGCCCGCCAGCTCGCGCTGGACAAGGTGGTGGTGCTCAAGGTGCTCCGCCAGACGCTGCTGTCGGACGAGCGCACCGTGCAGCGCTTCCAGCGCGAGGCCAAGGCCGCCAGCCGCCTCAACCACCCCAACTCCATCAGCGTGCTGGACTTCGGCCAGGCCGAGGACGGCGCGCTCTTCATCGCGATGGAGTACGTGGCGGGGCAGGACCTGCACAACATCCTCACCCGCGAGTGGCCGCTGGGCGAGGCGCGCGTGGTGCGCATCGTCACCCAGGTGCTGAGCGCGCTGTCGGACGCGCACGGCGCCGGCGTCATCCACCGCGACCTGAAGCCCGAGAACATCATGGTGGAGCGCCGCAAGGAGGGCGACTTCGTCAAGGTGCTCGACTTCGGCATCGCGAAAATCACCGACTCCACCGACGACGGGCCGGCGCTCACCCGCGCGGGCTTCGTGTGCGGCACCCCCGAGTACATGTCCCCGGAGCAGGCGCGCGGCGCGCAGCTGGACCACCGCTCGGACCTGTACGCGGTGGGCGTCCTCCTCTATCAGTTGATGACGGGCCTCTTGCCCTTCGAGTCGGACTCGGCGGTGGGCTTCGCCACCAAGCACCTCACCGAGGAGCCCCCGCCGCCCACGCGGCGCCGGCCGGACGCGCGCATCTCCCCGGGCATGGAGCGGCTCATCCTCCGCGCCCTGTCCAAGAGCCCGGATGACCGGCCCGCCAACGCCGAGGCCTTCAAGGCCGAATTGCAGGCGGTGGACAAGGAGCGCCGCCGGGGCGAGGCCGCACCGCGCCGCCCCCAGGCTTCCGCGGTGCTGGCCCCGCTGCCCCGCAAGTCCACCGGCGGCCCGATGAACGAGGGCCGCGACACCACCGTGCCGGGCTGGGACAGCAACGAGGTGACGGTGGAGGCCACGGTGCGCGCGCTGCCGGGCGTGCTCGCGCCCCTGCCCGCGGACACCAACGACATCCCCGCCGCCAGGGAGCGGACCGACTCCATCGTCATCACCCAGTCCGGCTCGAGTGGCGGAGCGGCCTTCTTCTTCAAGTCGCTGACCATCCTCCTGGTCGTCGCGGCGGTGGGCTTCTTCGCCTACTACTTCACCTATGGCGCCGGCAGCGGCTCGCAGGACCTGCCGTACGCGCTGCCGAAGAACGCGCCCGTGCCGGGCGGCAGCGCCCCCACCAGCGCCGACGTGCCGCTGTATGACCGGGAAATCACCTCCGACCAGCGCAACGTGGAGCGTGCCCGGCAGCGCGAGCTCGAAGGGGACCGGGCCTTCGCGAAGCAGGACGTCCGCCTCGCGACGAGCCTCTACCTCGAGGCCTTCAGCCAGAGCGGCGACCCGGAGCTGGCGCTGAAGCTGGGCAATGCGTACTGGCACCGCTCCGACCCGGACCCCCGCGAGGCGGAGAAGTGGTGGGAGCGCCACCTGCGCGAGGTGCCCAACTCCAAGGCGCGTGCCGTCATCGACGAGCACCTGGGCCGCAAGTCCGTCGCGCAGCCCGCCGCGCCCTGACGGCCGCCTCCCTCAGCCCAGCGTCTCCACCTGCAGCACGTGCTGGCCCAGGCGGACCCGGTCTCCGGGGCGCAGGGGCCGCTCCACGCCCGAGGCCAGCCGCACGTACGTGCCCAGCCCGCCGGACAAGTCTCTCAGCAGGGCCCCGGTGGGAGTGGGGGACAGCTCGCAGTGGCGGCCCGCCAGGCCCTCGTCTCCCGGGAAGCTCAGGTCGCAGTGGGCCTGGCCGATGGTGAGCAGCGGCGCCGCCGTCACCACCGCGCGGCCCGCGCGCCCGCCCACGAGGACCTCCTCCACGCCGTACACCGCCTGCCCGAGCGGCACCGGCGCGCCGTAGATGAAGGGGCGGCCGGCCACCGGAGGTGGCGACTCCAGGCGGCCCGTGAAGCGGAACAGCCGCTGGCCCGCGCTGAAGAGGGTGCGCGGCGTCAGCGCCTCCGTGCCGGCGACGGCGACGAAGACGCCCGAGGCGCTCGACTCGTCGCGCACGAAGAGGGCCCCTTCCTTCACCAGGAAGGTGGCGTGCAGGGGCGAGACGAAGACGTCGTCCGGAAAGAGGATGGCGCCGCGCTGCCGGCCCACGACGCAGCCGGTGACGGGCAGCTTGTAGCGCTGGCCCCGCGAGGTGCCGGCGATGACCGCCAGCCCGAAACGGGAGGCCGCCGGAGGCGCCGGGCGCGCGGCGGCCCCAGCGGGCGCACCGGCCGTACCGGCCCGTCCGGGCATGGCGCTGTCGGGTACCGGAGGCGGAGGGCGGGTGACGGCGGGGCCCGGAGGCGCCGCGGCGGGGCCTCCCGTCCGGGCGGCGACGGGGGCCACGGTGGGAACGCCGGGCGGGGCGGCCGTCCGGACGCTGGCGGGGCGCTCCACCTGGAGTCCCGCCGCCGTGGGCGGAGGGGTGCGCGCCGACGGGCGCAGGCCGGGCGGAATGGCGCTGGGCGGAGGCGGGGTGGTGTGGGCGGCTTCCGCCGCACGGGGCCCCGGGAAGGTGGACACCGCGACGGGGCGCCCCGCGGCCGGGGGCGCGGCGGGACGGGCCGCCGGCCCGGCGGGCTTGGAGACAGGC
>NZ_JABBJJ010000298.1 GCF_012933655.1 Pyxidicoccus fallax | reverse complement strand
TGGCGGCGCGGGTGGGCGGGGTGCTGGATGCGTACGCGAGCACGTGGACGCGGCAGCACACGGAGGCGTGCGAGGCCACGCGGGTGCACGAGGTTCAGACGGAGGAGCTGCTGTCCCAGCGGGTGGTGTGCCTGGAGCGGCGGCGCAAGGATTTGCGCGCGTTGGTGGACGCGCTGGCGAGCGTGGAGCGGCCCGGGGTGGAGAAGGCGCTGGACGCGGCGTACGCGCTGCCCTCGCCGCTGGACTGCGCGGACCTGGAGGCGCTCACCGGCCAGCAGCCTCGCCCGCAGGATCCGGCGAAGCGCGCGGAAGTGGAGTCGCTGGAGGCGGGGCTGGCGGAGGTGAAGGCGCTGCTGGACACGAGCCGCGTTCCCCAGGCGCTGGAGAAGGCGCGCGCGCTGGAGCCGAAGGCGGCGGCCACGGGCTACCTGCCGCTGGTGGCGGAGGCGCGCTTCCACCTGGGCTGGCTCCAGGCGCTGCAGGGAGAGAAGGAGGCGGGCGCGAAGCTGCTGGAGCAGGCCGTCCTCGACGCGGAGGCGGGGCGGGCGGACCGGCTGGAGGTGTCCGTCCTCAACAAGCTCGTCTTCGTGGAGGGCGAGCGCGAGCGCTTCGAGCACGCTCAGCAGTGGGGACGGCTGGGGATGGCGACGGTGAAGCGGCTCGGCGGGGACGCGGTGCTGGAGTCGGACCTGCTGGTGAACCGGGCGAACCTCGCGCTGATGGAGGGCCGGCCCGAGGACGCGCGTGGAGCCTTGGAGGAGGCGTCGGCGCTGCTGGCGAGGACGCTGGAGCCGGGCCACCCCAAGCGGGCGCGGGTGGGCTTCACGCTGGGACGGACGCTGCTGGAGATGGGCGCGTACGCGGGCGCGGTGAAGGTGCTGGAGGAGGCGCTGGCGCAGACGGAGGCGGCGCTGGGGCGCAAGCACCTGGACGTGGCGCGGCGTCACCAGGCGCTGTCCATGGCGCTGCGCGAGCAGAAGGACTTCCCGCGGGCGCTGGAGCACGCGCGGGCCTCGGTGGCCATCCATCGCGAGCTGCTCGGGGACGGGCACGTGAAGGTGGCGGAGGCGCTGGACGAGGAGGGCATGAGCCTGCTCGGGCTCGGGCGCTACGAGGAGGCGCTGAAGGTGTACGAGGCGGCGCTGGCGATGAAGCGCCAGCACCTGGAGCCGGGCGCGGAGGAACTCCAGTACTCGTATGACGGCGTGGGCCAGGCACTGCTGGGGTTGGGGCGCACGCGCGAGGCGCTGGAGCCGCTGCGGCAGGCGGTGAGCTTCGCGGACGCGGAGGAGGACTCGCTGGGCGAGTCGGGTTTCGCGCTGGCCCGGGCTCTCTTCAAGGAAGGGCAGGCCGAGGAGGCGCGGGGGGTGGCGGCGAAGGCGACGGAGCACTTCACCGCCGCTGGCCGCGAGCCGCGCGCGAAGGAGGTCCGCAGCTGGCTGGAGTCGCTGCCCGCCGAGGAAGTGGCCGCGGAGAAACCGGCGAAGAAGTCCTCACGGGTGGTGGTGCGCAAGCGGCGGAAGTAGGCGCGCGGGGGAGCCCACGGTGAAGGCCATGGGCTCCCCGTTGCTACACCGGCTCAGGAGTCGTAGCCGGACTCGCCCACCAGCATGAGCACCTTGCCGGAGCTCGGGTAGTACAGCAGGGTGTAGTCGCGGAACGCGTGGCAGTTGTGGCAGGGAATCTCCTCGGAGCCCATCCACGCCTGGATGGGGCCCGTGCCCGCGAAGGTGTCGAGCGCGGACATGAACGCGGCGCCCCGGGTGCCGCCGCCGAAGTCCACACCGCTCCGGTCGGTAACGTAGCCCCAGTAGAAGTAGGGCAGGTTCATGCCCAGGTCGGTGAGCTGCTGCCACAGCGCCTGGAGGGTGATGGGCGCGGACGGGCACATCGGCGCGACGTAGGCGTCGATGCCGGTGATGGAGGACCAGGAGTAGGGGTTGGAGCCGGCGTTCCAGGCCACGCGCGCGGACTCGAGCGACGAGGCATCAATCTCCGTGAGCGACAGCGGCTGCGGGGGAACCCCGCTGCACGTGTTCGCGTACATGCAGCGGGACACCTCGCGGTAGGTGCCGCACGCCGCGTAGTCCGTCGTGTTCGTGGGCAGCGCGCGGATGCAGTTGTAGGCGGCGAGCTGGCAGGGCGGGGACGGCCACACGTAGTACGGGTCGCCATCGGTGACGGCGAGTTCCGTCACCCGGGCCACCAGCCGCGCCGTCTTCACCGCGCTCGTCCCGTCCGGCAGCGTGGCCGTGAAGGTGAGCGGCGTGGTGTGCGGGTCGATGGCCTGGTACACGGCCGGGTACTGCCAGTCGAGGCGGAAGGTGTCCGCGTCCACGGCGGTCACCACGGGCGTGCCGTCCGGCGCGGTGACGGACAGCGAGCTGACGGCCCCGTCCACCTTGCCGCGGTAGACGAGCACGTCGGTGCCGTTGCGCACGTAGACGGGGTTCACGTTCTCGTCGATGAACAGGGCGCTGGAGCCGCGGAAGTCGAAGAAGCGCGGCGCCACGACGATGCGGGCGTAGTACCGGCGGGGCGAGCCCGTGTTCGTGTCGATGGCGATGAAGAGCGGCAGGCCGGAGAGCACCGAGTTCAGCTCATGGCCCTCGGGGAGGACCACCTCGAAGCGGCGCTCGCTGATGATGTTCGCCTCGCCAAAGGCGTCATCGGGGACGAAGCTGAAGACGTCCTGGAGGTAGCGGTTCGCCGTGGCGCGGATGACGAGCACGCGCCGGCCGTTGCGCTCCTCGAAGGTGCCCAGCGTCTCGAAGCTCAGCGTGTTGTCGCCAATCGCCGCGTCGAGGCGGGTGACGGCCGCGGCGCCGGTGGAAGTTCCAAGCTCCTCCGCCGTGGGCTCGGTGTCCTGGGTGGGGTTGCACGCCGTGGCCCCGAGGGCGAACAGGCAGGCGAGCGTGAGACTGCGAAGCGTCATGGTGGATTCTCCAGGGTGGGGAAGCGCCCGGATTACCACGCCCTCCTGACCTGCCTGCATTTCCACTGTGTCAGTTCCGTCACAACCGGGAGCGGGCCTGGGCCCGGTGCGTGCTAACGTCGCCGCCGGGCGATGAAGGGAAGCGACCTCCGCGACGGCATCGTGCGCGTACTGAGCCGGGACCGGCAGAGCGTCCTCGGCACGGGCTTCCTCGTCTCCGACACGCTGGTGGTGACGTGCTCCCACGTCCTCGACAGCCTCACGGACGGCGAGCGCGGCGCCATCGCGCTGGAGGTGCTTCAGACTCACGAGAAGGTCACCGCGAAGCTGCGGCCCGAGTCCTCCAGCCCGGAGAGCGTGGCGGACTTCGCCGTGCTGGAGCTGAACCGTCCGCTGCGGGGCGCGTTCCGCCCGCTGCCGCTGGGCGAAGCGGCCCGGAGCGCGGACCACCGCTTCACCGCCTTCGGCTTCCCCAAGGGCAACGAGGACACGGGCACCTGGGCGCACGGCACCATCGGCTACGCGACGGGGGAGGGCGCCTTCCGCAAGCTGTTGCTGCTGGAGTCGAACATCCGCGAGGGCTTCAGCGGCGGGCCGCTGTTCGACGAGCAGACGCGGCGCGTGGTGGGCGTGGTGCGCTTCCGGATGGACGGGCAGGGCCTGCGCGAGGCGTACGCGTCGCCTGTGGAATTGCTCGTGGAGCAGTGCCCCGAGCTGCGCACGTCGGAGGACTGTCCGTACCGGGACCTCGCGTCGTTCCGCGAGTCCGACGCCCGCTTCTGGAAGGGGCGCGAGCGCGTGCTGCACGAGCAGCTCCTGCCGCTGCTGAAGAAGCTGCCCCGCTTCGTCGAGGTGTCGGGGCCGTCGGGCTGCGGCAAGTCGTCGCTGCTGTACGCGGGGCTCGTGCCCGCGCTGAAGGAAGGAACGTTCATTCCGGGCAGCGCCCGCTGGGACGTGCGGACCTTCCGTCCCGGGCTGGAGCCGTTCGCGGCGCTGGACAAGGCGGGACTGCCCGCGAGCGCGGACGGAGGGCAGGACCTCGCGAGCCGGCTGCGCCGCTGGCGCTCGGAGCACCCGGAAGCAGAGCAGCGGCTGGTGCTGGTCATCGACCAGCTGGAGGACCTGCTGCTGCGTGGTGGTGGCGCGGAGGAGGAGCACCGCCAGCGCTTCCTCCAGCAGCTTGCGGGCCTGAAGGACGAGGCACTGCCGGTGACGTGCGTGGTGGCCCTGCGCGAGGGCTTCGACGCGCTGCTGTCCCAACGCGCTCCGGCGCTGCGGTCGCTGCTGGGTGAGCACCGGGTGCAGGTGCCCGCGGTGCTCACGCCGGCCGAGCTGCGGGACATCATCGCCGGACCCGCGAGGGAGGTGGGGCTGCGCTTCGAGCCGCCGGAGGTGGTGGAGACCATCGTCCAGGCGGCGCAGCAGGAGTTCCCGGTGGAGACGGGCGCGGGCGCTCGCGCCACGGTGCTGCCGCTGCTGGAAGTCACGATGACGCAGCTGTGGCAGGCGTCGCGGGACGGCGCGGTGACGCTGGAGGCGTTCAACGCCAGCACGGGCCTGTTGGGGATGCTGGCGCGGTGGGCGGACGGCGTCTACGAGACGCTCGGGCCGGCGGAGCGGAAGCTGGCGGACCGGCTGCTGCTGGAGCTCATCCAGTTCGGCGTCGCGGATGACCTGCTGGAGGACAAGGGGCGACGCGTCCCCATCGAGACATTGCGCGAGCGGCTCGGCGGGCAGGCGGAGGTGGACGCGGTGCTGCAGGTGCTGGTGAATGGGCGCCTGCTGGTGACGTCGCGAGATGGGCAGCGGCAGCAGGACACGGTGGAGCTCATCCACGACGCGCTGCTCACGCACTGGAAGCACTTCGCGGACCTGCGGAGCCGGGACCGTGTGTTCCGGCGCTGGTACACGGAGGTGCAGGCGGACGCGGAGCGCTGGGACGCGGTGGCGCGTGCGTCCGGGAGCACGGCGGCGGAGGAACGGCTCCTGCGAGGCTCGGAGCTGGCCACGGCGCGAGACATGCTCGCGGCGCACCCGGGCGAGGTGAGCGCGCTGGCCACGCGCTTCATCACGTGTGGTGAGGAAGCGGAGCGCACCCGGAGACAGGCGGACGAGGAACGGACACGGCGCGAGCAGGTCCTCGCATCCAGGGCAAATCAATACCTCGGGATCGTGGTGGGCCTTGTTGTGCTCAGCCTGCTCCTCAACATGGCGGATTCGCTCTGGTGGAGCCATCGTCCGGGGGATGGAGCGGTGGACGCGGGCAGTGCCGAGCAGGAGGCCCGCGAGCGGGAGGAGCTGAGACGGGACCGCATCGCCGCCGCCGACGAGGTGGTACGGCTCGCGGGTGGACCCGGCCGGGAGGTGGAGTCCCTGGTAAGGGCCATCGCGTTGGCTGGCGCGCGCCTTCCGGGCGTGGACCCCGCGGCGGACGAGACGGTGGGTGCGCTCCATCAGGCGATCTCCGCCTTCCGCTACTCGGTGCCGCTCTCGATGGGCGGCGAGCCTCCGGTCTCATCCGCCCGCGCTCCGGGGGAATCGGCTCCCGCCTCTCCGGAAGAAGAGTCCGCAGTCGTCGCGGCCTTCTCGCCAAGTGAGCGGTACATCGTCACGCGAGGCCTCCTCGCTGGCTCCCGGCGGCTCGTCACACGCGTGTGGGGTGCCATGGATGGAGCCATGCTCGCCGAACTGGACTCGCGCGAGCTCTGCCCTTCCGGCTGCGGCGAGTCAGCCCTCCTGGCCGCTGGGGAATGGGCCCGTACGACGCACGCCTTCAGCTTCTCTCCCCGGGATGCCTCGCTCTGGCTGGGCATGGCGGACGGCCGGCTTGTACGCTGGCACGACCAGTTGTTGCACGAGCCCATCGAGCGACCCCACACGGCGGAAATCACGGCCGTGTCCTTCAACGCGTCCGGAGACCGGGTCCTGACGGCGAGTCTGGATGGCACGGCGCAACTGTGGGACGTGAAGACCCTTAAGCCCCTGGGGCCCCGTTTGAAGCTCCAGGCGGCCTGTGAGCAGGCCGTGCTCTCTCCGGATGGAAGGCACGCCCTGGTCGCAGGGCTGAATCGCACCTGTCTCTTCGAGACGGCCACGGGAAGGTGCCAGCCTTTCGAAAGCGGCGGCACGGGGCCCACGCTGGGGTTCTCGTCTTCCGGAAGGCTGGCGGTCCTGGGAGACAGTCGGGTCAATGGCAGGCTCCTGGTGTGGAACATCCGGTCGAACCGGGAGCACCGCCTGCTCGGGGACGTGGGTGGACACATCTTCATGCCCTTCTTCTCCGAGGACGACTGCTCCGTGACCGGCTTCGACCGGGAGGCCACGTCCGCTCAGCAGCACGAACTCTGCAAGCCCGCCGTGCGCGGCAGGTTCTGGAAGGAGTTCACGACGGAGACGGTCGTCTTCTCCGATGGAAGGCGACTTCAGCAACTGGACCCCGTCGAGTCCCTCAATCTGGACAGCCCCTTCTTCTCCACGCCGCGGCGTCCGTCTCCACCGTTGTTCCTGCTCCGCGCGCGGTTGCATGGGAAGGTCCCCGTGCAGCTCTCTTCGGGAGCGGGAGGGAGCTTCCTCCTGGCCGCGACGGCCTCTGGCCTGGAGCGGCGCACGCGCCACATCGACCGCTGGGTCGAGAGCCAACATGAAAAGCTGGACCTCTCTCCTGACGCCCGATGGAGTGTCTGGCTCAAGCCCGACCAGTCGCCCTCCACGTGGCTCCTGTCACTCTACGATAGGGAACGGTATAGCTCGCGCATGGTGTACCTGGAGGGCTGCAACGCCGGGTCTCGCGATGAATTGACCACTGCCTTCTCCTCGGATGGCCGCCTGGCCGTGGCTTGCGGAGACAAGCTGTGGTTGTGGAACCTCCCGAGCTCGCCAGCGGAGAGCCTCCTCCTTCGGGACGCCCCAGTCATGATGGCGTCTCGGAGCGCGCGCAAGCAGCCCTGGGCCGGGCTCACGTTCTCTCCAGATGGACGCTCGCTCCTGACCACGAGCCAGGAAGATGGAGCGGTATTGTGGTCCGCGGCGGATGGGCGCCCGCGACGCGAACTGGGGCTGGTCCATGAAGCGACCTTTTCCCCGGACGGCCGGCTGCTGCTCGTGCTGGGCGCGGATGGGGTGGCTTCACCGCGGACCGTACGCATCCACGATAGCGAGACTGGAGAGGAGCTCTGCAGGACCCCGGACCTGTCAGGAACGCTGGGTGGCATGCAGGTGTCCTTCAAGGGGGAGCGCTTCCTCATTTCGCGGCATGAAGAGCCCAGCTTCCTGGGCTCGACCCGGGACTGTCAGCGTGTCAGGGAACTGCCACGCCTGACCGACGATGCGGTCGTGCGCTTCTCTCCGGATGGAGGGCGTCTGGTAACCCTCTCCAGGGATGTCACTGGCTCCGGGCTCTGGGACGGCGTGACGGGAGACCGGTTGATGGAGCTGCCACCTGCTGCCCTCTCCCCCGGGGACATCGCCTTCTCACCGGACTCGCGCCTGCTACTGCTCCTCTCCGAGAAGGATGGCGGGCTGGTGGCGTTCGACACCGTCAGGGGGGGGCGAGCACAGATGAATCTCCCCGGTCTTCAAGCCGGGTCGGTGGTGGAGACCTTCGCGTTTACTCCAGACGGCTCCCGGTTCGTTCTCGTTGCTGGCGGGAGCATCCGATTGTTCGAGTTCCCGGGCTGGCGGCAGGTCGAGAGCATCGCCCTGGCGGGAGGCTCGAGGCACCGCCTCTGGTTCGCCGGGGACTACTTCGGGCTGACAGGAAATGAGCTGCCCAGCCTGCAGCTCTGGTCCGCTCGTGACGGTCGACGAATCACGACGCTCCATGGCGCGATGACCTGGGGAGAGGTGCGGTCGAGCCCGAAGGGAGACCGAATCGTGACGTTCGACGCGGAAGAAACCCGGTTCTTCTCGCTGAGACGGAACGAGTTGCTGCGGGACGCCTGCGCCTTGATGGCGAACCGGCCCGAGTACTCACGGGTCCGCGAGTATTGCGCATCGTCCACGGACCTGAAGTCCGCGGAAACTCCAACCCCGTGAGCACTGCGAAGGAGCCCCCATGCCAGCAGATGAGCGAAGCCGCGCACTGATGCACCGGGCCGCACGGACGCTCCCGAACGTGTCCCGGGTGCGTCAGGCCCTGAACCCCGCGGGCGTGGACGCGCTGGTGGAGGCGCACTTCCCTCCGACGTGGCGCATCCCCACGGCCCTGGTGGGCAAGGCGGACCGTGCCTCCCTCCGCCAGGAACTGCGCGCCCTGCTGGAGACAGGCGCCCACGTCCTGGAGCGGCTGGAGCAGCAGGGCGAAGACGCTCCCATCGAAGCCGCCGAGCAGACCGCGCTCGAAACCGTGGTCGCCTTCTTCGGACGCCCCGCGCTGCGCGTCCGCAACGGGAGCTTCGGCACTCCGCCCGTGGGCTGGGAGCGACTCGAGAACCACCGCGAGGGCATCGAGGCGACCATCGAATCGACGGGCCGCATCGAGCTCGCTGGCGTGGGGATGCTCGGCACGGGCTTCCTCGTCGCCGAGGATGTGGTGATGACCAACCGCCATGTGGCCGTGGCCTTCAGCCGGGAGCGGGGCGCGGGCTGGTCCCTGATGCTGGGCGTGGCTCCCCGCATCGACTGGCTGGGTGAACACGAGCGCGACGTGCAGGCGGTTCTCTCCATCCAGGACGTCATCGCCATCCACCCCGAGCACGACCTCGCGCTGCTGCGCCTGGGCCCGGCGCGGGGACAGGCGCCGCGTACGCCCCTGCGGCTCGCGGCGACGAAGCCCGACACGACCGCTCCTCGCGCCGTCTACACGGTGGGCTACCCGATGAAGGACCACACGAACACGCCGCCGGAGGTGCTGCTGCGCTACTTCGAGAATGTCTTCGGCGTGAAGCGGCTCCAGCCGGGCGAGCTGCTCTCCGTCGACCCGGACGTGAAGCAGCTCGCCCATGATTGTTCGACGCTGGGCGGCAGCTCGGGCTCACCCGTCGTGGACCTGGAGTCGAACACCGTCATCGGTCTGCACTTCGGTGGCACCCGGGAGCAGAACCGCGCCGTGGCCCTGTGGCAGCTCTCGGATGACGTCCTCCTCGCGCGAGCCGGCGTGCGCTTCACGGACGGCGCCGTTCGCTGAAGGTGCGGACTACGGCGCGAGGAAGTCCTCGAACGCGACGTCCTCACCCGTCCCGTCCAGCAGGCAGAAGACGGCGTAGGCGAAGCTGTGGAGGAAGCCCGAGAGGAGCTCCTGCTCCTCCGCGCTGATGAGGTGGTTCCCCTGGAGCATTCCACCGGGTTCCAGCGCCCAGGCGCGCCCGAGGTGGATGATGGCGAGGAGCGCGCCCATCAAGCCGCGCTCGACCTGTGGCTGCTGAAGAAGGGGCGCGGCCGCGCGAAGAGCCCCTTCGAGGTCGGCGAGCACCTCGCGCCTCACGCCACCAAAAGGCCTCAACATGCCGAGGAACGCCTCGGATTCAGGCCCCGCGTGGAACTGGATGCGCTCCGCTGCTTCCTCTGGCGACATGTCGGCCGACGCTACTCCGAACCCGGTGAGGGTCCGCGCGTCTCCAGCAACAACCGGGAACCGCGAGCACCCGCCGCCCGCCGCCGCCCAGGGCTGGAACGGAGCGACGGAGCGCGAGCCGGATGACCCACCAGGTCCTCCCCGGGCGCGGGCCCCACCCTCCCTGGCATGTCAGCCCCCTCCGGTAGAAGGGTCGTCGTGGAGGAATGATTCCTCCAGCGAGAGGGCGGCCCGGGGGATGGGGATGAGGACGTGGACCTCGATGGGGATGTGGGGCCTGGAGAACCTGGACGAGGTGTCGCTGCGCGAGTCGGCGGCGGCGCTGGCCGAGCGCGGCTACGGCCACGTGCGCGCCGAGGAACTGGCGCGGGCGGGGGGCATGTCGGTGGGCAGCTTCTACCGGAGCTATGGCAGCAAGGCGGGCTTCGCCCGGCAGGTGCGCGAGTGGGCCGAGGGGGAGCTGTGCCGCATCGCACGCGGGTACCTCGAGCTGGAGCGGCTGGAGGGAGGCTTCCGCGAGGCCTTCGACAACTTCTGGGAGGCGTTGACGTGGTGCGCGACGCGCAAGCCGGAGCTGTTCCACTTCACCTTCATGCACTGGCACCCGGACTCGCTGGAGCCGGAGGCGTTGGGCACTCAGGCTCGGGAGCTGGTGCGGGAGGTGCTGGCGCAAGGTGAGCATGAGGGATCGCTGGCGCCCGGAAGCGTGCAGGTGGGCGAGGGGCTCATCTGGGGAGCGCTGGCGGAGCTGGTGCGGGCGGTGGCGCGGGGAGACGAGCAGGGCGCGCTGGAGAACATCCAGCCCATGGGGCGGGTGCTCTGGAAGGCGCTCGTGGCCGAGGAGGGCCCCGGCCCCCGGGGCACGGGGACACCTCGTCCGGAATCAATGGGCCCCGAGGGGCTCTCCCCGGATGGCGCCCCGGACGGTCCGCTCGCGACGTCCGCCGCGGGCGATGAGCCAGCCGGCAATCATCAGCAGGGCGCCGAAGATGAGGAAGCCCATGTCCCACTCGAACTGATACCGGCCCGGGTTCACGTGGTGCAGGCCCAGCAGCTGGTGGTCGATGACGCCCTCGACGAGGTTGAACAGCCCCCAGCCGCCGAGCATGGCTCCGGTGAGGTTGCGCGAGGACCACGGCACGTCGGGGCGCCGGCCCGCGCGGAACAGCATCATCACGCCGGCCAGCGTCATCATCCACGTGAAGGCGTGGAAGAGGCCATCCCAGAACATGTTCACCTTGGCGCTCACGAGGTCATCGGGAGGCAGGTGGCTGGAGAGCATGTTGTGCCACTGGAGTATCTGGTGCAGGAGGATGCCGTCGAAGAAGCCCCCCAGTCCCACGCCCAGCAGCACGCCCGCGGACAGCAATGGGCCCCGATTCAACGCTCTCATCCGAGTGGCTCCTCTCCAGGAAGTGTCCGCGGCCGCACGCGGTACAGCACGGCCACCACGAGCAGGATGACGAGGAAGGGCAGCACGGTGAGGGCGAGCCGGCCCCAGAAGTGCTCGTCGAAGATGCCGGCCTGGACCGCAGGGCGGCACGTGGTGCACGCGAGCGCCGCCGGTGAGGCGAGCAGGGACATGACGAAGACGGTGACCGCGACCCCCCTCATGCGCTGCACCCCCCTGGGTGGGCAGGCGCGTGCCGCGCGTGCCGTGTGGCGGGGCTCCCCCCGTGGACGCTGGGAAGCTCGCCACCGGCGAACACGCCAGCAAGGGTGCGGCGGCGCTCCGTCGAGGGGCTCGCCGGCTCGCCTGGTGCAACCCGGTGGCGTCCGCAACCCCTGATGGAAGTCCTCCCGTCACGCCCGCCGGGCCGCTCGGCTATAACGGGGGCGAGGAGGGAACATCATGTCGCGCAAGGTGGCGCTCATCACCGGAGCCTCCGCGGGTCTCGGAGAGCAGTTCGCGCAGTGCTTCGCCCGGGACGGGCACGACGTCATCCTGGTGGCGCGCGGCGCCGGGAAGCTGGAGGCGCTCGCTGCGCGGCTGGAGAAGGACCACGGCGTGACGGCCCACGTGCTGCCCGCGGACCTCGGCCAGCCCGACGCCCCCCAGCGGCTCTTCGACGCCGTGCGCGAGCGGGGGCTGGCGGTGGACTTCCTCGTCAACAACGCGGGCTTCGGCTCCACCGGCGCGTTCCTCGACCAGGACCTCGCGCGCGAGGCGGAGATGGTGGAGGTCAACTGCACCGCGCTCCTGAAGCTGGCGCACCTCTTCGCCCGCCCCATGCGCGAGCGCGGCTTCGGGCGCATCCTCAACATCGCGTCCACCGCCGGCTTCCAGCCCGGGCCGTACATGGCCACGTACTTCGCCACCAAGGCCTTCGTGGTGTCCTTCTCGGAGGCGCTGGCGCACGAGCTGAAGGGCACCGGCGTGACGGTGACGTGCCACTGCCCGGGCGCCACGCACACCGAGTTCGCCCAGCGGGCCGGCAACGCGAAGACGCGCCTGTTCCAGCGGCCTGGTGTGGCGAAGGCGCCGGACGTGGCCGCCGACGCCTACGCGGCGATGATGCGAGGCCGCGTGCTCGCGGTGCACGGCGTCCTCAACTGGCTGGGGGCGGTGATGGTGCGCTTCAGCCCGCGTTTCGCGGTGCGCTCCCTCGCCGCCTCCCTCAACCAGCAGGCCTGAGCGCGCGGCGTCAGTTGAACGTCGCGGTGAAGAACACCATCGCGTTGACGACGTTCCAGTCCACCACGTCGTCCTGCTCCGGGATGCGGGCGAAGGCGACCTCGGCGCCGATGCCCAGGCCCCAGTTGTCGCTCACCCACCACTCCTTGCCGATGCCCAGGTGCAGCGCGCCGCCGATGTCCGTCTCGGCGACGGTTTCGCCGTCCTCGTTGACGCTGAGCTGGGCGAAGGAGAGCGCGCCCGACAGGTACACGTTGGCGGGCATGATGTAGTACGCGATGCCCGCGCCCAGCGCGCCGACGTTCTGGCTCGTGTCCTCGTTCCGGCCCTCGACGGTGATGTCCCCCACCTCGATGTCCGGGTTCGGAGCGGACGTGCCGTAGAGCTTGCCGTAGAGGATGAAGTTCTCGAACAGCGCGCCACCAAACTCCGCGTTGATGGCGGCGGCGCCGCCCTTGACGGCGAAGTCCTCGTCGGCCACGCCCGCGTGGGTGTAGCCGCCGCCCAGCTGGAGGCGCAGGTAGAAGCCGTCGTGCTGGTGCACGCCGTCGTCACGGTAGTTCCGGCCTCTCCGCTCCCGGGCACTGGCCACCGTCGCCGTCAGGAGCACTGCCGCGATAATCCAAGTGTGTCGCATGAAGAGGGTCCTCGAAGCTGATGGCCCGCTCCGGCCGCGGGCGGTAGGCGTTATGCGCTACGACGGCGGGTGCTGGCCAGTATTCACGGGTGTGGGTTGCGCCCGTCGGCATGCATACAAGGTCCCCGGACGCCGGGCGTCTCGGATAGCCTCCCACCCATGACGAAGACCCTGGACGAGCTCATCAACGCGAAGGAGCCCGGCTGGCCGGTGGTGCGCGAGTGGCTCGACGGCGCGAACAAGCCCGTGGAGGTGCTCGACGTGTCACCGCGGCGCGGGGCCGAGGTGCTGCTCGCGCTCCAGGTGACGACGCGCTCGCCGATGGGCGCCATCGCGTTCCAGACGGGCGGGCTGCTGGTGGACCATGGCTGGGTGCGCATCCTCGGTGGGGGCTGCGCGCGCATGGAGGGAGACCTCGCGCGGTGGAATGGGCTGGGCGGCCGGCCCCTCGTGGAGCCTTTCAATGGGGCCATGCTGGTGGCGCACGACGTGCTGGGTGGCTTCTTCGCGCTGGACGGCGGCGCGCTCGGCGAGGGCCGCGGGGCGGCGTACTACCTCGCGCCGGACACGCTGGAGTGGGAGCGGCTCGTGGACAGCTACTCGGAGCTGGTCGCCTTCCTCCTCACCGGGGACCTGGCAAAGTTCTACGAGGACTTCCGCTGGCCGGGCTGGGAGAAGGACGTGGCCGCGCTGTCCCCGGACCGGGGCTACAGCTTCGTGCCGCCCCTGTTCGCGCGGGACGAGGGCCCGGGGCGCGAGCGCCGGGACGTGCCCATGGTGGAGCTGCTGGGAATGAATCTCGAGCTGGCGGACGCGACATGAAGGCCCGCCTCAAGGCCGGGCTGGGCGTGGCCCTGCGGAGTCTGCTCGTCGGAGGAGGGACGCTCGGGGGCAGCCTCGTGCTGTCCGGGCTGTGGCTGATGGTGGGGTTGCTCATCGCGGGCAAGGCGACGGGCGCGCGCGCGGGCATCGGGATGATGGTGACGCTCGTGCTCACCGCGGCCACGTTCCTGGCGGGCATCGCCGTCGTGTACCGGGGAATGGGCCGGGTGTTCACCGTCCAGAAGGCCCGGCTGCTGGGCACGGGCGTGTATGCCGTCATCGCGCTCGCGGTGCTGGCGACGCTGGGCTTCATGACCGTAGTGGCTTTCAACCGCTAGACAGAGAGAGGGAAGGGGATGACCGCGACCGTGGACCACCAGGAGCTTGCCCGCGCGCTGGACGCCGCGAGGCTGGAGCGCCGCGAGGTGGCGCCGCTCACCCGCGAGGTGCCGCAGCTGTCGCTGCCGGACGCCTACGCCATCCAGGAGGCCGGCATCCGGCTGCGCCTGTCCCGGGGCGAGCGCGTGGTGGGGCTGAAGATGGGCCTCACCTCCGAGGCCAAGCGCCGGCAGATGAACCTGGACTCGCCCGTGTACGGCGTGCTCACGGACCGGATGCAGGTGCCGGCGGACGGCGTGGTGCGGCTGTCCGAGGGCATCCACCCGAAGATTGAACCGGAGATTGCCTTCCGCATCGGCCGCGAGCTGAAGGGAAAGGTGACGCGCGACGAGGCGCTGGACGCGTGCGTGTCCGTCTTCGCGGCGATGGAAATCCTCGACTCGCGCTACCGCGACTTCAAGTACTTCTCCCTGCCGGACGTGGTGGCGGACAACTCGTCGTCGTCGCTGTTCGTGCTGGGCACCGCCGAGCACCCGCCGCGCGCCATGGACCTGACGCGGCTGGAGATGAAGATGTCCGTCAACGGCGAGGTCGTGCAGGCGGCGCGCTCGGACGCCATCTCCGGCGACCCGGTGGTGTCCCTCCTCCAGCTGTGCGAGCTGCTGGCCGAGCGCGGACAGGTGCTGCCGGCCGGGAGCATCGTCCTGGCGGGCGCGGCCACCGCCGCGCACATGCTGAAGCCCGGAGACCGCGTCCAGCTCACGGTGGAGGGGCTGGGCTCGGTGGCGGTGTCGGCCGCGTAGTCAGGGCTGGGCCTCGCCGCGCGCCTCCAATTCGTAGAGGTAGCGGCGGATGAGCTTCACCACGGCCTCGGGCGAGTTGAAGTTGAGCGTGTGGCCGGCGCCGGGCACCTCCTCCAGGCGGCCCTGGGGGAGGCTCTTCACCAGCGCCTCGGCCTGGGCGCGCGGGACGACGCGGTCCTTCTCTCCGCGCGCCACGAGCACGGGCGTGCGGATGTGGGGCAGCTTGTCGGTGGGGACGTCCTGGCGGGCGGTGCGCACGGCGCGCAGCGCGCGGAGGACGCCGAAGGTGCGGTAGTCCTGCGCGAGGATGACGCCGAGCGAGGCGGGCTCGCGCACGCCGTCCATGAGCCGGCGCACCATCTGCGCCGGCGTGCCTCGGTGCCTCGTGTCCAGCGACGGGCCGAGCAGCACCAGGGGCCCGCAGCGCTCCGGGTAGCGCGAGGCGAAGTCCACGGCGAACTGGCAGCCGGAGGAGTTGGCGACGAGGGCGGGACGCTCGAGTTCGGCCTCGTCCATCCACGCGGCGAGCGAGTCCGCCAGCCCGGCGACGTCCAGCGGACGGCGCGGCTTCTCGCTGCGGCCGAAGCCCGGCAGGTCCGGCGCGTACACGCGGAAGTACGGCGCCAGTCCCATGGCGGTGGGCACCATGTACATGCTGGAGGCCACGAGGCCATGGAGGAGGACGACGCTCCACGCGCGCCCCGGCACCGGCTGCGCGGACACGCGCGTGTGGATGCGAAGGTCGTTCACCCGATGCCAGGTGCTGCGCAGCGCGCCAATGGGCATGCCGCCCAGCGCTTCCAATCCCCGGCGGCTTCCCGCGCGCTCGGCGAGACGCAGACTCGTGTGTGCCAGCAGGCCCATACCGCTCCCTGGGAGAAAGAGGTCCGCCAGGAAGGTAGCCCCCGAGTCGCACCCAGGCAGCCGGACGACCCC
>NZ_JABBJJ010000297.1 GCF_012933655.1 Pyxidicoccus fallax | reverse complement strand
AAGAGACAGGCCGACCAGCTCACACCCCACCGAGCTGAGCAGCCCCGCCACGTCCAGCCCGCCGCCGAAGCTCGCCTTCGTCACGCCCGCCGCCAGCGCGAAGGCCACCATGACGAACAGGTCGCCGATGATGACGAGCGCCATGAGGAACTCGGTGAAGGTGCCGCGCGAGCTCGTCTCCTGGACGATGGCGATGGTCACCGTGGGCGAGAAGGACACCACCACCGTGGATACCAGCGCGCTGACCGCCAGCGCCTGTGGCACCGTCATGGCCGAGAGGAATGGCAACAGCGGCTTGAGCGCGAACGTGGCGCCGAAGCACACGAGGAACGTCACCCCGCAGACGCTCATGCACAGCAGCGCCACCCGCGTACCCACCCGGCGGATGAGCCCCAACCGCAGCTCCGTGCCCGCCACGAGCGCGATGAGGCTCACCGCCAGCCCCTTCACCAGCTCCAGCCCCTTCACTCCCGCGTTGGGGATGAAGCCCAGCGCGTACGGGCCCACCGCCACGCCCACCAGCAGGTAGCCCGTGAGCCGGGGCAGCCCCAGCCCCTTGGCCACCTTGCCCGCGAACAGGCCGCACAAGAGCAGCGCGCCCGCCGCCAGCGTCACCGGCGTGCCCGCGTCCGCGCGCAGCACCTGCGCCCGGCTGATGATGGCCAACAGCCCCACCAGCAGCAGCAGGCGGACCACGGCGCCCTTCATGTCGCCACCTCCACTTCCGGCGACGACGGCGTGGCGCGCCCCGGCCCCGGCCCCAGCACCTGGCGGAAGGCCGGACCCGCGAGCAGCTCGTTCAGCACCGCGCCTACCACCACCACGTCCAGCACGCGCTGCGACAGCCCGCCGGGCACCAGCATCCCGTACTCGGCCACGAGGCACAGCGCGAGGCCGCCCTGCGCGATGAGCGCGTAACCCAGCCGCGGCGGCAGCTCCAGCGCGCCGCCCAGCACCCGCTGCGCCAGCTTCCCGCCCAGCACCTTGCCCAGGAAGCGCAGCCCCACGAAGCCCGGCACCAGCGCCCACGCCGCCCAGTCACGCGCGTGGATGCCGCAGCCCACCAGGAACACCAGCACCAGGAACACGGGGCGCTCCACCCGGCCGAGCGCGCGCGCCACCCGCTCCACCGTGCGCCCGCCCACCAGCGCCAGCGTGGCCCCACAGGCCACCCCGGCTAGCAGCGCGGAGACGCGCAGGTACGCCGCCGCTCCGCCCACCAGCGCCACCCCGCCCAGCGTCACCGTCGTCAGCTCCGCCGGGTCCTTCAGCGCGTGCGTGAGGAAGGCCAGCAGCGCGCCGCACAGGATGCCCAGCAGCACCGCGAGGCACACCAGCCCCAGGCCCTCGCCCACGTTGCTCGCCGCGCCCACCACCAGCGCCAGCGCCAGCACGCCCAGGCCCACCGCGTCGTCCAGCATCGTCAAGAGCGCGATGCCCAGCCCGCGCGCGCGGTCCATCCTCCCAGCGCGGAACGCCAGCACCGCGAAGTGGCCCGAGGACAGGCTCGCCGCCGCGCCCAGCAGCGCCGCCGCGCCCACCGCCGCCTTCAGGGACAGCCCCGAGGTGAACAAGAGCGGCGCCACCAGCGGCGGCGCCACGAAGAAGAAGGCCGTGCCCGCATGCGCCAGCGCCGCCGTGTAGACCGGCCGGGGGAGCAGGCGCAGGAGCCTCGGCTCCAGGTTGAGGCCCAGGATGACGCCCGCGGTCCCCAGCCCCAGCGCCAGCACCGGGCGCATGCCCTCCAGGTTGCGCGCGGAGAGCACTCCCGCCACCGACGGGCCCAGCAGGACGCCGACGATGAGGAACAGGAAGCCGCTTGCCGCCAGCCTCGCCAGCGCCGGGAAACGCCCCGGGTCCAGCGCGCGGCTGGAAGCGAGCAGCGACAGCGCCGCGATGGAAAGAAAGACGAGCAGCGCTTGCACAAGGCGTGCTTACACCGCTCCGGTGCCCCACGTCACGAGCGTCGGTGCGTGGGCGCGGAAATCACAGGCAGGGCGACCAGCCGGCCCATGGGAGGGTCGTCCGCATCCATCTCCAACTGGACGCGCTGGATGAGCCGCTCCATCTCCTCCGCCGGCACGGCCGGCAGCAGGCTCACCAGCAGCACCCGGTCCTCGTCCGCCCCGAGCGCCAGGCTGCGAAGCCCGGCGAACACGGGGACCTCCGCGGACAACGCGGCCGCGGCGCTGCGCGCGCGAACCACCAACGGCTCCGGAATGCCAAACTCCCGGAGCCGGCGGATGGCCCGCTCGGTCCCGTCCAAATGTTCGAGGAACGTGATGACCAGGTACACGCGGCCCTCTTACCGGGTCCGCGCGCCTGGCGCCACGCTACTCGTTCTGGCTCTGGCCGGCCGGCTCACTGGGGGGCGCCGCCGGAGCCGCGCCCTCCTCCGCCCCTTCCGCGGCGGGAGGAGCCATGGCCGCGCGAGCCGCGCGCTTGCCCTCCTCGATGAGCTTCTTCACCTTCTGCCCGCCCTTGCGGCCGATCTCCTCGTAGAAGTTCGGCCCGCGGGTGGCCTTGACGCGGTCGCCACCCTTCTTGCCGATCTCCTCGTAGAACTTCGCGCCGCGCTCGGCCTTGACCGTCTCGCCGCCCTTGCGGCCGATCTCCTCGTAGAAGGAGCGACCGCGCTCGGCCTTCACCGTCGCGCCGCCCTTGCGGCCGATGGTCTCGTAGAACTCGCGACCCCGCTCGTTCCGGACGGTCTCGCCACCTTTTCGGCCTGCCTCCGCCACCGTCATGCTGCCCTTGTTGTCCTTGTCCGACATATCGCCATCTCCTCTCGTGACTGCCACCGTCCCTCGCCCTCGGTGCCCCTTGCCTGAAACCTTGGGACGGAAGCGCCCCGATGCAAGCAAGCTCCGTACACCGCCAGCCGTTCGCGCCTGACACACCACACAAAAACCTCAGTGATTCCAACACCTTGGCTACGCCTGCCAGGCAATCGAGCCGGGCGTAGGCATGTCCGGCAGGACGCTTTCTTGTTGGAAACACCCCACTCCACATTGCGGATTCCCGATACGCCCTCCACCTTCTGCCCACGGCGCGTCCGGGTGCGGGCGGCGGGGGAGGCTTCACGTGGCGCGGTCGGCGAAGACATGGCTCCAGGTTCTGGCCCCGATGCTGTTGTCGGTGGGCGGCCTGGTGATGCTCCGGTTGTTGGGACCGGACTTCATCGACCAGAAGCGCATTGCCGCTGTCCTGGAGCCTTTCGGTCGAGCGGCACCGCTGGCGTACATCGCCTTTCTCGCCATCCGCCCGGTGACGCTGTTGCCCGGTCAGCTGCTGACCGCGGTGGGCGGGATGATGTTCGGGACGCTCGCAGCGACTCTCTATTCACTAACGGGCAGCTTCCTGTCCGCCATGTTGCTCTTCGCAGTGGCGCGCAAGCTGGGCACGCGGCTGATGAAGCGCCTGGCGGGCGGCAAGTACCCCGCCATTGCCCGGGCCGCGAAGCGCCATGACTTCCTCTTCGCGCTGCTTTCCTGCATCAACCCACTGTTCCCCACGGACGTCATGCTGGTGGCGGCGGCCGCCAGCGGCGCGCGGCTGTGGCCGTCCCTGGCGGGCATCATGCTGGGGACGATTCCGGGCACCTTCCTCACCGCGCAGTTCGGCAGCGGACTGGCCCAGGGCCGCACGGTGATGACCGTGGTGTCCGCGGTGGGGCTCGTCGTGTCGCTGGTCATCGGGGTGTTCATCGGCCGTCGCTTCTACAAGGAGATCAACGACGCGCCCGTCGAGGACCCCACGCAGCCGGCCGAGGATGTGTCCGCCGCGCCCTCCGAGGCCTCGCCGCTGTCACGGGTGCGGCCGGGAGCGCCGAAGCAGGACGGCATGCCCGCCACCTGGTAGCCGCGGGGGCCTCACGACGACTTCAAGGCCCACGCCGCCGCCAGCGCCCCTCCGGCGGACCACAACGCGGACATACCAAAGCCCACGTAGCCCAACGCCATCAGCAGGACGCCCGTCATCACGCCCAGCGTGGCAACGCCCAGGAAGTTCCGGATGAGCTGGCGGCGCGTCCTCTTGAACCGACCCATCGCGAGGGCCACGAGGCCGGCGAGGATGTTCGAGCCGCCCAGGACCAGGGAGATGACGTAGAGGCCCTGGGTCCGGAACCAGGTCCCGAAGCCAGGCGGCGGACAGGGAACATCTCCGGCCAGGCAGTCCGCCCTGAGCCCGAAGTACTGATGGGGCGTATCCGAAGAGAGCACGAAGCCGACCTGGATGACGGCCGCGGGCAGGAGTATCCCCACGAGCAGTCCCCAGGGGACCGGAATCGTCTGGTGCTCCCTGCGGCGGAGTGCCTCCAGCCGCTCCGGAGGCACCTGCATGGCATGGGGATAGCCCATGGCCAGCAGGGCTCGCGTGGCCGCGACGCTGGACGGCTCGCCGTCCTCGTCCTCCAGCCCGTCCAGGCGCCCCTCATCCAACAGCCGTAGGAGACATGTCGCGGTCTCCTCGGAGTTCGCCTCCGTGGGCAGTCGCGCCATCAACATGTTGATGGCCCCGGCCATGCCGGCCTTCCGCGTGTACGAGGCCGTCTCCGACTCCTCCACGAGGGCGGTGATGCGGTCCACCAGCTCCGTCGTCGCGGCGGTCGCGGCGCGCTCCAGCGAGGGCTCCGACGCCGTGCCGGAAACCTCACTCTTCTCGTGGACCACTCCACCCCTGGGCGAGGAACGCATCACGGTGGGATAACCTTTGGCACCCAATGGGCGGGCACACCGCCGCATCCTACCGAGGGGGGTCCCCCGCCATGCAATGCCAGTCCTCACGCATGTGTTTGCTATCGCTGGCGCTCGCGGCGCTGGTGGCGGGCGGCTGTGCACCGAAGCGCGTGGCCCCGGAGGCCCTCGCGCTTCGGGCCCAGGGCTGCGAGGGCCGCACGGACTTCCAGCTCGGCACGGGCATCCACGACATCACCGGCCCGGCGGCGCAGGTGATGATGATGGGCTATGTGAAGCCCGGCCAGAACACCGCGGGAATCCACCAGCGGCTGCGCTCGCGCGCCTTCGTCATCGCCTCGCCCTGCAACGGCAAGCGGGTGGCGTTCGTCAGCGCGGACCTGGGGATGCTCTTCCAGGCGGTGAAGCAGGAGGTCATGCGCAAGCTGCGCGAGCGCTACGGCGAGGACGTCTACACGGACGCGAACGTGGTGCTGAGCGCCACGCACACGCACGCGGGGCCCGGCGGGTACTCGCATCACGCGCTCTACAACCACACCTTCCTGGGCATCCCGTTCATCGGCTTCGTGCCGCAGAACTTCCACGCCATCGCGGACGGCATCTTCCAGTCCATCGTCCGCGCCCACGACAACCTCGCCCCGGGCCGCCTCCTGCTGAGCACGGGCGAGCTGCCCGGCACCAGCGGCAACCGCTCCGCCGGCGCGTACGCCCTCAACCCCCAGCCGGAGCGCGCGAGGTACCCGGGAGACGTGGACACCGCCATGACGCTGCTGCGCCTGGAGGCCTCCGCGTCCGCGGAGCCGGGGCCGATGACGCCCGTGGGGATGCTCAACTGGTTCGCCGTGCACGCCACGTCCATGTCCAACCGCAACAAGCTCATCAGCGGCGACAACAAGGGCTACGCGTCCTACCTCTTCGAGAAGCACCAGGACACGGACTACGGCTCGCCCCGCGCGTTCGTGGCCGCCTTCGCGCAGAGCAACGAGGGCGACGTGACGCCGAACGTCTACGGCGGCAAGGAGGGCCGCGGCGAGGGGGAGCTGGCGGCCACCGTCGAGGCGGGCCGCCGCCAGTTCGAACTGGCGCTGCGGCTCTTCGAGGACACGGCGGGCGCGCGGCCGCTCACGGGCGGTGTGGACTTCCGGCACACCTACGTGAAGATGGACGCCGTGAAGGTGGCGCCCGAGTGGGCGGACGGCCAGGAGCGCGGGACGTGCAAGGCGGCGCTGGGCATCTCCATGCTCGCGGGCGCCGAGGACGGCCGGGGCGTGGGCCGCGAGGGCGTGCGCTGCGGAGACCCGCTCGCCGGCTTCTTCTGCGGCGTGGACAACGACCCGTGTCAGGCGGAGAAGCCCGTGGTGCTGAAGCCCGGCGCGGAGTGCCCCATCATGAGCCCCAACGTGCTGCCGCTGCAGATTGCGCGGCTGGGCAACCTGGCGCTGGTGGCCGTGCCCTTCGAGATGACCACCATGGCGGGCCGGCGGCTGCGCGAGACGGTGCGCGAGCGGCTGGCCCCCGCGGGCGTGGAGCACGTCGTCATCGCGGGCCTGTCCAACGCGTACTCGGGCTACCTCACCACGCGGCAGGAGTACGCGAAGCAGGACTACGAAGGGGCCTCCACCCACTTCGGCCCCTGGCAGCTCGCGGCGGTGCAGCAGGAGTCCGCGAAGCTGGCGGAGGCACTGGCGTCCGGCGCCGAGGTACCGGAGGGCCCGAAGCCAAAGTCCCCCCGGGGCCGGGTGAAGGAGATCCGCCTGTCCCATACGTACGACGAGGTCCCTCGCGGGGATCCGCGCTTCGGCGACCTCACCTTCGGCTCGGTCGTCTCTGGCCGCGACGTGGGGGCCGCATACCCGCGCTGTGGCACGGCGCGCGTCACCTTCTGGGGCGGCCATCCGCGCAATGACCTGCACACACAGCGCTCGTACCTGGAGGTGCAGCGCCGCGGCGAGGACGGAACCTGGCGGCCCGTGGCGTATGACTGGGATTGGGAGACGAAGTACCACTGGAAGGGCTACCCCTGCCCTCCGCGCGGTGCCTGCTCGCAGGTGACGGTGGAGTGGGACATCCCCGAGGACACCCGCCCGGGCACCTACCGCATCCGCCATGATGGCGAGTGGCGCCCGCGCACGGAGGACCGCTCGCGCCCGTACACCGGCTGGTCCCGGGAGTTCTCCGTCACCGAGTCCATCGCCGACCGCTGCCCTCCCGGCGCGGCCCCCTCCCCCGTCAGGGCCTCCTTCACCTGGGTGCCCTGACTACGCGTGCAGCGGCGGCACCGGGTAGGACTCCTCCGTCTGGGGCGGCCTGGGCTCGCGCCGGCTCATGTCCGTGGACTCCATGGCGACCCGGGCCATCTCCTCGCCGTGCTGCATCCGCAGGCGAATCAGCTGGGGAGAGAAGTCGAGCGTGTCCCCCATGTACATCCGCGGCTCGATGACGGTGATGCGGCAGTACCGGTAGGGCACCCCATCCGGCCGCCGCAAGGTGAGTCCCGCCTCGTCCGCCTGCCGCACCAGGTCGTTGATGCGGATGAAGAAGTCCACGTCGTTCAGGAGGATTTCATTGATGGTGATGTCGACGAGGGAGCGCTTGGCCACGTCCAGGATGTTGGCGGGTGGCTTCGCTGGATCAATCTTCGACTCGGAGCAGGAGAGGACGACGATTTCCGTCGGATCGAACTCCAGCGCGTCGCCCAGGGGTGTGACGTTACGAATGCCCCCGTCCACGATGGCGGTCCGTCCGATGGCCTCCCAGATGACGGGCATGGTGGCGCTCTGCCAGACGGCGTCCAGGAAGTCCTTCGCGTCGTTGTGCACCAGCTCGTACTCGCCGGACACCAGCGACACGCGGCCCACGTGGGCGGGCACCACGAAGCGGCGTCCGGCCGCGTGCGTCATGATGGTGTCACGCAGCGGCGTGTTGTCATAAAGCCCCAGCTTGCGGAACAGCCCCACCCGGAGCGCGACGACGGCCCAGGGGACCTTTCGGTACACATCCGACTCCTTGACGTTGAGCCAGAGGTCATTCAGCTCCTTGAAGGCGTGCTGCGCCATGAGCGTGGCGTTCAGGGCGCCCACGGACACGCCGAAGATGCGCTCCCACCTGAAGCCGTGCACCTCGCGCAGGACGCGCTCGGCGCCCACCTGGAAGGCTCCCTTGGCCCCTCCGCCGGAGAGCACGAGCGTTGCGGGACGGTCCGTCATGGCCATGGCACATCTCCTGGACAGGAATGGGTGCGAACGGCCTGGGCCGCGCCCCCGGTCTCCACCTCGGACATGAGGGATAGGTGCGTGCCAGGGGCGGAGGTATCACCCCGGGGCGCCAGTCCCTGTCCACCGTGAGCCTCCCGAGGCCCTGGGAGCCACCCGTGGGGTACGATGCCGTACGGAGTCAGGTCGGACGCCGCCGGACGTCCCTGCCCGGCGGACGGTGGCCGCACATGCGAGAAGACACAGCCCTCGAAGCGGCGCGGCGAGGGGCCCGCCCGGATGACCTCGCCTCCCTCCGGCGCCTGGACGCGGCCCTGACATGGACCGGCTTCCGCGTGGAGGGGAAGACGGTGCGCGAGTGGATCTCCGGGTTCGCCTCCGTGCGCTCGCGGTGGTTCAACGCCCCGGACACCGTGCGGCACGTGACGCGGGCCGGGCTGGGGGCGGTGCCGGCGCTCGTGGACGCGCTGCGGGCGCGCACCCTGGATGTCCGCCCGAACGAGGACACGAACATCCGCGCGCAGTGCATCGAGGCGCTCGGGAGCATCGAGCCGCTGCCCACGTGCGCGATTCCCGCGCTCCTCGGCGCGCTGAGCCTGCCGAGCGCCCGCGTCCGGTGGATGTCGCTCACGGTGCTCGAGCGGATGCGTCCGCGGCCCAGCACCGCGGCCCTCCGAGCCCTCCTCCCCTGCCTCCAGGACAGGAACGACACGGAGCTGCGCAGCCGGGCCTTGCGGGTGCTCGCGGCGATGGAGGGCGCTCTTCCCGAGGCGGTCCGGCGCGCCGCGCTGGAACGGCTGGTGGACCCCAAGCGCGTCGTGCGGCGGGATGCGCTCCCGCTCCTGGGCCGCTTCGCGAACGACCCGGAGGTGCTCATCGCGCTGGAGGAGCAGGCGCTCATCGACGATGGCAACCGCATCGAGTCCCTACGTGTCCTCGCGGATGCTGCGCCCGAGCGGGCCCTCCCGCTGCTGCTGGACACCGCGCGGAAGGCGGTGGAGGACCGGCCCCGGCGTCAGGACCTGATGAACGCCCAGGCGATGGACCACTTCTGGCACGAGGCGGGTCTGCGGGCGTTGCTCATCCTGGGCCAGATGGGAGCGCGAGCGGCGTCCGCCCTCCCCGCCCTCTCCGAGCTGACCTACGTCTCGCGGCTCGCGCCTCACGTGGACGCCGCCATCGACGACATCGTGCGCGACCTCCTGCGCCGCCGTGCGCCACCTCTGCCAGTGGAGCGGCTCGGAGATCCTCGCGCCGTGGCCCTGGTCCGCGACCTGCCGCTTCTCGAGGACGCCTCGGAGGAACCCGCGAAGGTGCTCGCGCGCTGGGCGGCGGACCTCCGGGCCTTCGGTCCGGAGCTGACCGTCCGCGTCGCGCTGGCCGCCGCGCGTCGGGTGCTGGGTCTCTGGGAGTGGCAGCACCCGAGGCATGAGGGTCCCCGGTCCGCGCTCATGGCGATGGAGCGCTGGCTGTGCGCGCCCGCCGACGAGCACGCCCGCGGCGCGGTGAGTCACGGAGATGTCGTCCCCAGCCAGGCGGCCACGTCGCCGGACGCGTTCTCCGCCGCCTGGTCGGTGACGTACGCCACGCTGTGCCTCCCCGGGTTCGACTCCTCCCAGCACAATCTCCTCGGGGAGGATGAAGGCGGCAGTCTCGGCTCCTGTGTGTACGCCGCGTGCCGCGCGCTGAGCCGCGAGTCCGTCATCACCTGGGCATTGGGCTCCAGCGAGGAGTCACCCACGCCGCTCCCGCCACGGCAGTCCGCGCGGGAAATCCATCAGGCCATCCTGGACGAGGTGCTGCCGTGGCTCTGTGGAACGTGGGACCCGGTGAAGGACGTGCCAAAGCTGCGAGACGAACTCCGGGCCCGGAGCTGGGAGGACCGATGACAGGCAGGCACCCCTTCGACCCCGGAATGGCAACCCCTGCCTCCCGCGTATTCGCCGAGCAGCTCTTCGCGGCCTTTCCCTCCCTGAGGACGCGAGCCGAGCTGTTCGCGGAGCGGGAGGACGGCCCCTTCGAACTGACACTCACCCTGCCCTCACCCACGGGCACGCGCGAGCGTGACGTACGGGTATGGGTGGAGCAAGGCGTCCCCAGCCTGGCCTTCGGACCGGGCTGGCACACGCATGCCGATACCTGGGCGGCGTGGCCGGGCGAGTCCCTGGTGGACCTCCTGCGCGCCATCCTCGAAGACCGCTTCGTCCTGAGCTTCGACGTGGACGCGACGCCCGACGCCACGCCGGGAGTCATCGACCTGCGGAATCCCACGGCACTGGAGGACGAGCTGACCGCCTGGAGCGCGCCGGGCCGTCTTCGCCTCGCTTCATGGGGAGGGACCGCCGACGCCGAGGTCGGGCTCGAGGACCTCACGGCGCGGTGACGCTCCGGGCGGACAGTCGGGCAGCGTGCCGCACACGTCGCCACCCGACTTCGGCCAGCTTCTGTCCTTCCGCGCTCACGCCGCGCTTCGGAACATGCCCTCCAGCGCGGGCGTCCACCTCGCTCGGAGCGCCTCCACCTGGGCCGCGTCCAGCCCGTAGGTGAGCAGCGAGACCCACGCCCGCACCTCGCCGTCGCAGCCACTGATGTCCACGGTGATGCGCGCGTCGTTCCAGTTCTTCACGGTGATGCCGAGCGCGCGCGGCGGCGCCCACAGGTCGACCTCACCTTCGAGTGCCTCGCCGGTGACGGCGCGCGCCCGGAAGCTCCGCTCGCCAGTGCGCTCCAGGCCGAAGACGCTCGGCCCCAACAGCCGCGCCCAGGCCTGGTCCAGGCTGACGTCGCCCACGGGAACGGGCACCATCACCTGCTGCCCCGGGACACCCGGGTGCCGCTCCAGCATGTGCTTGAGGTTCTGGAAGAACACCGCCCAGCCGCGGTCCAGCGAGTCATACTCGGCATCCCAGTCGGCGCCCTCGCCGAAGCCGGAGTGCACGAGCCGGAGCGTCGTCTCTCCCCCCTGCCCTTCCACGTACCAGTCGGTGGCGACCTGGGGCCGCGCGGGGTTGCGCGTCTGGAAGTGCTTGCCCTGCTCCCAGATTTCGATGCGCTCCTCGCCCGCCATGCCGGGCCAGCTCAGCCACACGTAACCGCCGACGCCGGGCTTCACGCGCGCGTCGAGCGCGAACCAGCGGACGATTTGATCGGCCTCGGTGATGGCCCGCCAGACGGCGTCGGGCGAGGCCTTGATTTTCACCTGCTTCTCGAGACTGCGCGTCGTGTCCTGGCTCACTCGGGGCTCTCCTTCTCGGGGGCAGCTGCGGGGTGCACGCCGAGGAACAGGCGGTAGTGGCGCCCTCCCTCGGCCTTCTCGTCGTGATGCTTTGCGACGAGCCGGGCCACGGCCTCGGCCAAGTCCTCGGCGAAGGCATGGCGTGACTTCGCGTTGGCGAAGCGCACGTCGGCCTGCAGGCTGAAGGTGGGCAGCGTCTTGCCGGCCTTCTGCGCGCGCTCGCGCAGCGTGGCCACCTCCCGCACGCTGCGGGCTGCCACGGCGATGAGATAGGCCGACGAGAAGCGGTCCACCGCGGCGGCGGGGTCGGGCGCCAGCGAGGCCAGCGCCTCCGCCGACACGAGGTACGCCCGGGAGCTGGCCTTCACCAGCCGCTCCACGACGTTGCCCTTGCGGCGCTCCTCCACCAGCTCTACGAGGCCCTGCTCCTCCAGCTCGCGCAGGTGGTACCCGACCTTCTGACGCGACGTGCCGAGCTCCCGCGCCAGCGCCGCCGCCGTCGTGGGCGCCGCGAGTCGCTCGAGGATGCGCGCCCGCATGGGCCGGACCTTCGCCGCGCTGCTCTCCTTCGTCATGCCCGGCTTGTAACGCCGACAAACTCTCTTGGTCAAGGCAAAGAAAGTTTGTCGGTGGTCCCATGGGGGGCCATTGCGTCTGGAACCTGCCGGCCCGCCGGATGTCCGGGCGGCATTCTGCGAAGATGCCTCCGGGAGGCGGAATGAAACGAAAGACACTCGTGCTCATGGGACTCGTGAGCGTCCTGGCCGCCGTCGGACTCTGGTGGGCACGTGGCCCGGACGGCTCCAACCCGGATGCCTCGCGGGCGGTGGACACGGAGGCAGGAGCGGTCGCGAGCCGTCAGGCACCTTCCCCCGCGTCACGAGCCCCCATCGACGAACGCTCCGTGCCCACCGCCGACGACAAGCGCGGGACACCGCCTGTCGACGAGCCGATGCGCGCGGAGGAAGGCACCCTCCGCGTCGAGGTGCACACCGCCTCCGGCCCATTCCCCCAGGCGGCGGTCCGTCTGTACCTCCGGGGCGCCGGCGCCCCGGGCCGCGAGCGCTGGTTCGTCGCGGGCAGTGGGCTCACCAATGAGGAAGGCGTGCTCCTGCTCCCCGCGAGGCCCGGGCACTACCTCGTCATTGCCCGCGTCCCCGACCACGCCACCGCGCGAGCCGAGGTGATGCGGCTGCGTGGCGAAGGCACGGCCACCGTCCGCCTCACGGCCGAGGCCTTCGCCACTCTCGAAGGCACCACCGTGGAGCGCGGCACGGGTACGCCCATTCCGCACGTGGAGTTCATGCTCACCCCCATCGACGTCCGCCACGGCGTCGCGGTGCCCGCCCTGCTCGCATCCGGCGCCTCGGCGCCAGAGGAGGAGCGCACCTTCATCACGAGCGACGAGCGCGGCGCCTTCCGCTTCCAGCGACTGGCCCGCGGCGTGTACCAGCTCGACGTCCCCCGGGCTCCAGGGCGCGCACCCAGGCGACTGGGACGCGTCCAGGTTCCGGCCTCGGGACTCGTCATCGAGCTGGAGCGCTCGGCTTTCATCGAGGGCTTCGTGGAGCGACCCGACGGCAAGCCCGCGTCGGGGGCGCGCGTGGTCGCCTCGGGGACGGGAGAGGCCGCGGAGACCGATGCGGGAGAGGACGGAGGTTTCTCCATCGACGTGGCGCCGGGCCTGTACCAGCTCACCGCGCGTCAGGGAGACCTGACCGGCGCCGCTCCGGGCCGCGTCACGGTGGGCCCGGGCATGACGGCGCGGGACGTGCGCATCCGGCTGGGGGCCACGGCCTCGCTCGTGGGTGTCGTACGGCGCAAGGGCTCGGGCGAGCCCATCGGCGGCGCCGCCATCTCCGTGAGTCCGGGCGCCCTCACCTTCAGCCTCGACGCGGACCCCACCGTGGTCGCCAGCGCCCTCTCCGCGCCGGATGGCCGGTTCGAGGCGGGCTCGCTCGCGCCGGGGATGTACGCGGTGACGGTGCGTGCCCCGGGCTTCAAGAAGTGGACGCGCGGCGGCGTCAGCATCCTGGACGGCCAGCGCTTCGACCTCGTCGCCGAGCTGGAGGCCCACGGGCGCATCGAGGGCACGGTGGTGGACGGGGACCAGAAGCCCGTGCCAGGCGTCCACGTCACCGCCGGGTCGCGCTGGAGCCGCTCGCCGCTGGAGGGCACGCTCCCCACGGTGTCGGACGGAGCGGGAGCCTTCATCCTGGAGGGCCTCCCTCCGGGCGAGGTGTTCGTGGCGGCCCGCCAACCGGACAGCGAAACCAACGTGCGCGAGAGGGTGATTGTCACACCGGGCGAGACGAGCCGGGTGCGCCTCCAGCTCGCCGCGGAAGGCGTCATCGAAGGCTCGGTCCGGCTCCAGGGAGGCCGCGTGCCGCCGAAGCCGGTCACCGTCTCCGCGCTGCGGGAGGGAGCCCCCTACTCGGAGGCCGTGAGGGTCCCCGCCACGCCGGACGGCACCTGGTCGATGCGCGTGCGCGCGGGCCGCTACACGCTCACCGCGTGGATGACGGACACCGGCAACCAGAGCGGCGACCAGCAGAAGGTCGTCGAGCTGGAGGCCGGAGGCTCGAAGCGGGTGGACCTGGAGGTGCGCGAGGCACGCAGGCCCATCGTCGTCACGGTGCTCGAACCCAACGGCGCGCCGAGCGTGCACGCCACGGTGATGGGCGGCGAAGTCGGCGGCAATGAAATCCTTCTGGAGGACCTCACCGACGCCTCCGGACAGGTGACGCTGGTGACGGACTCGCTGGGCGGCACCGCGATGCACCTGTGGGCCACCAATGGCGGGCGCCGGGGAGACCTGCCCTCGGTGTCCACGTCCCAGGGCGCCATCACGCTCCGGCTCACCGATGGAGGGCGGCTGAGCGGCACCGTCCGCTCGGCGGGAGGCCGCGCCGTGGAGGGCTTCCGGTTGGTGGCCTCCGCGCTCCGGAGCGATGACGACTTCCTCACCCGGCAGGAGCTGGACTTCGCGGGTGACCGGTTCGTCGTGGAGGACATGGTCGCCGGGCCGGTGAGCCTCACCGCCACGCTGCCGGATGGCCGCGCGGGCAAGGCGGAGGCCACCAGCATCCCCGGAGGCACCACGCGGGTGGACATCGTCGTGGAGGCGGGAGGCGGCCTCACCGGCCGGCTGCTCGACACCCGTGGCGCCCCGCTCCAGGACACCTTCGTGGACGTGGACGGAGTCATGTCACCGAGGACGGGAGCGGATGGGCGCTTCCGGCTGGACGACCTCGCGCCCGGCGCCCACCGCGTCTCCGTCTGGAAGGCGGGCGGACTGCGCGCGGACCGGCAGGTGACGCTCACCGCGGGCAAGGTGGTGGACCTGGGCGACTGGCGTTTGGGACCGGCGCGCGTGGAGCCGGGACGCCTGGGGCTCTCCTTCGCGATGAGCGGCGACGATGTCACCGTGAGCTGGCTCGCGGAGGGAGGCCCGGCCGCGTCGCTGCGCGTGGGCGACGTGGTGAGGACCATCGACGGCGCCACGGTGCTCGACGCGGGTGAAGCCCGTCGGCGTGAGCTGGGCGCACCAGGCAGCCCGGCCACGCTCGTCATCCTGCGCGAAGGCCGCACCTTCCCCGTCACGTTCACCCGCGCTCCGTGACACGGGGTGCCACGTCACGACGCCACGCGGCGGCACGCGGGGGCAATGGACGGACGACCAGACCTCGTGGCTGGCTCCGAATAGAGGATTGCAGCTGCAATCAGCCGCTGGAGCCCATGAGGGGCGACTGGCGGCGCCACGTCCAGGAGCCGTCATGAGCACCAGCACCCTCGCCGCGCCGCAGCTCGTCACCAACAGCCGCATGCTGTACTCGAGCTGGATTCCCGCCGACACGAAGGCCGCCGCCGCGCTGCTGCCCAAGGGCCTGTCGCCCGCGGCCAACCGCGCCCTCTTCATGAACCAGTACGTCGTGGACTCGGCGGACCAGACGTCGGGCTTCGGCGCCTACTCGCTGACGTACATGGGCCTGGACGTGGCGGACCACTTCGCGCCGGACGGCGTGACGCCGGGCCGCTTCTTCACGCACTACTTCAACTCCTCGCAGGTGGTGCGCGAGTACGTCCGCGAGCGCGGCGTGCCCGCGTCCCCGGGCGCCACCACGCTGGAGCTGGAGGAAGGCAGGCTGGTGGCCACCACGCGTGTGGACGGCATCCCCGTCATCCGCACGGTGGCGCGCGTGGGCTCGCAGGTGGCCTCGGTGGCGCGCGGCCAGCTCATGTACATCACCCAGGTGAAGAACAAGCTGGTGGCCGGCAACTACCCGTACGTCGGTGACATCGCCTCTGGCTTCGAGCTGCTGTCCCTGGATTTCCTCGCCAAGGACCACCCGGTATACGCGCTGCGTCCCGAGAGCTCGCTGCGCAAGGTGGAGGCTTGGTGCTGGTATGCGCCGCGCGACTCGTTCGTCTACCCGGGTGGCGAGTACGAGCTGAAGGCGAAGTAGCCCATCGCACAGCCGGGTTGTCCCTCCGGCCCCCTCCCCATCC
>NZ_JABBJJ010000296.1 GCF_012933655.1 Pyxidicoccus fallax | reverse complement strand
CGCCCGGAGGGGGGCCTGGCTCGCCAGCGCCGCGCCGCCCCGCGCCAGGTCGTCCACCAGCGCGCCCAGCCCCGCCGTGGGCGTGGCGATGCGGCAGGCCGCGCCGCCATGCACCAGACCCACCACCCGCATCCGCGCGTCCACCAGCGGCGCGCCCGAGTCACCCGGCCGGCCCCGCATCGTCGTGAAGAGCGCGGCGGGCACGTCCGGCAGGGACGGGCAGCGGCCCAGCCGCTCCAGCATCGCCTCCTGCGGCTCGCCGGGACGGTCATTGCGGCCGGCGAACACCAGCGGCTCGCCCGGCAGGGGCAGTCCGTCCGCCACCTCCAGCGGCCGCACGCTCGCGCGGGCATCCAGCCGGATGACCGCCACGTCGCGGCCCGGGTCCACGTGGATGTACGTGCCATTCAACTGCCGGCCGTCCTGGAAGGTCAGCTCCACTCGCGTGTCGTCGGGCCGCACACAGTGCGCCGCCGTGAGCGCGTGCCGGCCGTCCTCCACCACCACCCCGGCGCAGTGGCCGTCGCCGAGCGTCACCGTGGCGGCGGCCACGTCGTCCACGTCGGGCGGTCCTTCGTCGGGGGCCCGCCCCTGACAGGCCGAGAGCACCGCCACGCCCAGCGCTCCCGCGCACGCCAGCCACTGCCACGAGCCCCCGCGCATCGTCCGCCTCCCGCGCATGGACGCCGCCTTCGAAGCGGCGTCCCGCGAGGAGGATGTGCACCCACCCGGCGGAGCCTCCAGGCAGGGTCGTCGGGCAGCCACACGGGCGGGGCTCGCGCTGGCTGACGCTCGCCGAGACGGCCCGGAATCGAGTCCACTGTTACCCGGAAAGAGGCCACGGAACGTGCCCGTACCGTGCAAACGTGATATTCCATTGACCTCTGGATTCCGCTGACCTTCAGGGCCCCACCCCACCTCCGTGAGCGACGAGGAGAAGACAACCGTCCTGGACGAGCGCAGCCGTCCTCCGAGCTCGTGGGGGGACCGCATCCGCACGCCCATCACCCTGCCCGGGTCGCGCCCGGGAGAGCGCCGCTCGCTGGAGCCGGGGATGTTGGTGACGGGGCGCTACCGGGTGGAGGGGCTGCTGGGTGAAGGTGGCATGGGCCGCATCTGGCTGGCGGCGGACCTGCACGAGAACCGGCGGGTGGCGCTGAAGGAGATGCAGGTCCCCGCGGGGCTGACGGCGGCGAAGACGGAGGAGCTGGTGCTGATGTTCCGGCACGAGTTCTTCGCGATGAAGAAGCTGCAGCACCCCGGCACGCTGAAGGTGTTCGACTGGGGCATGACGGAGGCCGGCAACCGCTTCATCACCATGGAGGTGGTGGACGGGACGGACCTGAGCACGCTGGTGCGTGACACGCCGCTGGACACGCGCACGCTGTACCGGGTGCTCATCCAGATGGCGCAGGTGCTGGCCTTCCTGCACTCGCGCCTCTACGTCCACTGCGACATCAAGGCCAGCAACGTGCGCATCACCCGCTCCGGCGCGGTGAAGCTGATGGACTTCGGGGTGATGCACCAGCTGGGCACGCCCAGCCCCGGCCGGCTCAAGGGCACGCTGGAGTACCTCGCCCCGGAGTGGCAGCGCGGCGCCAGCATCGACGGGCGCGCGGACCTGTACTCGCTGGGGGTGATGGCCTACTACCTCGTCACGGGCCGGCTGCCCTTCAAGCGCAACACGCCCGCGGCGCTCCTGGCGGACCACCTCACGCGCCCGCCGCCGCGTCCCTCCACGATTTGCGCCGTGGAGCCGAAGCTCGAGGAGCTGATTCTCACGCTGCTGGCGAAGGACCCGCGCGAGCGCTTCCAGGACGCGAGCGAGCTCTTGGAGGCCCTGTGCCACGCCAGCGGCGAGCCGCTGCCCGAGGAGCCGCTGTCGGCGCGCGCCAGCTACCTGCACGTGCCGGAGGTGGTGGGGCGCGGCGCGGAGCTGGAGGCGCTGATGAACGGGCTGGCCGAGGCGGACTGGGGCCAGTCCCGGGCCATGGTCATCGGCGCGCCGGCGGGCGTGGGCAAGACGCGGCTGCTCCAGGAGTTCGAGCTGCAGGCGAAGCTGGCGGAGCTGCCCTTCGGGCGCGGGCAGTGCCGCGCGGAGGGCCAGGCCCCGCTGTCGCCCATCACGCAGGCGCTGCGCTGCCTCATCCCGCACACGCCGCCGGACATGATGCAGCGGCTGTCGCCCCGGCTGGGGCGGCTGATGCCGGGGCTGAACGCGGAAGGGGGCGCGGTGTCGCCCCAGTCCGCGTCCCAGGCGGTGGGCGAGGAGAAGCTGGCCTTCTTCGGCGCGCTGGCGGAGTGGGTGCAGGCGCTGGGGCGGCAGATGACGCTGGTGCTGTGCTTCGAGGACCTCCAGTGGGCGGACAGCGCCACGCTGGAGGTGCTCAACGTGCTCATCCGCACGCTGCACGGCACGCGCGGCATGGTGGTGGGCACGTTCCGCTCCAGCGAGCTGAGCCGGCTGAGCCTCGCCTTCCAGACGGTGGACGAGAAGCTCACCACGCGCATGGACCTGGAGCCGCTGACGGCCGAGCACGTGCGCACGCTGGTGGAGCTGGCGCTGCCGGGGCTGTCGGTGCCCGAGGGCTTCGTCACCCGGCTGCACGCCACCACCGGCGGCAACGCCTTCTTCGCCACCGAGTGTCTGCGCGCGCTGGTGGAGGAGGACGCGCTGCGGCGCGTGGGTGGCCGGTGGAGCGCGGCGGAGGGGCTGGACACGCGGCCTTTGCCCGCGAGCATCCAGGACGCGGTGCTGGCGCGCCTGGCGTCCGCGCCGCCCGAGCAGGTGGCGCTGCTGCGGCGGCTGGCACCCGCGGGCCGCAACCTGGAGTTGCCGCTGGTGCGCGCGCTGGCGGACCTGCCCGAGGTGGAGCTGTTCGCGGTGCTCGACGGCATCGTCGAGCGGCAGTTCCTCCAGGAGGAGGAGGGCCGCTACGTCTTCACGCACGACACCGTGCACCAGGCCGTCTACGACAGCACGCCGGATACCGAGCGGCGGGTGGCGCACGGGCGCGTGGCGCTGGCGCTGCAGACGCTGTACTCGCAGCGGCCGGACCTGTCGCGCGCGGTGGGCTGGCACTACCTGCGCTCGTCGGAGCCGGAGCTGGCCATCGGCCCGCTGCTGGACGCGGGGCGGGCGGCGATTGAAGCCCAGGCGCTGCTGGAGGCCACGCTCCTGTTGAAGGAGGCGGCGGCGCTCCTGGAGGCCGCGCCGGACTTCCCGGGACGCGACAGGCTGCTGTTGCGCATCTGGGTGACGATGGTGGAGGTGGGCTACTCCAGCGACCCGCCGACCTCGCTGGCCTTCGCCGAGAAGCTCTTCGCGCACTGGAAGGCCGGGGTGGACCTGGAGGAGGGGCGGCGGCAGGCGCAGGAGGAGCTGGACGCGGCGTGCTCGGCGCCCGAGTCCGAGCGGCCCGCGCGGCTGCGGGAGCTGTTCCGCGAGCGTGAGGTGGATGCGTACGCCTCCCCCGGGGACGTGTTCTGGAAGCAGGCGGAGCTCCAGATTCTCCAGGGCATGGCGCTGGCCATCGTCGGGCGCACGGAGGAGCTGACGGCGCTGCTGGAGCGCGTGCAGGCCGAGCAGCCGGAGGTGTCGCCGTACCGGGCGGGGACGCTGCTGTCCCCGGCGGTGCTCTGCGCGTACACGGGCCGCTTCGCGGGGGTGCTGGAGACGCAGTACGAGCAGCTCGCGAGGCTGCGCGGGCTGCGCGAGGCCATGGGGAAGCTGCCGCGGCGGCTGGCGTGGGCGCTGGGGATGGGCGGCTACATGATGAACATGAACCTGGCGCTGCGCGGCGAGCCCCTGGACGTGCAGGCCACGCGCGACGGGTACGCGGTGGCGGAGGCGCACGGGTTCTCGGACGTGCGGGCCTTCCACCTGTTCTCCGTGGTGACGCGCGCGGCCTTCACGGGGGATGGCTCGGCCTTCGTGCCGGCCTTCACGGAGAAGACGGACCTGGTGCGGCGGCTGGGAAATCCCCGGCTGATGGAGCGCAACCTGGCCATCTTCACGCCGCCCTACTACCTGGAGCGTGGCGAGCACGAGCACGTGGCCGCGGTGGTGGCCCGCGCGGAGACGCTGGCGCGGGTGCTGCCGGGAGACCGGTGGCTGCAGTGCCACGTGCAGGTGTACCAGGCGTGCCGGGACGTGCTCTTCGAGGACGCGGCGGCGGCGCGCCAGTCGCTGCCGAGGGCGCTGGCCGCGGCCCGCGAGGGCGGCCTGCGCATGGAGACGCTGCTGCGCGTCTACGAGTCGCGGTTCGAGCGCGAGCAGGGGAACCTCCTGTCGGCGGGTGACGCGGCGGAGGCGGCGCTCGCGCGGGCGACGGACCCGGTGCTGTGCAACCCGTGGGATGAAATCCTCGCCCGGCGGGCGATGGCGGCGCTGCTGCCCGGAGACGAGGGCACCGCGCACCTGCGCAAGGCGCTGGCGCTGGCGGAGCTGACGGGCAACGTGCTGCAGATGGGGCTGGTGCACATGTCGCTCGCGGAGCGCGAGCCCGAGGGCGAGGAGGCGGTGGCGGAGCTGGAGACGGCCGAGGCGCTCTTCGCGGAGGCTCGCGCCACCAGCCTGCTGTCGCTGGCCACCTCGCTGCGCGGCGCGCTCCAGCGGCGCCTGGGGGTCCGGCAGAGCGCGTGACGGACTGTACGGTCCGCGCCAGGGGCGTGCTGTGTCGCTCCCTCGCGGCGCGGCGGCGATAGAGTGCCGGCATGGCCCGCACTCCCCTCCGCTTCTGCTTCGACTACCTGTCTCCCTATGCGTACCTCGCGTGGACGCGCATGCCCGCGCTGGCCGCGCGTCACGGCCGCGCCGTGGAGCCCGTGCCGGTGCTGCTGGCGGGGCTGCTCAACGCGCTCGGCAGCGTGGGGCCGGCGGAGATTCCGCCCAAGCGCGTCTATGTGTTCAAGCACACCTTCCGCATCGCCCATGAGTTCGGCGTGCCGCTCACGCCGCCACCGTCGCACCCGTTCAATCCGCTGCTCGCGTTGCGGGTGACGGCCGCGGTGGAGGACTGGGAGGCCCGGGGCCGGCTGGTGTCCGCCCTCTATGCCTCCGCCTGGGGAGGCGGGAAGGGCGCCGAGACGCCCGAGGCCGTGGCCGCCGCCATCCAGGCAGCGGGGCTCGATGCCCCAGCGCTGCTCGCCGCCGCCCAGACGCCCGAGGTCAAGGACCGCGTGCGCCGGAATACGGAAGAGGTGCTCGCCGCGGGTGGCTTCGGCGTGCCGACCATCCTCGCGGACGGAGAGGTGTTCTTTGGCGTGGACTCGCTCGGCCACCTGGAGTGGTTCCTGCGCGGCGAGGACCCCCTCTCCCAGGTGGACCTCGAGCGCTGGCGCAACCTGCCCGTGACCGCGTCCCGGCGCTGATGTCGGAGCACGGAGCCGCCGCTTTCCGCTAGGGTGCCCGGTCCATGGTCTCCGGACGGCCCTCCATGACCCTCACGCAGAAGGTCCTCGCGCACCATGCGCGGGGACTGACGCGCCCGTGGGTCCAGGCCGGCGACATCGTCCGCCTGCGCGTGGACTGGACGATTGCCAGCGAGCTGGCGTGGAACGGCATGGACCGCACGTACAGCGCGCTGGGCCGGCCGCCCCTGCATGACCCGGGGCGCTTCTTCCTCGCCGTGGACCACACCGTGGACCCGGTGGCGCTCGCGAATGACCCGAAGGCCCGCGCCCTGGCGCAGCGCTCGCGCGACTTCGCCCGCGAGGCCCGCGTCCGCCACTTCCATGACGCCAACGAGACCATCCTCCACACGCGCTTCTATCGGGAGCTCGTGCAGCCGGGGCAGGTGGTGATTGGCGCGGACTCGCACACCACGTCCCACGGTGGGCTGGGCGCGTTCGCCATCGGCCTGGGCGGCGCGGACGTCACCGCGGCCATGGTGCTCGGGGAGACGTGGCTGGAGGTCCCCGAGGCCATCGCCGTCGAGTACTCGGGCACGCCCGCCTTCGGCATCGGTGGCAAGGACATCATCCTCCACACGCTGGAGCGGCTCGGCCGCAACACCTCCGCGCTGGAGCGCACCGTGGAGTTCCGCGGCGAGGCGGTGCGCGGCTTCTCCACGGACACGCGCTTCACGCTCGCCAACATGACGGCGGAGCTGGGTGGGCTCAACGGCATCTTCGAGGCGGACGCGGTGACGCTGGCGTGGCTCGCCGGGCGTAAGTCGGAGAAGGACGCGGCGCTGTGCTTCCGCGCGGACGAGGGGGCGCCCTACGTGGAGCGCCACCGGCTGGAGCTGGACCGGCTGTCCCCCCGCGTGGCGAAGCCGTTCTCCCCCGACAACGTGCGGTCCGTGGAGGAGGCCGCGGGCCTGCCGCTGCACGGGTGCTTCATCGGCGCGTGCACCACGACGGAGGAGGAGCTGGTGCTCGCCGCACTCGTGCTGGAGGCGGCGTTCCGGGAGCGCGCGCCCCGGCCGGCGGTGCGCGAGCGGCTCGTCGTTCCCGGAGACCTGGCCATCATCGAGCGCATGCGCCAGGGCGGCCTGTGGGCGCACTACGAGAGGGCGGGCTTCCGCATCGGGCCGCCGGGGTGCTCCATGTGCCTGGGCGTGGCCTCCGAGCGCGCGCGGCCCGGCGAGGTGTGGCTGTCCTCGCAGAACCGCAACTACGAGAACCGGATGGGACAGGGCTCGCTGGCGTGGCTCGCCTCCGCCGCGACGGTGGCCGCGTCCTCCGTGGACATGCGCATCACCGACCCGCGTCCGTGGCTGGAGCGCATCGACCGCGAGCGGTACGCGCGCCTGCTGTTCCGCGACAGGACGCCGCGCGTCCCCGAGGTCGCCGTCCGCGAGCCCGAGGTGGAAGGAACGTTCATTCCACCCGCCGTCGCGTCAGCGCCGCCCGGGGGCGTGCCCGCCGGTTCGGAAGTGGAAGGAACGTTCATTCCACCGGCCATGCTGACGGAGGCGTCGGGGCCGGTGCCCGCCGGCTCACGCTCCGCAGTGGAAGGAACGTTCGTTCCACTGACGCAGGCGGCGTCCGGGCCGGTGCCCGCTGGCGCGAGCTCGGCGGCGGAAGGAGCGTTCATTCCACCGACGCAGGTGGCGGCGTCTGGGCCGGCGCCCGCCGCCCCGCGCTCGGTGGTGGAAGGAACGTTCGTTCCACGCCATCCGGCGTCGGAAGCCGTGTCGTCGATGGGGCCGCTCGCGGTTGACGGCACCGGAGCTGACGGGCGCGAGGCGTCGGTGCGGGCCTCTCACGGTGGCACCGTCATCCGAGCGCAGGTGCAGCGCTTCGGCGACCACGTGGACACGGACGCCATCATCCCCGGTGAGTTCTGCCACCTCACGGACTCCGCGGCGCTGGGCGCGCGCTGCTTCGCGCACGTGCGCCCGGACTTCGCCGCCCGGGCCCGCGAGGGCCGCACCGTCATCGTCGCCGGAGAGGGCTGGGGCACCGGCAGCTCCCGCGAGCAGGCCGTCTGGGCGCTCCAGGGCGCCGGCATCCGCGCCGTCATCGCGAAGAGCTTCGCCTTCATCCACCGGCGCAACCTCGTCAACGAGGCCGTGCCCCACCTCGTCCTCACCGACCCGGACTTCCACGCGCTCGTCCAGGAAGGCGACACCGTCGAGGTGGACCCGGGCACCGCCACCGTCACGCTGGTGTCCTCCGGCCGCCGCTTCGCCGCCGCGCCCGTCAGTCCGCTCGTGCACGCGCTCCAGTCCGAGGGAGGGCTCGTCCCCGCCGTCCGTCGCCTCGGCCGCAACGTCTTCGAGGTGCTCCCCGCATGAACGTCCTCGTCGAGCTGGGCATCGCCGTCGCCGGCCTCGTGCTCGCCATCGTGCTGGTGTTCCTCAACCTCTGGCGCGCCATCCTCTTCCTCTTCCCCGGCAGCGTCCGCGTGGAGCCCGAGGCCCCCGCGGACCAGATGGACCTGCCGCTGGAGCTCGGGCCGATGGCCACCCAGCTCCAGGCGCTCGGCTTCGTGCCGCTCGGCAGCCACGAGGAGAAGCCGCGCCTCCAGCGCGCCACCCGCTCCTATGACTGGGCGCACCCCGGAGAGCGCGTCTTCGCCACGCTCCACCTGGGTCAGGACGACTCCCCCCGGCTCTACCTCCTCACGCCGGTGGCGCCCCACGGCTTCGTCATCACCGCCGGCTACCGGCGTCCCGCCATCGAGCTGCCCGGCGTCTATCGCTCCGGTTCACTGGAGGACGCTTCGCCGGAGCGGCTGCTGCGCGCCCACCTCCGCCGTCTGGAGGGCTTCACCCCCACGGGGAATTACACCTGGGAAGGTCGCGTGGAGGCCGGGCGTTCCTGGTACCAGGGGCTCGGCCGCAAGGAGATTCGGCGACAGAACCTGCAGGGGTTGTTGTGGACCGTCATGGCGCTTGCCATCGTCGCCAGCGCCTTCCTGGGCCGGCGGGTCTCCTGACGACTCCAACCCACACGTCACGACGTCACGGCGCGCGTGCACCGCGCACGTGTTGAGAGTAGGTAGACGACCACCATGAAGAGCGTGTCCAAGTCCGAGGAGATCTATTTCCTGTCCGGCAAGCGCACCCCGTTCGGTACCTACGGGGGCAGCCTGAAGGACCTCAGCGCCACCGACCTCGCCGTGGAGTCGGCGAAGGCCGCCCTCGCCCAGGCGAAGGTGTCTCCGGAGGACGTCCAGCACGTCGTGTACGGGAACGTGGTGCAGACCAGCTCGGACGCCATCTACCTTCCGCGCCATGTGGGCCTGCGCACCGGCGTGCCCGTGCCGGTGCCCGCGCTCGGCGTCAACCGGCTGTGCGGCTCGGGCTTCCAGGCGTTCGTCACCGCGGCCGAGCAGATGCTCACCGACCAGGCGAGCTGCGTGCTGGCTGGCGGCACCGAGTCCATGAGCCAGGCGCCCCACGTCATCCGCGGCGCCCGCTGGGGCATCCCGCTGGGCAAGGGCGGTCTCGAGGACATGCTCTGGTCCGCGCTGACGGACAGCTACACCGGCCAGGCCATGGCGCTCACCGCCGAGCAGCTCGCGGTGGACTATTCGATTACGCAGGACCAGGTGGACGAGTACGCCGTCCTCACCCAGAAGCGCTTCGCCGCCGCGCAGGAGGCGGGCCGCTTCCACGACGAGATTGCCCCCATCACCCTCAAGGGGAAGAAGGGCGACACCGTCGTCTCGCGCGACGAGCACAACCGTCCGGACACCACGGTGGAGGGGCTGCGCAAGCTGCCCAAGGTCTTCAAGAAGGACGGCGTGGTGCACGCGGGCGCGGCCAGCGGCATCTGCGACGGCGCGGGCTCCATGGTGATGGCCACGCGCGGCTTCGTGGAGAAGCACGGCCTGAAGCCCATTGCCCGGCTCGTCAACTGGGGCGTCTCCGGGTGTGACCCGAAGGTCATGGGCATCGGCCCCGCGCCGGCCATCCGCCAGTTGCTGGAGCGCGCGCAGTGCAAGCTGTCCGACGTGGACCTCTTCGAGGTGAACGAGGCCTTCGCGCCGCAGTACCTCGCGGTGGAGAAGGAGCTGGGCCTGCCGCGGGACCGCACGAACGTCAATGGCGGCGCCATCGCCGTGGGTCATCCGCTGGGTGCGTCCGGGGCTCGCATCACCACCACGCTGGTGTACGAGCTCAAGCGCCGCGGCGCTCGCTATGGTATCGGGTCCGCCTGCATCGGCGGCGGCCAGGGCATCGCCGTACTGGTCGAGGCGCTCTGATGGCAGGACACGATTTCCAACCGGGACGCGAGATGAGCAACGAGGTGGACGCGAAGACGGCCCGTGAGCGGGCCAAGGCCATCGCCGAGCAGCGCCGCGCGGAGCGTCGCAACCGCAAGCGCAAGTGCGTGGTGTGTGGCGTGGAGGAGAGTGACAAGACGCCGCTCACCGCCCACCCCGAGGGCATCGGCCCCGCCTGCAAGGACGAGGTCGCCTGTCTGTCCCGCAAGGCTGCGGGAGCGCGGTGAAGAAGCCGGCTCGAGCCTCGCGCCGCCCGCGTGAGGCCGAGCTCATCCACGACTGGAACGCCGCCGGCGCGCCGGCCCGCCCCGCGCACCCGGTGCAGGTCTCCGACGAGACGTTGCGCGACGGCGTCCAGTCCGCCTCGGTGAGAGAGCCCTCCACCGAGGCCCGCCTGGAAGTCCTGTCGCTGATGGACCGGCTGGGCGTGGGCGCCGCGAGCCTGGGCATGCCCTGCACCGGCGAGCGCGGCTTCCAGCACTCGCTCGCCCTGGCGCGGCACGTGCGCGAGGCCCGGCTGAAGCTGGAGCCCTACTGCGCCGGCCGCACCGTGGTGGAGGACCTGGCCCCCATCGCCGAGGTGGCCCAGCGCTCCGGGGTGCCGGTGGTGGTCCACACCTTCGTGGGCTCCTCCTCCATCCGCCAGTGGACGGAAGGCTGGGACGAGCCCTTCCTGCGCCGCGCCACCCGGCGCGCCATCCAGTTCGCCCGGAAGCAGGGGCTGGATGTCGCCTTCGTGACGGAGGACACCTCGCGCTCGTCGCCCGAGCGGCTGGAGCCCCTCTTCCGCACCGCCGTGGACGCGGGCGCCACGCGGCTGGTGCTCTGTGACACGGTGGGCCATGCCTCGCCCGGCGGCGCGCGGGCCCTGGTGGGGTGGACGCGGCGGCTCCTGGACGGGTGGGGGCTTCCGGCCGTCCGGCTGGAGTGGCACGGGCACAATGACCGGGGCCTGGCCCTGGCCTGCGCCCTGGCCGCGCTGGAGGCGGGGTGCCACCGCGCCCATGGCTGCGGCCTGGGGGTGGGGGAGCGCGCCGGCAACGCGCCGCTGGACCTGTTGCTCGTCAACCTGTCGCTGCTGGGCTGGGCCGAGGTGGACCTGGGTGCCCTGCTTCCCTACGTGCGCGGGGTGTCCCGGGCGCTGGGGGTGCCCATCCCCCGCAACTACCCCCTGGCCGGGGAGGACGCCTTCCGCACCGCCACCGGCGTCCACGCGGCGGCCATCCTCAAGGCGCGGGCCCGGGGGGACACGTGGCTGGAGGACCGGGTGTACTCCGCCGTCCCCGCGGCGGCGCTGGGGCTGCGGCAGGCTATCGAGGTGGGGCCCATGAGCGGCAGGGCCAATGTGCGGGCCTGGCTGGAAGCCAACGGAGTGCCCGTCACGGAGTCCCTCTGCCGCGCCGTGCTCCGGGCAGCCCGGGCCAGTCCGGGGCTGCTGTCCGACGAGGAACTGCGCGCCCTGTGTTCCGCCCAGGGGGCAGGGGGCCCCGGAGGCCGTGTCGGGAACCGGGTCCGGAGGGACCGGAATGTGGGCTCCGTTTCTTGATGGCGGAATCGTCTCGGGGTAAACGTCCAGAATCTCTGGTTTAGACGAGGGTCGGAATGGGCGTTATCAGCTTCACGGGAGTCAAGGTGTTCTCCACGACTCTGGCGCGTGACCGCGAGAACATGGGTGAGAACATCACCAAGTGGCTCAAGGAAAACCCCAACGTCGAAGTGGTGGACAGGGTGGTGACGCAGTCCTCCGACAAGGAGTTCCACTGTCTGACCATCACGCTCTTCTACCGCGCGAAGTCCTGAAACAGCCGCGCGAGGCGGAAGAGGTGTGTCTCCAAGGGCGCTCTCCCCGGTGACGGGGTTGGGCGCCTTTGTCGTTTGGGGTTGCGAAGCGGCGGAGGTTCCACCACCTTTGGTCGTCCTCGAACGGTGAGTGGGAGGTGTACTGAATGCGACCGATGCGCAGCTTCGGCGGCAGGGGTGGCGGAGGGCTGCCCGGCCTGGAGACGACGGCGTCCAAGCTGGCGGTTGCGCTGGTGGCTGGCTCCGTGTTGTTCCACCTCACCAAGGGAGGGCAGGGCGGGCTGCTGCTGCTCTTCCCGGACTTCGTCTTCACCCGGTTCTTCCTGTGGCAGCCGCTGACGTACGCCTTCATCGAGGGCAGTCCGCTCGGCATCATCTTCGGCGCCATCATCATCTGGTCCATCGGCGGCTACCTGGAGTCAATCTGGGGAGGCAAGCGCCTGCTCCTGGCGGGGGTGGGCATCACCGCGCTGGCGGGCATCCTCACGTCGGTGCTGGCCCTCGTCGTGCCCAACGCGACGACGCAGATGTACTTCGGCGGCAACGTCATGACGACGGCGCTGTGGGTGGCGTACGGCCTGAGCATCGGCCGGGGTGAGACGAACTTCTGGGGCATCCCCCTGTCGGGCAACGCGCTGGCGGGCATCGGCGCGGGCTTCGTGGTGCTGTCGGCCGTCACCGCGGGCTGGCAGACGCAGGTGCCGGACCTGCTCGCGCTGGGCCTGGTGTTCGCCTACGTGCGCGGCGCCAACCCGCGGCGGCTGATGCTGCACTTCCAGCACTGGCGCCTGCAGCGGCAGCTGAAGGACCGCTCCAAGCACCTGCGCGTGGTGCCGAAGAACCAGAACCGCCCGGACCGGGACCAGTACCTCAACTAGAAGTCCGTCGTCCGGGCACCTTGGGCACGGCGGCCCGTCAGTGGGCCGCCTCGGGGTGCCCGTACTGCTTGAGCTTGCGGTAGAGCGTGGCCACGCCGATGTCGAGCTGCTCGGCGGTGCGCGCGCGGTTGCCGCCATTCTGGGCCAGCACCGCGAGGATGTACTCCTTCTCCATGTCCTCCAGCCGGCGCGGGTTGCCGGTGGGCACGAGGCTGGGCGGCGCGGCGCGGACCTCCTCGGGCAAGTCATCCCGCTCCACGCGCTGGCCCTCGCACAGGGCCACCGCGCGCTCCACGGCGTTGCCCAATTCGCGCACGTTGCCGGGCCAGTCGTAGCGCAGCAGCTGATCCGCGGCTTCCGGGGACAGGGCCGCCACCTTGCGGCCGAGCCGCTCGGAGGCCTCGGCCAGCAGCAGCCGCGCCAGGGGGAGGATGTCGTCGCGCCGCTGGCGCAGCGGGGGAATCTTCAGCTCGATGACGCGCAGGCGGTAGTAGAGGTCCTGGCGGAAGCGGCCCAGGCGCACCTCCTCGGCGAGCTCCCGGTTGGTGGCGGCCACCAGCCGCACGTCCACCTTGCGGCTGGTGTTCTCGCCCACGCGCCGCACCTCGCGCTCCTGGAGCACGCGCAACAGCTTGGCCTGCATGGCCGGGGGCACCTCGCCCACCTCGTCGAGGAAGAGGGTGCCGCCGTGGGCCGCCTCGAAGAGGCCGGGCCTGTCATGGGTGGCGCCGGTGAAGGCGCCGCGCGCGTGGCCGAACAGCTCGCTCTCCAGGAGGCTCTCGGTGACGGCGGCGCAGTTGACGGCGACGAAGGCCTTGTGCGCGCGGCTGGACTCGTCGTGGATGAGGCGCGCCACGCGCTCCTTGCCCACGCCGCTCTCGCCGGTGACGAGCACCGTGGAGTCCACCTTGGCCGCGCGGCGCGCCAGGTTGAGCACGCGCTGCATGGCCTCCGAGCGCGCCACCATGCCCGCCGGGTCCTCATTCACGCCCGCGCGCGCCAGCGACTGGCGCTTCGCCCGCAGCTTGCGCTCGGCCTGCTTCAGCGCGTCCGTCACCTGCGCCAGCACGCCCTCCATGCACTGCGTTTCATAGAAGCGCAGCACCTCGGTGCACTCGGTGCTCCACTCCTCCGCGGGCCGGCCGATGAAGTGGCAGGCCGCGTCGCCCTTGCCCACGCAGCGCACTTCCGTGCCGTAGATGGGCTTGCCGTTGACGTAGCTCATGTAGCCGGATGCGAAGCCGGTGAGGCTCCAGCACACCGGCTGGTCCGCCTGGCCCAGGTGCAAGAGGTGCTGCTCGGCCTCATAGGAGTCGCGCCACTGCGCCTCCGCGAAGGGCTCCGGTGTGTCGTCGTCGGGCCGGCGCTCCACGCGCTCCACCCGGACCTGGCCCTGCAGCGTGTGCAGGCGCCCGCCCGCCCGCCTCCAGACGGATTCGTCCGGCCAGGGCACCGCGGCCTTCAGGGCCTCGGCCGTCCGCCAGCCGTGCGCGTAACCCAGCCGGGTGAAGATGCCGCGCGCCGCCGTCATCCCCAGCAGGTCGATGAGCTCCTTGCGCAAGAGACCCAGCGCCACCGGGTCCATCAGCACCGCCCGCTGCCCCGCGAAGTGGATGAGGCCGCCCCCCGGCTCGAAGGACAACAGCTCGTTCAAGCCCAGCTCGAATCCGCCAGCCACGGTGTACGGCCCCCTTCCAGAGTGAGCTGTCACTCTATCAATTTGAGATGCCCCGCGCACCCGATGATGGCGTCTTGGAGTGATTCCGAGGGTTTGGTGTGTCGCGTGCCTTGGTCCCCGGGTTGCAGTAGAAGGGCTCCGTCAGACGCTTTCGAGGGCTGCCCGTCCGGAACCCCGTTGATGCGCGGCCCCCCAGGCCGCGCGCCTGAAACCGCAGTACCCGAGGAGAACCTCACATGAAGACGACCCTGAAGAGCGCCGTTGCCCTGATGATTGCCCTGCCGTCCCTGGCGTTTGCCTCCACCTGGGACGTTGACCCCGCGCACTCCAGCGCCGGCTTCACCGTGCGGCACATGATGGTGTCGAACGTGAACGGCTCGTTCAACGTGAAGAGCGGCGTGGTGAACCTGGACGACAAGGACGTCACCAAGTCCACCGTCGAGGCGACCCTGGACGCGGCCTCCGTCAACACCGGCAACGCCAAGCGCGACGAGCACCTGCGCGCCGCTGACTTCTTCGACACCGCGAAGTTCCCGACCATCACCTTCAAGTCGAAGAAGGTGGAGCAGGCCGGCGAGGGCAAGCTGAAGGTCTCCGGCGACCTGACGATGCACGGCGTCACCAAGCCCGTCGTCCTGGACGTGACGGGCCCGAGCCAGGAGTCGAAGGACCCCTGGGGCAACACCCGCCGCGGCGTGCAGGCCACCACCAAGCTGAACCGCAAGGACTTCGGCCTGACCTACAACTCGGCGCTCGAGACGGGCGGCGTGGCGGTGGGTGAGGAAGTCACCGTGAACCTGGACCTGTCCCTGACGAAGCAGCAGCCGAAGGCCCCCGCGGCGAAGCCGGCGACCGCGTCGGACAAGAAGTAGTCCGAAGCCACTTCTGGCGCTGAATGACGGAGGGGCCTCCCACGGTGGTGGGGGCCCCTCTTTCATTTGCGGGCTGGGTTGGAGCCGGTGGGCGGGAGCACCCGGCGTGGGGGCTCCCGCTTCGGGACCGCGGGCCGTCAGCCCTCCGCCACCGCCTGCACGCTGGAGCGGTAGATGAAGATGCGGGCGGTGTTGGTGCGCTGGTCGGCGGGGATGACGAAGAAGCCCGGCGTGGTGCCCTTGAAGTCGCGCGAGAAGCCCGCGACCTGGCGGCCGTCGTTGAAGGTGACGCGAATCTTCTGACCCTCCGCCTGCGGCTGACGCGCGCCGGCGGTGAGCATGAAGAAGATGGCCTTCACGCGCTTGCCGGGAATCTGCTCGGGGGCGAAGCCGCTCTGCTGCTCCAGCGAGATGACCTCGTCGAGCAGGTCCGCGTCGCGGATGGTGCCGCGCTTCACCTGTCCCTCGACGGTGTGGATGATGACGCGGTGCTCTCCCTCCACGAAGGAGGTGAGGGGCGCCGAGTCCGCCACGGCCGGCTGGGCGAAGAGGGGCTCCCGCGTGACGACGCGATTGGCCGGCGTGACGGGAGCGACGACGGGCGTCGCGGCGGCCGGCGTGACGGCCGGGGCGCGCGTGGCCGGAGCGGCCGCCACCGCCTGGGCGACGGGCGCGGGCGGCGGGACGACGACTGGCGTGCTCGCGGCGGGCACGGTGGGGATGGCGGTCGCGCTGGGCCGGGCCCGGAC
>NZ_JABBJJ010000295.1 GCF_012933655.1 Pyxidicoccus fallax | reverse complement strand
GGTCTTCAAGGTGGAGCGGGGAGGGCGGTTCTACTCGCTGAAGATGGCGCTCCGTCCGGCGGGGCCGCACGCGGCGGAGGAAGAGGACGTCAACGGGCGGCTGGCGCACGAGGTGGCCGCGCTGCTGGCCTGCGCGCCGCATCCCCACCTTCCGAGGCTCCACGCGGTGGACCGGTGGCCCGCTCCTCCGGACGGCTACCTCTACTTCGTCACCGACTACATCGACGGCGAGACGTTCCACGAGTGGCGCTGGCGGGTGAAGCCCACGGCGGCGCACCTGCTCTCGGTGTTCACGGAGGTGGTGCGCGTGGTGGCGGACCTGCACCGGCGAGGGATGCACCACCGCGACCTCAAGGGCGACAACCTGCTCATCCGCCGCGAGGACGAGCGGCCCTTCGTCATCGACCTGGGCACGGTGCGCATGCCAGGAGCGACGACGCTGACGGTGGGCGTGGCGCCGGCCTCGCCCCACCTGCTGCCTCCCGAGTGCGTGGCCTTCCTGCGCGAGGGCACGTGGCAGCAGGGCGCGCACTTCGACGCGGGCGTCCCGGGGGACCTCTACGCGCTGGGCGCGCTGCTGTACGAGGCGCTCACGGATGGGTACGCGTTCGACCCGAAGCTCCCGTATGACCGGCTGCTGCCGGCAATCGAGACAGTGACGCCGCGAGCGCCGCACGTGGTGAATCCGAAGGTTCCGCGGGCCCTGAGTGACATCGCCATGCGGCTCCTGGCGAAGCGCCCGGAGGACCGCTACCCGAACACGGAGGCGCTGCTGCAGGCGCTCTGGGACGTGGCCAAGGAGAAGCGCCAGTCCGCATGGAAGGTGTCGCTGGACCGGCCTCCCGAGGCGGAGGCGCCGGGCGAGAGCGAGGACACGCCGCGCGTGCGCATGGTGCCGGAGTTGGTGCGAGCGCCGCTGGACACGCTGAAGCCGCCGGAGCCTGGAGCGGGCTCCGATGGGGCCAGGGAACCCGAAGTCGCCGCGGAGCCGTCGACTGCGCTGGAGACCTTCGCCTCCGCGCCGCTCCAGGAGCGCGGAGCCGGGTCATCGGCATTGGTGTTGCCCAGGGGAGGTGACGAGGAGGCCTCCGTGACTGCTTCGATGCCCGAGAGGCGAAGGAGCCGCGGAGCCGTCGTGGGGCTCGGGGTGGGCGTGCTCATGGTTTTGGGCTTCGCGGCCTTCGGGCTGAGCCGTCTTGCGCCGTCGCCGGAGGGGACGACGGCGTCCATTCCTCCTCCCCCCGCCGAGAAAGGAAGTCCCGCTGTGACGAGCCGTTCTCCGAGTTCTCCCGATGCATCACCCCTCGCGGTCGTGCCACCTGTCCCCGACGCGGGGGTTGCTTCTGACGCGGGCCTTCAGGCGTCAGCGCTGGTGACGGGGGCGCCTGATGGGGGCGTGGCCGCGACTCCGCCGCCGAAGCGTCAGGCGAGCAGCGCCCTGAAGGCGGCGGCGGTCGCGACCTGCATGACGGCTGCGTGTGCCGGAGGGCCCCAGGTTCGCACCGCGTCTCCCGAGAAGCCGTGTCCGGAGGATGCGCTGAAGTTCATGAGAGAACTCCCCATCGACGAAACGAATCACAACTTCGGGAATCGCGGCGAAGTCACGATGCTTCCGCCCAACCGCGAGGGCCCGGTCCCCGTGCCTCCGGATGGAAGTCCTGTCACCTTCTATGCGACGCAGGGCCTGGAAAAAGGGCGCCTCCCGAAGGGAACCCGGTTTGTCGGTCAGATCTTCCGAGGAAAGGACAAGGTCTATGCCTGGGTGACGGAGTTGGTGATGCCGAATGGCGACAGGCATCCCTTCTGTGCGCAGCTCATGGATGACGAGGGGACGTACGGAGAGCCGGGTGCGGAGTATCTCCCGGGGAGTACGCCAGAGAAGCCCATGATGAACTCCCGGGTCGATCTGAATACGACGGTGTATTACGGAAGGGTCATAAGGTACATCAAGAGGTAACAAGCATCACGAGCCCCGTATGTCGTTGATGCCCTCATTCATCGAGGTCCCCTCTCGTGTCTCGCTGGTCCTTCTTCCTCGTGCTGGCCTGGGGACTGTTGCTGTCCGGTGCGGCTGGGGCCGCCGACTTCGAAACACCAGGTGTTCGTCGCATCGAGCTGGGGGCGGATGGGGGCGCTCCGCTGCCAGAAATCCATATCGCTCCAGGGCTCGCGACGGTGGTCTTCTTCGACGCGCGGATTGAACCCGAGCACGTGGTTCTGGATGGGCGTGAGCGCTTCCAGCGAGTGGGGATTTCGGAGGACCACCTGGCGCTCGTTCCTTCGGCGACCTTCCGCGAGGAGGAACGGCTGCGGCTGGAGGTTCGGTTCCACGGCGGCGCCGTTCCGGAGCGTGCCGCCGTCATGCTGGTGGTGGATGCCGACAGGGTCGAACGCCAGGTCGAGGTCTATCGCCATCCACGCACGGCGGAGTCCTATCGCCAGGAGGTGGCGGAGCTGAAGGTGGTGCTGTCACGGCTCCAACGTGAGGTCGAGGAGCTGCGAGCGACCCGTGCTTCGGATGGTATCGGAGCCGTAGTGGCTTCCCTGCGTGGGACAGATGGATTCGCCGACACGAACGTGTCCTATCAGGATCCAGGCAGCGGGTTTCAGCTCCAGCCCAAGGGGCTGCGAATCATCCACATGGCGCAGTCCTGGACGGGATTGAAGCTCAAGCTGGTGCTGAGACAGCCGGGGGAGGACTGGACGGCTGCTGAAGCCGAGCTCCTGGATGAGCAGGGGCTCAGCGTGAAGGTCCGGCCTCCGGTACAGCAGATGCCCGTTCGCTTCGACCAGCAGGCTGACGTCGTGGTTCCACTGGATGACCCGAATGCGCTCCGGAAGGGACGCTACACGCTCAAGCTGTCGGACGCGGGGGGCCGCAGGCCCGTGGTCATCCAGGGCATCGAAGTGCCCTGAGCGGGGAGGGTGTCAGTCGAGGAATCGGCGCTCCCAGCGGAGCTTGTCCGCCGGTGGGAAGTCCGGATCAATGAATGAGTCCGGGTTGGAGTGGTAGAGCCATGGCTCCAGGATTCGAGCCAGCTCGCGGTAGGCGGGAAGGTTCTTTCCCGCTTCCAGGTCGCCTGCTTCCGGCCATTGTCCGAGCGTGACGACCGCGCGGTCTCCCTTCAATGGCTGGACGTGGGTGTCTGGTGAGGACAGCCTGGAACGGAGACCTTGTACGCCGCCCAGTTCTCCCAGCACCGGAGGGCCCAGGAATGTCAGCCAGTGCGCCCCGGGAATCCGCGTACCCATGTTGTGATACGCGGAGTCCTCCACTATCTCCATCCCTGGATAGCGGAAACAGATGTGCCGGATGCGTCGTCTGACTCCCACCAAGTCCATGATGGCATTGAACGACAGGCTTGCGTAGCCGGAGTTGAAGGGCAGGTGTGACGCCAACTCCAGCGCCAGTTCACGCACCTGTCCAGGCCCATGCTGCTCCAGATACTCCGTAGAGAGCTGAAAGGTTGCTACACACGAACGCCCCGGCTCGTCGAACGGATTCGCGGTTTCCAGCGATACGCCCGTGTATTCGAACAGGAACTCCGGGACTCCATTGGACGCGCTCGCCATCGCGGCATACGCGTACTCGCCTTCGAGCAGGTCCCTTCGAATGCGCTCCCGGGCCTTGTCGTCGAGCGTGTGCCAGTCCCCCTCCATGTCTGGATGGAGCGTCAGGACCTCAGGCCCCAGCGCGCGGATGAAGACATCCAGCGCACGGATGACAGCCGGACCAAGGCCCCGATGGGAGCGGTGCATGTAAAAGCGGATGGTGAGGCCTTCTCGGATGAGGACGTAATCCCTGTCGGACGTGATTCGAATCCGCGGATAGTGCTCGTTCATTGAAGCGCTCCCTGAGGAGTGACGCGGCTGGGTTGAAGTCCGAAAACCTTGTGATATGCGTCGCCCTGGTGAAGTGCCTTGAGAGGATTTCCATGCGGATAGCGCCTCCATGAGGTGGGGTTGTCCTCGGGGCAGGGAAACTTGAAGTCGTAAACCCACTGAACCTGGAGTGGGTTGCCCGTATGGATGATGACATCAGGCACCACCGAGCCCAAGAGGTCGCCGCCTCCCTTGCGTAACATCTCCAACTCTTTCTCGTGTGTGATGCGCTCCAGTTGTCGTGTCTCGGGGTGAAGGCGATAGCGCTGGTTTTGGCTGAAGCGTCCAGGGTAGGCCGCGCCCAGTTTCTCCTCTACGCACTGCATTGCACGCGCGTGCTTCGCGCTGCCCAGTCTCATGCCTCGGGTGACGGGGGTCTCCGCTGTGCCCGCGACCTGCTCGGCGCACTCCGCCTTCGTGGGGCCTCTGCCTCCGAACTCCCTCTGGTTCACCTCCGCATCCGCCCATCTGGCGCACTCGACCAGAATCGCTTCGATGCCCAACCGCTCCGACTCCTCCAACTCCGCCCACGCCTTGCCTGCGGCCGCCACCTGGACCGCGCGCACCGTCACGGCGGTCTCCTTCCCGGTCAGGGCGGCGCAGTAGGCCGGATTCCGCTGGCACGTCGCCGACGGGGAGTCCAGCGACTGCGCATAGCTTCCTCCAGCCCCACGCCGGGCCGGGCTCCCCGCCCCACACCCCACGGTCAACAGCAGCACCACGGCATACCGGCACAACCGCATCAGTTCCTCCTGCGGATGAACTCTTGAGGCGCGTCAGTCGAGGAAGCGGCGCTCCCAGCGGAGCCTGTCCGCCGACGAAAAGTCGTAGTGCACGAAGGCCTGCGGGTCGCAGTGGTAGAGCCAGGGCTCCAGGACACGGGCCAGCGCGCGGTAGGCGGGCAGGTCCTTGCCTGCCTCCAAGTCACCTGCCTCTGGCCATTGGCCCAGTGTGACCACCGCTCGCTCGCCATCCAGTGCCTGGACCGTCGTGCCCGGTGACGTCAGTCGCGCGCGCAGGCCGTCCACGCCCCCCAGTTCGCCCAGGACCGGATTGCTCAGAAAGGTGAGCCAGTACGCGCCAGGGACCCGCGTGCCGATATCCCAGGAGACCCTGTAGTCAAGCATGTCCATTCCCGGGTATCGGAAGCAGAGCTTGTAGAGCTGTCGGGCAACGTCCGCGAGTGGGCAGAACATATCGAAACAGAGACTCGCGTAGCCCGAATGGAAGGGGAGGCACGTGGCCAACTGCAGGGCAAGTTCACGCACGTGCCCGGGGCCTCGTTGCTCCAGGAACTCGACGGGGAGCGAGAACGTTGCGATACATGTCCGCCTGGGGTCGTCGAGCAAGCCGGGAACTTCTAGTGATATCCCGCCGTAATCAAACTGGAACTTCACGGCAGCGTCTGGTCGGTCAATCAGGGTGACGAAGAAGGACGGGCTTTCGAGCATCCCGCGCCGCGTGCGTTCCCAGGCAATTGCATCGAGTCTCTGCCAATCGCCTTCTGAATCCGGGTACCAAGCCAAAGTCCCTGGTCGAATGGCCTGCGTGTACACGTCCAGCGCACGCGCCACGGCGGGAGCAATCTCCTGATGGGAGCGGTGCATGAAGAATCTAAGAATGAGTCCATTGGGAATGGCCACGTCGTTGCCATCGAATTGGACCCGCACATCCGGATATCGCTCGCTCATCAGAATACGCCTTTGGGTGTCACAAGTAGCGAAGGTGCATCAAAGACTTTTTGGTAGGCTTCCCCTTGATTCTTGATGTTATGGGGGTTCCCAGAACGATAATCTCTCCATGAGCCCGGGTTGCTTTCAGGGCAAGGAAACTTGAAGTCGTAGACCCGTTGGGGCTGAAGCGCATTGCCTGTATGGATGACGACGTCGGGCACCACCGACCCCACGAGTTCTTTGCCGCCTTTGCGCAACATCTCCAACTCCGACTCGTGCTGGATGCGCTCCAACTGTCGTGTTTCGGGGTGGATGCGGTAGCGCTGTTCCAGGCTGAATCTTCCCGGGAGGAAATTGCCCAGGTTCACCTCGGCGCATTGGGTGGCCAGTGCATGCTTCGCGCTTCCCAGCCTCATGCGGCGCTTGATGGGATTCTCTGTTGTTCCCCCCACCACCTGGCTGCACTCATCCTCGGTCGGGGCTCTTCCTCCAAACTCTTTTTGGTTCACCTGGGCATCGGCCCACTGCGCACACTTCCTGAGGATGTCGTCAATTTGCTTCTTCTCCAATTCCTCCAGCTCCGCCCACGCCTTGCCCGCGGCCGCCACCTGGACCGCGCGCACTGCCACGACGGTCTCCTTCCCGGTCAGGGCGGCGCAGTAGGCCGGATTCCGCTGGCACGTCGCCGACGGGGAGTCCAGTGACTGCGCATAGCTTTCCCCAGCTCCACGCCGGGCCGGGCTCCCCGCCCCACACCCCACGGTCAACACCAGCACCACTGCATACCCGCACAGGCGCATCGGTCCCTCCCACGAGCCTCCTCGTACGCTAGTCGAGCCCCGTCACCCGCCCGTCATTACATTCCCCCCACCCGCACCCAGCGCGGGCACGAGGAGGCAGGCAAGCCATGACCCGGATGTGCCAGGACGACGTGGGCCGCTGCGACTTCATCGACGTGCTCGAGGAGGCTGTCCTCCGTCGCCGTCCCGTCGCCGTGGAGCTCCGCGCGGGCGACACCTTCATCGACCAGGTCGTCGACGTCGTCACCGAGCAGGGCGACGACTTCGCCGTCTTCCGCTCGCACGCCCGGGTGCCGGTCGGCGACATCCGCTCCGTCACCCGCGAGCCCCCCGCACCCGCGACTTGAGCCCCGCGCCCCGCCGTGTAGGGTGCCGTCCCGGACGATGACCTCTCTTCCCTCGCCCGAATCCCTCCGCTGCATCAACGCCGACTCGCGCGAGCCGGATGGCTACCGCGCCGCCCTCGGCGACACCCGCGCGGCCCTGCTCCACACGGACCCGCCGTACTGCCTCCTCACCCGGCGCCGCAAAGGGGGGGACCTCAGAGACCCCCGCGCGCACAAGAAGATCGACCAGAACCCCATCGTCCGCTTCGAGACCGTCCGCGACTACCGCGCCTTCTCCGAGGCCTGGATGTCCCGCGCCGTCGCGCACCTCACCCCGGACGCGCCCCTCGTCATCTGGACCAACCTGCTCGGCAAGGAGCCCATCCTCGCCGCCGCTCGCGGCCTGGGCTACCCGCACCTGCGCGGCGAGTACGTCTGGGGCAAGCGCACCACCGACAAGAACGCCAACGAGCAGACCCTGCGCGTCTACGAGGTCGCCCTCGTCATCGCCCGCACCCCCGCGCCGCCGCTCGCCCCCGGGGATTTGCCCACCGTCTGGGCCGTCGTCGGCGGCTATGACGATGAGGGCGAGGCGGGCCGCTGGGGCGGGCACCCGCACCACAAGCCCTTCTCGGTCCTCGAGCCGCTCGTGCGCACGTACAGCCGCCCCGGTGACACCGTGCTGGACCCGTTCGCCGGCAGCGGCTCCATGCCCTCCGCCGCGCTGCGGCTCGGCCGCCGCCCGGCCTGCCTCGAAATCGAGCCCGAGTGGGCCGAGCGCGTCACCCGCCGCCTCCGCGAGACGGCGGCGGAGCTGAAGGCCCAGGGGACCTGACACGCGCCGTCGGTGGGGCTGGCGGGTGTGGTCACCAACGAGGCTCAGCCCCCCAGCGCACGGTAGAGGCGCGTCTCCGACCACCGGGGGATGTCCGTGGGCCGGTGCCCCCACCAGTTCATGACCAGCGTGCGCCGCTGCCTCGCGCGGCCCGGCAGCCGTCCGTCCGGAATCCGATTCTCCGCGTCCAGCACGCCGTGCGTCAGCGTCCCGTCGAAGCGCACCAGCCGGTTGGGCCGCGGCGCCACCAGGTCCGCCGTGTCCAGCCGCGACGGCGCCAGCGAGGGGTTGTCCGGATTGGGCAGCTCCCGCGTCACCACGAGCGCCCCGCCGCGCACCCGGTTGAGGAACAGCACCGAGGAGATTCGCGGGTGCACCAATTCCCCCGTGCGCAGCGCGAGCTTCTCGTCCCGGTCCTGGTGGAAGTCCACGCGCACGTCCGTCGGGTCCATGCGCGACAGCCACCACTCCACGCCCGCGATGCGCCGCCGGCCCACCACGTCCGGGCGCAGCGTGAGAATCACTTCCTCCACCACGTTGGTGGGCGGGCCGAAGTCGTACCAGAAGGTCGTCTGGTACGTCTGACGCAGGCGCTCCGTCCCCACGGCCCCCACGCACCGCAGCAGGCGTCGGAAGAGGGGGGCGGGCACGGCGGCTTCGGTGAGCTGGACGAGCGTTTCCAATCGGGCACCGAGCATTGTCCCACCGTGAGGGTGGGCGCCACCTTCCTTTGCCGCTAGGCTGCCCCGCCCATTCCCCTCCGGACAGGAGGGCGCGGAGACACCTGGATGAAGGCGCACCAGAAGATGCTCATCGGCATTACCGCCGGCGCGGTGGCGGGCCTCTCCGCCAATGCCATCGCCGGGGCCATTGCCCGGCGCGCGGCCGGCGAGGGCGTGCCCCTCACCGCCGAGCTCGTCGCCCAGCATGCGCCATGGCTGTCGTGGACCGCGGACAACGTCGCCGCCCCCCTGGGGCAGATTTTCATCCGCCTGCTCCTCATGCTCGTGGTGCCCATGCTCTTCTCCGCCCTCGTCATGGGCGTGGCGGAGCTGGACCTGAAGCAGGTGGGACGGCTGGGCCTGCGCACGCTCGGCTACACCGTCGTCTTCTCCACCATCTCCGTCCTCATCGGCCTGCTGCTCGTCAACCTCCTGCAGCCCGGCGCCGGCCTCAGCGACGAGGCGCGCGCCCTGGCCCGGGGCGGCGTCCAGGTAAAGCCGGCCCCGCCGCCGGGGGACACGTCCTTCGGCTCCGTGCTCGTCTCCATGGTGCCCACCAACCCCCTCAAGGCCGCCGCCGACGGGGACTTCATCGGGCTCATCGTCTTCTCGCTCATCTTCGGCATGGGCGTGGCGCTCACCCCGGGCGAGCCCGTCAAGCGCCTGCGGGACACCATCCAGGGTCTCTACGACGTCATCATGAAGCTCATCGACGGCGTGCTGCGGCTGGCGCCCTTCGGCGTGGCCGCGCTGCTGTACGCCATGACGGCCCGTTTGGGCCTGGGCATCCTCTCGCAGCTCGCCGCGTACGTGGGCACGGTGCTGCTGGCGCTCGGCTTCCACATGTTCGTCGTCTACTCGCTGTCCGTGCGCTTCCTGGGCGGCCGCAATCCCATCCAGTTCTTCCGCGACATCCGCCTCGTCATGGCCACGGCCTTCTCCACCGCGTCCTCCAGCGCCACGCTGCCCACCGCGCTCAAGGTGGCCGAGGAGAACCTGAAGCTGCCGCGCAACGTGTCCCGCTTCGTGCTCACCGCCGGCTCGGCGATGAACCAGAACGGCACGGCCCTCTTCGAGGGCGTCACCGTGCTCTTCCTCGCCCAGGTCTACGGCGTGCCGCTCAGCATCCCCGACCAGGCGCTCATCATGTTCATCTGCATCCTGGCGGGCATCGGCACCGCCGGTGTGCCCGCGGGCTCCATCCCCGTCATCGCGATGATTCTGGGCATGTTCAAGATTCCGGTGGAGGGCCTGGGCCTCATCCTCGGCGTGGACCGGTTCCTCGACATGTGCCGCACCACCCTCAACGTCTCCGGAGACCTGGCCGCCGCGGTGTACGTGGCGCGCGGGGAGCCGGACGTCCGCCCGGCAGGAGAGGAGGCGGTGGACTCCACCGCTTCCTGACAGCGGGCATTTCGCGGCGCATCCTTTCTCGCAGTGGCAGTCCCATCGCAACACCCGTCCAAGGAGCCCCCATGAGGGTTGGCAAGGATTCCGTCGTCTCGCTGGAGTACCGGCTGCACCTGGGTGATGGAGAGGTCATCGACCAGAGCGCGCCCGGCCAGCCGCTCGCCTACCTGCACGGGCACCGTCAAATCGTCCCGGGCCTGGAGGGCGCCATCGAGGGCATGTCCACCGGAGAGAGCAAGCAGGTGGTGGTGGCGCCGGGGCAGGGCTACGGCGAGCACGACCCCGAGGGCGTGCGCACCGTGCCGCGCTCCATGCTGCCGCCCGGCTTCAATCCGGAGCCCGGTCAGACGCTGATGGCCCGCACGGAGCAGGGCGACATCCCCCTGCGCATCCAGGAAGTGCAGGGGGACGCCGTCGTCGTGGACCTCAACCACCCGCTGGCCGGCAAGACGCTGCACTTCGACGTCACCGTGCGCGAGGTGCGCGCCGCGACGAACGAGGAACTCACCCATGGCCACGTCCATGGGCCCGGCGGCCACCACCACGGCTGACACGCGCTGACGCAGCGCGGCCACTCCGGGGGTGGGGGACAGCACCCTCCACCCGCCGGGTGGAACGAGCATTTCGCGGGGCCGGGGGCTGTGCACTATCTTTGCCGCCCCAATGAGTCACTCCTCCCCGTCACAGACCCCCTCGCCGAGTGAGCTGCGCCTCCACCCGCCGGACCTGCCGCCCGGCGACCCCGGCGCGTCCGCGGCGAAGGACCCGGAGCGCTACTGGCTCGAGCACGTCTACCAGGGCGGCGTCCGCCAGCTCACCCCGCGCGCCGTCATCTCCGGCATGCTCATCGGCGCGGTGATGTGTCTGTCCAACCTGTACGTCATCCTCAAGACGGGTTGGAGCCTGGGCGTCACGATTACCGCGTGCATCCTCGCGTTCGCCGTCTTCGGCACGCTGCGCTCGCTGCGGGTGCTGAAGAAGGACTTCACCGACCTGGAGAACAACGCCATGGGCTCGGTGGCGTCGGCCGCCGGCTACATGACGGGCGGCGGCAACATGGCGGCGGTGCCGGCGCTGCTGATGCTCACCGGCACGCTGCCGTCGTCGGGCTGGCTGATGGTGTGGTTCGCCGTCATCTCCGCGCTGGGCGTCTTCGCCGCCATCCCCATCAAGCGCCAGCTCATCAACATCGAGGCGCTGCCGTTCCCCACGGGCACCGCCACCGCGGAGACCATCCGCGCGCTGCATGGCCACGGCGACGTGGCCCGCCAGAAGTCGCGCCTGCTGGGCGGGGCGGGGCTCATCGGCGCGCTGCTGGTGCTCGTGCGCGACGCGCGCTTCAGCTGGCTCACCAACATCCCGGAGAAGGCGAGCCTGCCCTTCACGCTCCTGGGGAAGAAGGCCTCCGCGTGGTCGCTGTCCTTCGACTTCAGCCTGCTCCTGGTGGGCGCCGGCGCGCTGGTGAGCTTCAAGACGGGCTGGTCCATGCTGCTGGGCGCGGTGCTGACGTACGGCTTCCTCGCGCCGGCCATGGTGGGCCAGGGCGTCATCCCCGAGGTGACGTACAAGGCCATCAACAGCTGGGCGGTGTGGACGGGCTCGGCGCTGCTGGTGTCGTCGGGCCTGCTGTCCTTCGCCTTCCAGTGGCGCAGCGTGGCGCGCTCCTTCAAGGCGCTGTCCGGCCTCTTCGGCGGCAAGAGCAAGGAGCAGGAGGCGCAGGACCCGCTGGCCGGCATCGAGTGCCCGCCGGCCTGGTTCCCCCTGGGCTTCGCGGTGCTGGGGCCCATCGCCATCTTCCTGATGGCCTACCTCTTCCAGATTCCGTGGTGGGCGGGCGTGCTGGCCATGCCGCTGGCTGTCGTCATGGGCGTCATCGCCAGCCGCGTCACGGGTGAGACGGACACCACGCCCACCAAGGCGCTGGGCCCCGTCACGCAGCTCATCTTCGGAGGCCTGGCGCCGGGCAACATCCCCGCCAACGTGATGAGCGCCAACGCCACCGGCGGCGTGGGACTGCACTCGGCGGACCTCTTGACGGACCTGAAGTCCGGGTGGCTCCTGGGGGCCAACCCGCGCCAGCAGTTCGTCGCGCAGCTGTTCGGCGTGGTGGCGGGCGCGGCGGTGGTGGTGCCCGCGTTCAACCTGCTGGTGCCCAGCGCGGACATGCTGGGCACGGAGGAGTTCCCCGCGCCCGCGTCCATGGTGTGGGCCGGCGTGTCCAAGCTGCTGGCCACGGGCGTGTCGGCGCTGCACCCCTCCGCCCGCCTGGGCGCGCTGTGCGGCGCGTCGCTCGGCATCATGCTGGTGCTGCTGGAGAAGTGGGCCCCGGCGAAGGCGAAGGCCTACGTGCCGTCCGCCGCGGGCTTCGGCCTGGCCATCGTCATCCCCGGCTCCAGCTCCATCGCCTTCTTCATCGGCGCGGCCATCGCCGAGGTGATGCGCCGCAAGAAGCCGAAGCTGGCGGAGGCCGCGGTGCTGCCGGTGGCCTCCGGCTTCATCGCCGGGGAGAGCCTGCTGGGCATCGGCATCGCGATGGCGAAGGCCTTCGGGGTGATGCCCAAGTAGCCGACGGAAGGAGGCGGGCGCCTCGCTTCAGTCCACCTTGGAGGTGGAGAACGAGGCGCCGGCCATGAAGCGGAAGGTGGGCGTGTCCAGGCTCGCGCCCACGCCCGGGCCGCCCATGACGTAGAGGTCCAGCCAGGACAGGGCGTGCTTGCGGATGGCCAGCAGCAGCTCCGCGCCCCAGCGGCCGCCCTCCAGCGGCACCCCGGCCAGCACGCTCACCTCGCCGCGCGTCGAGTCTCCGGCGCGGGACGTCACCGTGCCCGCCAGCCGCAGCTCGTTGCCGATGATGTCCTTCGAGTCCCCCGAGAGGCCGCTCAGGTCCTGCTTCCTGCGCAGCAGCACGCCGGCCTCGCCACCCACCTGCCAGCCCTCGGCGAGGAAGCCCAGCTGCAGGCGGGGATGGACGGCGTACTCGTCGCGCGCCAGCAGCTCCTCGTTGCCCACCGGCAGCGCCGCGGTGACGTCCGCCGCCACCTGGAAGCCGAAGTCCTGGCGAAGGAGCGCCGTGCGCAGGCCCACCCACGGCGTCCCCATGCCCTGGCCGGCGGGCGGGGCAACGCCCAGGTGCGGCTCACCACCCTGCTGGACGATGAAGGGCAGCTCCGCGGACACCTGGAGCCACGACAGCACGCCGTAGGCGGCCGTCACGTCCATGGTGAAGCGGTTCTCCACCAGGCCGGTGCCGCCGCCCGGCTCCCAGCGCGTCTGGAAGATGAAGGGCAGCGACTCGTAGTGGCCCTGCACCGCCACGCGCAGCATGCCCTGGGGCAGCGTGCGGCCGGTGCCCACCATCAGCGAGCCGAGCGCCGCTGGGTCCAGCTTCAGGCGCTGGAGGTTGAAGTGGGGCAGGCGGGACTCCTGCGCCAGGGCCGTGGTGGGGCCGAGGAGCAGGGCCAGCGAGGAAAGGGCGGACAGCAGGGCGCGCGAAGGACGCAGCACGACGACTCCTTCAATGAATTGCAGAAACGGCCCCAAAAAGGGGACAGCAGTCGCACGGCGTCAATACGAGTGCAAGCACCACGCGATTTCTCCCACGCTGGGAAAGTATCGGCGCGCAGGCCGGTGAAAGCCTTGACGTGAAAGCGATTCGGGCACTTCCCGGCTTACGGTGAAGTCCCATTCCGTGGGGAGGGACGCAATCGGGCGGAGGGCGCGCCGTAGGGAACGACACCGCAAGGGGTGCTCCATGTCCGTGCTGGCCGATGACCTCCGCTTCGCCATCCGGTTGTTGCTCAAGAGCCGTGGTTTCACGCTGGTGTCGGTGCTGACACTCGCCCTGGCCATCGGGGCGAACACGGCCATCTTCAGCGTGGTGCACGGGGTGTTGCTGCGCCCGCTGCCGTACCCGGAGCCGGAGCAGCTGGTGCAGGTGCTCCGCGAGGCCCCGGACGGGAAGAGCTCCTCGCATGCCATCGCCCACTACGCGTGGCTGGCGACGCAGGCGCCCGCGCTGTCGCACGTGACGGCGCACGAGCCCATTCCCAGCGGCTTCAACCTGGTGGGGGACGGGCTTCCGGAGCGGCTGTCCGGCATGCGCGTGACGGGCTCGTTCTTCGAGACGTTCGGCGTGCGGCCGCAGCTGGGCCGGGGCTTCCTGCCGGAGGAGGACGTGGCGGGCGCCGCGCGCGTGGTGGTCATCAGTCACGGCCTGTGGCAGCGGCGCTTCGGCGGGGCCCCGGACGTCATCGGCCAGTCCCTCACGCTGAACGACACGCCCCACACGGTGGTGGGCGTGGCGCCCGCGGGCTTCCGCTACCCGGAGGGCGCGCAGCTGTGGACGCCCCTGCAGCTCGACCTCGCCAATGACGACAACGCCAACTTCCTCTCCATCATCGGGCGCCTGAAGCCGGGCGTGGACGCCGAGGCGGCGGAGGCGGGCCTGGCGACGCTGAGCCGCCGCATGCACGAGGAGAAGCCGCTGCTCGTGGCGGACATGGAGTCCTTCCGGGTGAAGGACCTGCGCACCTTCCTCGCGGGGGACTTGCGGCTGGCGCTCTGGGTGCTGCTGGGGGCGGTGGCGCTGGTGCTGCTCATCGCGTGCGTCAACCTGGCCAACCTGCAGCTGGCGCGGGCGGCGGCGCGGCAGCGGGAGCTGGTGGTGCGCGCGGCCCTGGGCGCGGCGCCGGGGCGGCTGGTGCGGCAGCTGCTCACGGAGAGCCTCCTGCTGTCGCTGGCGGGCGGCGGGCTGGGGCTGGCGCTGGCCACGGCCGTGCTGCCGGCGCTGCTGGCCCTGGCGCCAGAAGGGCTGCCGGGGACCCATATCGGGTTGAGCGGCGCGGACGTGGAGGTCAACGGCGCGGTGCTGGCCTTCACCCTGGGCGCCTCGCTGCTGACGGGGCTGCTGTTCGGGCTGCTGCCGGCGTGGCAGGCGTCACGGCCCGACCTGCAGGAGGCGCTGCGGGAGGGCGCGCAGCGGGCCACGGCGGGCCGCGCGGGCGGGCGCACGCGGCGGCTCTTGGTGGTGGGGCAGGTGGCGCTGGCGGTGGTGCTGCTGGTGGGCGCGGCGCTGCTCATCCGCGGCTTCGCGGCCCTCAGCAACACCGCCCCGGGCTTCGACTCGCGCAATGTCCACGTGCTGCGCATGTCACTGCCGGAGGCGCGCTACGGCGACCCGGTGGCCCAGGAGCGCTTCGCGCGGCAGGTGGTGGAGCGCGTGGCGGCGCTGCCCGGCGTGGAGGCGGCGGGCTTCTCGTCCGCGCTGCCCATGGGCATCGGCCCCAGCATGGAGTTCGCGATTGAAGGCAGGTACGAGGGCCGCCCGGACGGGCCCGGCGTGGGCGGCGGCCAGTTCCGCCCGGTGACGCCGGGGTACTTCCAGGCGCTGGGCATCTCCCTGGTGCGCGGCCGGCTGCTCTCGGAGGCGGACGTGGCGGGCTCCGAGCCGGTGGTGGTCATCAACGAGGCGGCGGCGCGCAAGTACTGGCCGGGCGAGGACCCCGTCGGCCAGCGCCTGCGCGTGGGCTTCTCGGTGCCCAGCATCGGCGACAAGGTGCCGCGCACGGTGGTGGGCGTGGTGAAGGACGTGCGGGAGAACGGGCTCGCCGAGGACACGCCCGTGGTGCTCTACACCGCCCTGGGACAGGTGGCTCCGGCGATGAACGCGATGCTGGTGCGCATCCTCCCGCAGAACCTCCTGGTGCGCTCGGCCAGCCCCCACGCGTCGCTGGTGAACTCCGTGCAGCGCGAGCTGTGGGCGGTGGACGCGCAGCAGCCGGTGTCGGAGACGCTGAGGCTGGAGCAGCACGTGGAGCGCTCGCTGGGCTCGGAGCGCTTCAACATGGTGCTGCTGGGACTGATGGCGGCGCTCGCGCTGGTGCTGGCGGCGGTGGGCATCTACGGCGTGCTGTCCTACCTGGTGAGCCAGCGCACGCGGGAGATGGGCGTGCGGCTCGCGCTGGGGGCGCCGCGCGGCGAGGTGGTGCGGCTGGTGCTGCGCCAGGGGCTGGGCTCGGTGGGCCTGGGCGTGGCGCTGGGTGTGGCGGG